>NZ_JAKJSP010000061.1:0-40378 GCF_050337085.1 Photobacterium sagamiensis | reverse complement strand
CACTAATACCTAACATTGTATTCAACGAAGTGATTTTGTATATCTCACCCGAAATCTTGAAATCAATTTACATTTACGGTGTACATTATACCAATTACGTTAAATAGCTGAATTAGCATAGGAAAACGCACATTTCAGCCTTTTATCGTACATAGTCGGACATTCTACGCCCTTATGTCTAAAGGATTATACATAAATGTACTGTAAGTTTGTTACTGTTCACAATGCATATGACATTGTTCAAACAGGCGAGGGCAGTTCGAACAAAAAGCACAACTTTTAAGATAGGCTTGCACCTGAACCTATCCAGTATGTTGAGAGTCAGCACGAACGCTGCATGTATTAGTGGAATCTACCCCCGTGATACATTTAGGGAGTTCATGACCGCGCTGTAGAGCATGGAGTACCCAAAAAAATTTCTTCAAATACAGTTAAATATTGCGTTTAACTAGAGTAACTTCACCATTCGTCTCAGAGTAAGTAAGGTTATATGGAGCATCAGTAAAATTATATGTGCACATATTGCCATCCAAACCATCACCTGTAATCACTGGTGTATAGTCATCATCCTTTGTCAAACTAGAATCAGGCAATAAATTTTCTAAAATATCGTCACATTCTTCTTGCGAACCGATAACTCGGGGGTAACCATATTTATTGAAATGAAGATTATAAATAGTGTAGCCCCAATCACCTTCACGGCCTTCAGAAACATTAGGATCTAGTTCGCCATCGATTAGCCATTTACTATGAAATAGAGTTACAGCGGACTGAAATGATCCCTTTAGGCTTAAATATGTTGAATCTTTAGCATCATCTTGCACATTAAGAAATCGAGGAGCAGCAGTAATCGCAATGATCCCCATAAGAACGATAACAACTACCAATTCGATTAAAGTAAAACCATTCTGACGTTTCAAGAGACACTTCCTTGTATACCAAGTGCCGATATTATGCAGCGGAATGCACCTTTAGGCGACATGAACGTCTAGAAAAACATACACATAAATTGACGGAAATCAGAGATGTAACACTTTTCGTGAGTTCATGACCGTATTGTAAAACATGGTGCACTCAAAATAGAGAGCACACACGTTGATAGTCCGGAAGGGTGTAGGCTGTAAGAATTGGTGGAATCTATCCCATGGTACATTTCGTGAGTTCATGACCACGCTGTAGACTGTAGACTGTAGAGCATGACGCACACAAAAACCTTTCACCCCGTATTACTATACGGGGTAGCTATAACAGACATATATTTATAGCTCAGTRCGCATTATGCTGGCTTATGTTAAAAACAAAAAGTAAATATAAAACAATCAATTAGAATCCTTTCTTTGCGATAAGAAGGGTTTGATGCGAAATAGAGATGAACTAACAGAAAACTATATTTTCCGATTTTTTAGATGCGGATTAAGCATAGAAGATACCGCTAAACTTTGTTTTAAGAGTGTGAGAACTGTCACGCTGTGGGATAAAGGAAAACCAATACCGCCAGAGTGCAAACGGTTAATGCGGATGTATTCCGGCCTTGAACTTGACCCATTAAGTGATGAATGGAGAGGATGGAGTATAAAAAAAGGAAGGCTTGTAACTCCAAATAGATGGTCGTTAACACCAGAACGAATCATTACGGGCAATGCCTTGATAGAGATAGGAGCCGAGAACGACAGAAAAAACCTCAGCACTATCATCAAAGTAGCAAGGTTAATCACCAGGTAAGAAAAAAGAGCAGGAATCTGCTCTTTTGATCCTGACAATAATCTATACAGAAGAACGTGAATTTGTTTAGCTGTATGAAAATATAAAGCGAATTATGTTGCCGCTATTACTTTCTGATAGAGCTCAAGTTGCTCTAAAATTAGAACTTTTTCCTCTTCATTAATCACACCTTCAAGTATCGCTTGTTCGACTTTAGTTTGTTGCCAGCCTTCAATATCAGTGAACTCAGATGTAAGACACTGACTGTTGTTCCACAATAGCTTACTCGGGCCAATACAGCCTTGCTTGTCGATACAATCAATAATATTCTCTTCAAGTGGCTTAAGTACAGTCTTATAATGTTCATTAAGACTTATATCTGGCACTGGTTTGATAACAAAGAAAGCGCACCTGCAATCTTGACGAACTGCATATTTACGTAATTTCTTAACGGCTTCAACATGCTCTTGAGTTTGATGTTTACCTAAGATTTCTTTATCAATACATAAACGATCAAACCACATTAATCCAGTTTTATACAATTGAGTGAATTTATGTGAGTTCCCTCCTTGTCTTCCATCACCACTCACATGATTCATTATCCGGCCATAAATATTTGTAGATGCCCCAACATATGAGGGAGAACCATCGTGGCTATAAAGCAGATATATACCTGGCTCTTTTGGTGCGTTTTTTAGAAGCTGTGGTTGTTGGCTAAGGAGCTCTTGAAAGATAGAAAGAGAGCTGTAACCATTAATTTCTAGTGGTGTTATAGTCATTTGATCACTTCTCCAAGTTTGAAAAATCACTGACGGTATTGAAGATTTCTTCCTTACCCTATAAAAACAAAAAAACCGCCACAATTTCTATTTGGAATAATTAATTCCAAGAAATTGCTGCGGTCTTTAATTGAGTAAAGCCTAGCAATTCTGAGAAGTCAAGTTTGGCCGTTGGAAGTTAGTTTCAAACTAAGACTACATAGAATATTTAGAGTGTGAGTAAAGATGCAATTTTCAGCCTGCCATTCTAATCACGATAGATGAAGAGAAAAGGCGAACCAGTATCAAAGTGGCAAGACTAATCTCTCAAAGAAAAAAATAGTAAAACTTCCGCTCTGCTTACTGCCTCAAATATTACTACACCACACAGTCAAACCCTAATCCCAAGAGAACGCGATTGAAGGTATTCGCATGAACCACAAACTGGACACCTCTGAATCCTAACCATTGGAGACCCTCTTTAACCACGAACTAATCTCACTGTATAGGGCAGGAAGTTGGCCACCAAAAATGAATCAGAACTTTGTGAAGTGATTCTCATCATATGTACTGATTCATACTCAACCTAACAGCCTAAGTTAACGAAATACGACATAGTCTGGCAAACTCCCAATAACGAGCGTTGCGCAATATTTTATAGATCAAATACGAATGAACCTTTGTGCAGGCTTTAAGGAAAAGCGTGCTCGATAACGTCTCCATTGCGTGATAGATATGGCAAAATTCTGATGTTAGGAGCTAAAGGTTTACCTTATGTTTAGTAATCTCACATCCTAACCACTTATATGCAAGTTGTTTCTTTAAGCGTATTACTAAAGTTTGTTTTATACTCATACAAACAGAGAGTTGCGCAGTTCTCAATCTTGGCGGATTGATGTGTAGCTTGGTAATCAAAGTGCAAGGAGAGCCCATGGTATTACTCAATGATTTATTCGGTAAGAATCAAGACAAAACAACGCAAACGAATCAAAAACACTCAACTTCTAAGCCAAGTGAAAAAATCTCATATCACGATGATTTTATTGAAATATCATCAATCAATTTCTTTGGTCAGTACCAAAAATCTGATTCTGGCGAATGGGTTATATGCTGGAGTGACAGCGATCCTCAACAGCAGACAGGTGGGTATCGAGAAAGTGGATTCGGACGTTATGTGTTATACAATGCAAAACAAGAAAAGATTGTATTACAGGGAAAATTAGAACGCCCGAACTCTGGTTATATCGCCAATAATGGTATTTTTTCTATTGAAGATTGGCATTTTGGAAATGACTTATCAGGAACGTTTTACGTTTTCGCGGCGAATGGCGATGAACTTATAAAAAGAAAATTCGAAGCGAATATTTTTAACAGCAGTATATCAGATGGCGGACGCTATGCTATTTGTCAAACCGCCAATAACCCCGAAAGCGAAGACGGGAACCTGTTGTCTGCTTTTGATGTTGAAAAAAACACTGAGCTGTTCTCCATAAATCCAACAACTGATTGGGCAGACAGTTACGACTTCATTGAAGACACACCCTATTTTACAGTAGTCATCGACGAAATCGGATCATTCCGTTACGACAAAGAAGGAGCTTTTGTGGATGCTGAAAAATATGATGCTGCACAACTATGCTGCGATAGGTTTGATACAGTTCTTCTGACGGCTGAAGAAATCCTTAAAGAACCGGAGCCGAGTAGAGAACGCGTTAAATTGGCTCTTGAAGCAATCCTAAGAGCTCGTTCTCTTGGAGCAGACGAAAACAAATACTGGAAAGGCATAGCGCTTAAAGTACAAGGGCTGGCTCACGAATTGTTAGACAACAAAGAGAGGGCTTTAGAGGCATTTGATGAAGCACTAACAATCAACCCTAAGATTGGCGTTAAGCGTAAAGCTGATTCGTTGCGAAAGATGTTGGCAAAAAAGGATAAATGACAAATTGTCCTGTAGTATTTGTTTAATGTGTGGTCATGATAAACCATTGCAGAAATCTCATATTACTTTCACCCCGTATTACTAGACGGGGTGAATTAAACACTAAAAATTAAGCTTCATTTAAACAGACTAGTGGTACAGAAAAATCATGACTTTTCTCCGCTATTTTAGCAGGAGAAACAGAAGCCTTATTTTTAGTTACTTGATACTTTATATTGAGTTCATTTAAGAAAATACTAAACATAGATGATTTTATTGATTCTTTGCCTATATTTGTAATTATACCAATAACATCACCATTTTCAGCCATTACCGGACCGCCAACATTGCCTGAGTTCACTTCATTAGTTGTGGTCATAAACCTAACATCATTATATTTACCTGATGCTGAACTAATAATTCCATCTGTGATTTTACCTTGATATGTTGGTGTTTTTGAATTTTCCCTATTCGATAAGTCATAACCATATGTGTAGGTTCGCTCACCTTGCTTAGTTTGTTTATTAGAACTTATTGTTGCAGAGTTAATATTTGGTTCTAATGATTTCAATACTGCAATGTTATTGGTTCTATCTACACGAACAACTGTTGTTTCTAATAAGCGACCACTGCGTTCGTAGTTGATTTTTGAGCAAGATTCAACAACGTCACTGGTTGTTAAGATATAGCTTTTGTTAATAAAAAAGCCTGTCGATGCAACCTTTAAATTCGGTTTGTAAGTAATTCCCTGTGAAACTATATTGAAATTATTAACTGTTTGACCGATTGATTCATTAGTTAGTGCACTACCATTAACTTCGGTAACATTACAATTTATGCCTCCAGAATTATCACAGGTTTTTTTAGCTAGTTTTATAGCTTCAGTCGTTGATTTCGCTCCCCACGCAGCACCTGCAACATTGTTTGTCCCGATAGCATAAGCTTTATTATTCGGTTTTCCTCTATATTGATTGTATAAACTGTCGGCGGTGTTTCCTGTTGTCTGGCAACCAGCAGTTAAAATAACACCCGCTAAAATGCTTATCTTGAACAATCTTCTTTTCATTCTAAAAACACCCATCAACTAAAAAATATATCATCACGTTTTAATGTATAAACACTAAACCTATAACGCGTAACCAAGTTCGCAAAATACGTATTATGTTAAATAGCTGATTTTGCATAGTAAAATGCCGCTTTCAGCTAAACATCGTATCTTGTTAGTTATTCTAGCGCCTTATGTATGCAAAATCATGCACAATTCGGTAGTAAGTTTGCTACAGTTCACACAAAAAGTGCGGTAAAAAAAACAGGCTGAAAGGTTTGAGTGAAAAAGGGTACTCATTGCCAGTTTCTAGAACATTACTCTCTTAATATTTGCCCTGTTTTTTCTAATCTCAGGGCTGGAAGTCTGTGAAAGAAACTCTGGACTCTCATAAGCCATGTAAGTGAATTGCAAATACCCATTTTATGGTGTTTTATAACTTCCATACACTAGTTGTAATTACGGGTAACAATGGCGATATTCAAATCCCACGGTTTATATCATGACCAGTGCTATGAGTATTTTCTATTTCCTTCATCCAGAATTTCAGGAAAAGACACTTATTCATGAAAACAATCTACCTTAGAGACGAACAGAAAAAAGGTGAACACCGATCACCATTAACGCCGAATGGCGCAAAAACACTTATTGATGCGGGTGTAAAGGTCATTATTGAATCATCAACAACCCGTATATTTACCGATCAGGCCTATCGTGCTGTTGGGGCAGAAATTACCACCACCTGTTGGTCGCAAATGCCACAAGATACACTGGTGCTCGGCTTAAAAGAGTTACCTGTAAATGAAACGCCTATCGCTCATAATCACATCTACTTTGCCCATTCGTTTAAAGGGCAAGATGAGGCACCGCAGGTCTTATCTCGTTTTAAATCCGGTGGTGGGAAGATTTTTGATATTGAGTTTTTAACCGATGCCGATAATCGCCGTGTAGCTGCATTCGGTTACTGGGCAGGATTTGTTGGGGCAGGGCTTGGCTTGCTAGGCTTTGCACATTCTCAGCAACAACAAACGCCGTTTCCGGCTGTGACTCCTTTTGCCGATCAAGTCAGTTTTGTGAATACCATTAAGCAGCACTTGGGTAGTGAACTGAACAAACTTAACGTAATGGTCATGGGATCGCTGGGTCGTTGTGGTACTGGCGCAACGGATTTGCTTACAGCTGTTGGCATCGAGAAAATGACACTGTGGGACAAAGAAGAATATGAGCAATCACCAAAGCCGATCACGGCAATTTTAGACCAAGATGTTTTTATCAACTGTGTCTACTTAAAAGGCGATATTCCGCCTATGATTGATCAGTCACTACTGAGCCAGAATCAGAAGCTGCGCATTATTAGTGATGTCAGCTGCGATCCCAATAGCGCTAATAATCCGATCCCAGTTTATGATGCGATCACTTATATGGACAAACCGTTTGTTCAAGCAAAATACAGCGACGAGCATCCGGTCTATGTTCAGGCAATCGATCATCTGCCAACTTTATTACCTAAAGAAGCCAGTGCAGAATTTGCAGACGCGTTATTGCCTCATCTGCTTCAACTCTGTTCGGAAGATTTGCTGACTGATGTGTGGCAAAAGGCGTTAGATCTTTATCATAGTGTGAGTGAAGACGTAGTAACACCGATGACTTAATAATGCCGAGTATCCGGGGGAATGAGTGTAGCAACGGCTACGTTCATTCGTTCCATTGGTTAACTTAAATGCATTATAAAAACGTGATTTATCGCAGATGGATGAGCTAAAGATCGTGATGATTGATTATGTGGTTAGAGCACTTTGTTAGAGAGTCATTATTCCGCCACGGTGACCGCAATGGGCGTAGTGTCGTTAGGCATCATCAAAGGAGCCAGGGCGGTTAGTTCACCTTCGAGCCAGAGCTTAATAGTATCGGCTGGAATAAGCACTGGCATCCTGTTGTGATAGGGGAGGTAGATGGCGTTAGGTTCCGTGGTCAGGGTGACCATATGCGGTGTTTCTGACGGAAACCAGATCCCGGCCATATACAGTGGTTTGTTGGTGGCATGGGAAAACAGGTATTTTTGTTTGCGTTGGCCACCTTCATCCCGCCATTCGTACCAACCGCTACAGGGCACCAGACAACGGTGGGTCTGCATCGCTTGGCGAAAGGTTTTCTTCTCTGCGGCGGTTTCGGCCTGGGCGTTGATGATCAGTCGTTTAGCCCACTCAGGTTGGATACCCCATTGGGTATTCTGTTGGCGCAGGGTACTGCCGTCGCTGATGATGGTCGCTACGGTCTGGGTTGGCCGCAGGTCGTTGTTCTCCTCGGCTTCAAAGCTAATTCCTACCTCTTCGCTGACCATCTTGCTCAGCATGTCGCCTAAGACACTGAACCGTCCGCACATGATGCTTACCTTTTTTCCGTTTGGCTGCTACATGTCATTTCTTTCTTGAACGTCCTGCAACTTGCTATGAAAAAGAGGCTGTACAAATAAACAGTATTCTAATTATGAACATTATCCCAATTCGTGCAAGTGCCTGTTCACTGGCTACGAAGTTCTGTAGTTGATTACCTGCAATTGCCGCTGATCCTCGATGAGCAGCAGATCGAGCATTCGAGTGACACTTTCATTAGTGGTGTTCACGGACGGTCAATAGAGGGCATGCTTTCGCCCCATTCATAGAGATAGTGAGTTAAACTTAACTAGTGTAACTGGCCTACTTTCACCTAAGTCCCTCCACGCCGTTTCCGGCTAAACCCTGAGATTTTCTTGTCTGACTGTGCCATGCCAATGAGTTCTGGTTATGTGTAAGTTACTGTTCTTCTTACTGTTTGATTTGTATATGGCAGGTTGTACTTCATCCTCGGCCTTGCAACCGTCGTCCGATCCTGATGCACAGCAGTTTCGTAACCAGCATATGGAGCTGTATCGGACAATGGAGATGATGGCGCGGCCACAACCCATCATTTTTTTGAAGCCTAATAAAAGGCCGGTGCAATAACGGGTTAGTGTTTCATCCCTCAGGCATGGATAGGCTTAATCGGAATTGCCATATTTCGCCCTTAATCGTTATCTCGCTTTGGTGTACAAATCGCCTTAGTTTTTCTGGCCATCAATACTGGTGAATAGAACTCACTCAAAGCTATTCATCAAACGAGCACTTTGGCAAAGTAATTATTCTTCAACTATAGTTCTATAAGTTTTCTTCGTTAATACAGGGGCTTGATATGTCTGAACACCACGCTTATAAAAAACTAGAAATGGTTGGTTCATCTAAAACCAGTATCGAAGATGCCATCAGCAACGTAGTTAATGAATGTCATAAGACCATTAAAAACATGGAATGGTTTGAAGTCGTTGAAACTCGTGGTCATATTGTTGATGGCAAGATAGGTCACTTTCAGGTGGTCGTTAAAATAGGCTTTAAAATAGAGAGCAGTTAGCGATAACAAAAAGGGCGCATCAATATGAGCGCCCTTGAAAAGCGAGGTTAGAGTTTATATCAGCTGATGATAGAGCAGCTGGTGGTATCTTGCGAAAAGCTATAATCGAAATCCCACCCACTATCTACGTATAACGCCTTTACACGTTCGAGAGCTTTAATAGCTACGCACCTTGCTGTGCTACGATCAAAATCAAAATCACCTACGTAACTTCCAGTAGTTTCGACACTTTCTTGAGATGCATTGACGATGCGCTCAAAAATCTCTGTCACTTCTTCTTTTCGTTCTGATAGAAATTCATGCTTTTGCATAATCATCATTAATACCTTCCAAATATTGGATAGATTAAATCAAGGATACAATAGATATACCTAATTTACCTCGGGTTCATATTGTCAATTCTGTTCCTTGGACTGGTTTGGATCTAAAGGGATGAAACGAACCAGCATGTGATGGGTGATCCAAATGATGAGTGATGTACCGATAACTGCGATAAAAATAGAACTAAACCGGTAGCAGATAGAAAAGAACGCATCTTTTTGTTCGGGGACAAAAGAAGTCGTTAATGGGACCGTCAACGCGGACATGGCTGAAAAACCGATGCTTGCTTTGATGGTTCCCGAGGCTAACCACTTACAAAAAATACCCGCAGCAATAGCGTATGAGATCAGAAATAACAGACCATTGTTAGACAGCGTATACAAACTTAACTGAACCATCATACCTGCGACACAGCCAAGAAACGTACCAATAATACGGATTTTTGCTGCACCTAAAGATCCTATTAAAGTCATAGGTGTAAGCACTATCAATATAGATGCCTGGGCTGATAATGAATCATTCAAATCTGCTACTTGGAATAAAATGAAAGCGGCCATGGCAACAATCCAGCCAAGCGCAGCCTGGCGAACCATACCAATCTGATCTTTGCGGAGGTTTCTTATCTCGACTTTTTTAGATGCCGGAGCTTGCTTGTTGACGGCAGTTTCGTTTTTTACGTTAGCTGCTGTTTTAGCGTTTTCAGGCAATTCATCAGGGAATAGATACAGTGCAAGTGCGACAATTGGTGCAGTGACAATTGCCGATGCCCATAACCCCATAATGAATTCTTCAAGATCAAAGCCATTGTAGCTGGCAAAATTCAGCAGAATAGAGCCAACTAATAGCCCGGTATAACCAAAGAGGTAAGTACTCTTGTGGGTCATTGCGATACATTTACACATCAGCATAATGCCGACGGCGGTAATCATCAGTAGCGGATAGGGCTGAAAAAAGCCGACAATAAAACTGACTTGAATGCTTACCCATATAATGCCGAGCGCTAATTGAACTAATACGCCCGACTGCCAGCGATCTATTTGAGTGAGGACGAATAAGGGCAATAACGCGGTAAATAAGCCGTATGACCAGCCAAATACCAGGGTTACGGCTAAGCCCGTGACACAGCCGAACCATATTCGCATTGTTTTCATAGCAAAGCCTTCATCATGTTGTTTTTGTATTATTGGTGATCAGTAAATGTAATGCAGCAAGCCAACCAGTTTGATTTGAGCCTTAGCCAATAGCGACCAGGTAACATTATCGTCAGGGTAGATCACCACAGTGGCGCGTGAGCCGACAAACAGTTGTTCTGGCAGGATTTCTTCAGTCGTTAAGTTTACTCGTACCCGTTGTGCATCTCGTACCCAGCGATTATTGGTTTCAACGGTCGTTAACATCCCATTTGGACTTTGTTGGGCTGCAGCAACACCAAAGTCGCGGCTCTGTACATTGAAGGGGAAGGTCTTACCCGGAAAGGCATCGAAAGTGACCAGTGCAGTTGAATGGTCAGACATCAGAGCGATGGCTTTTTCGCGAAAATCCGCTGCAACCCATAACGAATCGGTTGGGATAAAAGTCAGTAATGGTTTGTTTGCACTGGCAGTGCTGCCGATTTCAAGTTGTAAGTTGGTGATCACTCCATCACTTGGTGCACTGACTTGAGTGTGTGATAAATCTAGCTGGGCTTGCTTTAATGCATTTTCAGCGGCGAGTACCATGCTGCTTTGGCCTGGTGCATCACCAAGCTGTACTTGAATGGCCCGCAACTCTTGCTGTGCGGCATGAAGGTTTGATAATGAGACATTTTGATTGGTGAACGCACTATCAAGCACCGATGCTGAAACCAAATTTTTATGTGCCAGTTGTTTAATGCGCCGGTATTCACTGCGTGCGTTGTTGTAGGCGGCTTGAGTGGTTGCGACTTTTGCTTCTCCCGCTTCTGCTTTAGCAAATAATGATGCTTCTTGCTCGTGAGCTTGGGTAAGGGCGACGTTGGCTTTTTCAACGGCTAAATCATATTTACGACGATCAATCGTAAAGAGTGGTTGGCCTGCGGCGACTTTCTGGTTATTGATAATTTGAACACCTGTCACTGTACCCGAAATTTCTGGCGCTATTTGAATCACATAACCTTGAACGCGGCTTTGAGTGGTTAATGGTGCATTTCGATCTGCAATAACAATGTAAGCAGCAAAAAGAATAAACAAGATAATGAGGCTTTGCATCCAGCGACGAAATTTCAACTCTGCGGTTTGCATAGTATTCCAAGTAACAATAGAAAAGTCCGTTATTATAGAAATTATCAATTAGATTAAATAGAATGACAAATATCACATTTGCGACCTATTGGTAGGACAATGAAAGTTAGTATGGACGATCTGTACCTGTTTGTTTTGACGGTACGCCACGGTGGGATCAGCGCAGCAGCAAAATCGTATTCCCTGCAACGCTCGAAAGTAAGCCGACGGTTACAAGAGTTGGAGAAAGCATTAGGCTGCCAGTTATTGATCCGTACTACGCGGCAGATTGAGTTAACAGAAAATGGTCGCTTATTGTATGAGCAAGTCAGTGAGCCATTAACTACCGTCAATCAAGCCGTTAACTTGTTGGATAGCCAGCAGAAAGAGTTACAAGGGGTCATTCGGATGGCGGTTCCCGCCGCGCTGATCACATCGAGCATGTTTGCTTCGCTAATTGAGCAATATGCGGTGAAGTTTCCGCTGGTATCACTAGAGATTGAACATTGCCAGGACAGTGTTGACCTAAAGCGCGAAAATATTGATTTGCAGTTACTGCCGAGCACTAAGAAGGTGGTGAATGAAGATTATGTTCAGCAAACCTTGCTGCCATATCCATGCAGGTTCGTTGCGTCGCCTGAATATCTTGCCACTCATGGTGAGCCGGCACATTTGGATGATTTATATCAGCATCGTATTTTGGTTAGTCGTTATAACGCCACAGCACTGGCTGATGGATTAACGATTCGATTGTGTTCAGATGATTTACAGATGATCCAACATATGGCGAAATCTGGTCAAGGAATTGCGCTATTGCCCGCTATTTTGGTGCAAGATGCGATTGCTGGTGGTGAGTTACTGCCTGTATTACCCAATGAAGCTCTGCCAGAAATAAAGTTAACTCTTGTGTATCCGTCTAAGTCGTATTTACCAGAGAAAACCCGCGCCATGGTGCAATTATTGCGCGATACCTTTGTTCATAACCGGCTAACATCACTTTGAGAGTGTTTAAGACAAAAATGAAAATGTCACTTGGTTAGAGCTGGCTATACTAAGAGTTAATTCAATTTGTTAGGAGAGACTTATGGCTGGCAATCCGTCCAATCAATACCTTAAGATCAAACAAAGGCATCCGGATCTATTAAATGCCGTTGAATCACTCGGCAAGGCCGTTAAGCAGGAAGGGCCGTTAGATGAGAAAACGGCGCAGCTTATCCAGTTGGCCGCGGCTGCGGCAATCCGCTCGGAAGGTGCAGTCCACAGCCATACCAGAAGGGCACTTGAAGCCGGAGCCAGCATTGATGAAATTCGCCATGTCCTTATTCTTCTGACCAGTACCCTGGGGTTTCCTTGCGTGATGGCAGCGCTTAGCTGGGCCGATGAGACGTTAGACGCCAGCAAGCCAACCGAAGCCGGTTCAGAATGGGAAGTGTGAGCAAGGACCTTAAACAGTGAAATAAAACGAAAAAACCCGCGTTACAGGCGGGTTTCTTGATTCTCTACAAAACAGACAGGAGTATGAAAAGCGCGTCGAGAGTTAGCTATGACAGGGTTCTGCTTCTCTCTCGTTGACCACGCTGCAAGCCCAGAAACTTACGTGGTTGCTACTCTTTCCCCTCATCTCACAAGACCTATTGGCGGAAAGAAACGCTCTTCATTAGTAATTATAGATCAGCTTCAAGAATCGTCCAGCTATCAGAACCAAATTGTTAGAAATCACTGTGTATCACCATTTTATTGAAATAATATCAATCGCTTATCTTCTGTTAGGTGGCGTTCATTCTGTTCTGTTGTCTGAAATCATCTAAGTACCTGATAGCATAGCGAGATATATACCCAAGTAACCTCAAGATGCTCGTTTCAGCGAGAATTTCCAGGCGCTAAGGTCAGGCGCTGATTTGCAGATATAGTCGCTCTACATCAAAAATCAGCAACGCAACATTAGTGCCTGGAAAACTCGCCCTTCGGGAGTGATCCAGCCAGCCCACTTCTGTGTCAAATGCACTCGAAAGGACCAATCATTCCTTCGCTCATTTTCCTTGAATTGAACTGGCTGGCATCACTCTGAATCCTGCATATTGAGGTAACTTGGGTATACAATATGAGATTATTAAATACAATATTATGTATTAAGCGGTGAAGAAATCAGCGCTTCTTACCCTCAACACTTGCCAAAAATTCAGTTCATGATATTTTCATTTCACAATTTATTTTTTGGACTAATGATCATGCCAAAGGCAAGTGAAATAAAAAAATTTGCAGCCATCGAACATAACGGAAAAGTGTTGCTTGTTAAAGAAATCACCAAACTAACCCCAAGTGGCCGTGCTGGAGCTAGTCTATACAGAATGCGTCTTTATGATGTTGCAACTGGTGCAAAATCTGATGAGAGCTTCAAAGCCGATGAGATGATCAACCTTGCTGACTTTAGCCGCCACCAAGTGACTTTTTCATACATTGATGGTGATGAGTACGTCTTCATGGATAGCGAAGATTACACGCCTTATAATTTCAATAAAGAGTCTATTTCAGAAGAGCTACTTTTCATCACAGAAGAGACAAAAGGCCTGCAAGTACTTACCGTTGACGGCTCTCCTGTTGCTCTCGAACTTCCTGCTACTGTTGAATTGGTGATTGTTGAAACCGATCCTTCAATTAAAGGTGCATCTGCAAGTGCTCGTACTAAGCCTGCGATCCTTTCTACTGGCCTGACAGTTCAAGTTCCAGAATACATTGCAAATGGTGAAAAGATTAAGATCAACACCGCTGAACATAAATTCATGAGCCGTGCTGATTCAAAGTAATAGAAGAATATTAGATTGAATTTGGTTTTGTGATAAAGCGGCCTCAAATCAGGTTATGTATTGGTTTGGGGCAACTTATGGTAAACCGTAACCATCATAAAGAATGTGGTGGCTTGACCTCACCCGATTCTATGCATGTAATTGAGATAAGAAACTAACTTTCTAGCTTTCTTTTTATCGAAGCCAATTGCATGATCATAACTACGTTACGTTCACGACCAACAATACCAACGTCTTTAATAATGGTGATCCCCTATGAGCGATCAATCCATATTCATTACTCTTCTGACCATCGAACTGGTGATCCCCCATGCTCAATCGCTTAAAGAGAAGCGCAGCGAGGTACGTGGGCTAAAGGATCGCATCAGGAACAAATTCAACGCTTCTGTGGCCGAGGTGGGTTTCCAGGATAAATGGCAACGTGCCGTTCTGGCGGTTTGCCTCGTGGGTAGCGACAAGCGTCAGCTAGAGTCAAATACAGACCGGATCCGTACCCTTTGTGAAGAGGCCGCTGATATCGAGATCGCCGCTATCGTTCAGGAATGGCTGTAATTTACGACGCCAAATATCACATCAATATTGCAGAACAAAGCCATCTTTAGTTGTTTTCGACACAAAACATTTAAATGAAATTAAAATTTACGATTAAACGAATAAACCCTTACATAACAGTATCTTGTGTTTGTTGCTGTGTGTGGTTGTCTGGTTTAATTCGTTACTGTACGAAACATTTTTTTTGACTTAGCTCTGAGATAGTGTAAATTTATTTTTAATTAAACGTTCAATTAAAAATATTTGAGTAACAGTTATGCCAAAGGTAGGGATGCCAGAAATACGTCGGCCGCAACTTGTCGAAGCGACGATGGCCGTTATTGATGAGGTCGGATTATCGGGAGCGAGTGTGGCCTTGATCAGCCGAAAAGCTGGCGTATCCCCAGGTATCATTAATCACTATTTTGGTGGCAAGCACGGTTTATTGGAAGAAACGATGCGCTCGGTGTTACGTCAACTATCGGCAACATTGATTGAGCATTTACGTGCTGTTGGCAGTAATGATGTTACGGCAAGGATTAAGGCGATTGTCGCCGCCAATTTCGATGGCTATCAAGTCGAAAGCAAAGTTGTTAAGACATGGCTCGCATTCTGGGTACTGTCAATGCACGATGCTGATCTGCATCGACTCCAACGTGTCAACGAACGTCGCCTGTTGTCACACCTTCGATATGAACTCAAGCAAGTCTTACCCGCTGAACAAGCCGCCTTCGTTGCGCAGGGAATTGCCGCGCTAATCGATGGGATCTGGCTGCGAGGCGCGCTGAATCCTAAAGGGATTTGTCCCGAAAATGCACAGCAGATCATTTCCGATTATCTGGAAAAACAACTCGCCCCTTACTCGAACTGACGTGCAATCTCATAATAAAAAACTAATTATCAAGGCATTTTGATGAAAATGAAGTCCCTTTACATCCATGGTCAAGCTACTGGCGTCTCATCAGGAGAAACCTTTGTAACCTCTAACCCTGCAACCGGTGAGCAACTGGCTGAAATCGGTCAGGCATCAACCCAAGATGTTGATCGTGCCATTGCATCGGCGCAAGACGGCTTCAAAGTGTGGTCAGCCATGAGTGGTATGGAAAGAGGTCGTATCTTGATGCGGGCGGTGGCCATTCTTCGAGAGCGTAACGATGAGCTTGCCGAGCTGGAAGTCAAAGATACGGGGAAACCGATCCAGGAAGCTATCGAGGTGGATATTGTTACTGGCGCGGATGTTATCGAGTACTACGCGGGGCTTGCCGCTGCGATTCAAGGAAAGCAACAAGACTTGGGGCATGGTCAGTTTTTCTATACCCGTCGTGAACCACTAGGTGTTTGCGCTGGGATCGGCGCGTGGAACTACCCAATTCAGATCGCAATGTGGAAATCGGCACCGGCATTGGCTGCGGGCAATGCCATGGTGTTTAAGCCTTCGGAAGAAACGCCTTTGTCGGTATTGAAGCTGGCTGAGATCTTCACTGAGGCTGGTGTTCCAGATGGAGTCTTCAACGTTGTGCAAGGAGATTATCGTGTCGGTCAAATGCTGTCTCGCCACCCTGACATTGCCAAGGTCTCTTTCACTGGTGAGTCAGGTACAGGCAAGAAAGTGATGGCCGATGCTGCCGGTACACTGAAAGATATTACGATGGAGCTTGGCGGTAAATCACCACTGATTGTATTTGATGATGCCAAGCTGGATAACGCAGTTTCCGCAGCGATGCTGGCTAATTTCTACACCCAAGGCGAAGTCTGCACCAATGGTACCCGTGTGTTTGTTCATGACGCGATTTACGATGATTTCATCGAGCAACTTGCCCATAGGACCAATAAATTGGTTATCGGAAATCCTGCCGATATGTCGACCCAAATCGGCGCTCTTATCTCTGGCGAACATCTGGAAAAAGTACTCGGCTTTATTCAAGCGGGCAAAGAATCCGGCGCGCGTCTTATCTGCGGGGGTGAACGTGAAACTGGCAACGGACTCGACAAGGGATACTTTGTTCAGCCCACTATCTTTGCCGATTGCACCGACGATATGCCTCAGGTCCAGGAAGAGATCTTTGGCCCGGTGATGTCGATACTGCGATTTACCGACGAGGATGAGGTGATCAAGCGGGCGAATGCAACGCAGTACGGACTTGCTGCCGGCCTATTTACCCAAAACCTTTCTCGTGCCCATCGTGTTATTGCTCAAATAGAAGCGGGAATTTGTTGGGTGAACACCTGGGGTGGTTCGCCGGCTCAAATGCCAGTGGGAGGCTACAAACAGTCTGGAATTGGCCGTGAAAATGGAATCGAAACGCTTAACCATTACACCCAGAACAAGAGTGTGATGATTGAACTCGGTGATCTTGAGTGTCCTTACGAATAAGCCGTTAGATACCTGCAATTGCAGGTATCGCTAGCAACTGTAGATATCGGTAACAGCAGGCTTCAATCTTAATTGCAGAATCGAAAGGGAAATCAAATGAACACAACTTATGATTACATCATTGTCGGCGCGGGATCCGCTGGCTGTGTGTTGGCCGACCGTTTAAGCGCTTCGGGCGAACACCGCGTCTTGCTGCTTGAAGCCGGGGGAAGTGACAGAAGTATCTTTATTCAAATGCCCACTGCACTGTCATACCCAATGAACAGTGAAAAGTATGCATGGCAGTTCGAAACACAACCCGAGGCAGGCATCGATAACCGCCGCCTGCATTGTCCGCGAGGGCGTGTACTGGGTGGAAGCTCTTCAATCAACGGCATGGTGTATGTGCGTGGCCATGCCTGCGACTTTGATGAATGGGTAGAGCAGGGTGCCGCGGGCTGGAGCTACCAGGAGTGCCTGCCGTATTTCCGTCGCGCTGAATCATGGATACGTGGAGAAGATGCCTATCGCGGAGGCGATGGTCCTGTCGCAACCTGCAATGGCAACGATATGCAGCTTAACCCGCTGTATCAGGCATTTATCGATGCAGGGCAACAAGCGGGCTATCCGAAAACCGATGACTATAACGGCTATCAGCAGGAAGGGTTTGGTCCAATGCATATGACGGTCGATAAAGGTGTACGTGCCTCGACCTCAAACGCCTACCTGCGCCGCGCCATGAAGCGCAATAACCTGACAGTGAAGAAAGGTGTTGTAACCCGTAAAGTACTGATCAAAAACAGACAGGCGATAGGTGTTGAAATAGAAGTTGGCGGTAAAGTTCAGTCGGTTTACGCCAACACAGAAGTGTTGCTATCTGCCGGATCCGTCGGTTCACCGCAGCTCCTTCAGCTATCGGGCATTGGTCCTAAAGCGGTGTTGGAACAAGCAGAGATCACCGTTGAACACGATCTACCGGGCGTTGGTGAGAACCTGCAAGATCACCTTGAGGTCTATTTCCAATACGCCTGTCACCAGCCAATTACCCTGAACAGTAAACTGGGGCTTGTCAGCAAAGGCTTGATTGGTACGCGCTGGATACTGCGAAAAGATGGCTTGGGGGCAACCAACCACTTTGAGTCATGCGCCTTTATCCGCTCTCGTGCGGGTCTGAAATGGCCAAATATTCAATATCACTTCCTGCCTGCCGCCATGCGGTATGACGGCCAAGTTGCCTTTGATGGTCATGGTTTCCAAGTGCATGTTGGTCCGAACAAACCGCAAAGCCGCGGTCGTATTTGGGTGACATCGGCTGATCCGCACCAAAAGCCAAACATTGAATTCAACTACATCAGCACCGAACAAGATAAACAGGATTGGCGCGATTGCATTCGCCTGACCCGTGAAATCCTGGCTCAGCCAGCCATGGATGACTATCGCGGAGAGGAGATTCAGCCCGGTGCGGATATCACTAGTGATGAAGCGATTGATGCTTGGATTCGCCAAAATGTGGAAAGCGCCTACCACCCGTCTTGTACCTGTAAGATGGGAGCGGATAACGATCCAATGGCTGTGCTTAACCAAGATTGCCAGGTCAGAGGTATCGAATCACTGCGAGTGATCGACTCTTCTGTGTTCCCGACTATTCCAAATGGCAATCTCAATGCCCCGACCATCATGGTGGCCGAAAAGGCAGCAGATGCCATCTTGGGAAATAGACCACTCGCACCATCAAACGCACCAACGTGGATCGCTCCGCAATGGGAAACAGAGCAACGCAGTGGCGCAGCCAAGCGTTCAGTATTTCCCTGACAATACCAATCATTTAATTCGCTAACGATATTTTTACTGGGAACGTTTTTCGCGTTTCAAGAGGGTTTTCACAACCTAAAAACGATAGTTGCATGAAGCAGCTCTTGCATTAAAAAAACAAGGATAAAAGAAAAGTCATGAAGACGAATACAGCCATATGTGTTTTTAAAAAGACACATATGGTCTCTAGGTTTAAGGCCAGCCTAAGCCACTTCGGTTAAAAGGTCTATTATCGCCAAGTTTAATTTATCAGGGTTTAAATATCGCATGAACGATATTTAAGGTTTGAGGGGTTTTTACAGCCTTTAAAAATGTACTTGGTTATTTAAAAACATAATACAAGGAACCATGAGTATGTTTTATTTAAAGATTAAGCCGGGGACTCAATAATGACCACTTGGCTTATTACAGGTATTTTATTTACTTTTGTCGCGATTGCATTCGTGATTTACCGTTGGGGTAATGTGCAATGTATTGGTGTCACCCCTGTGCGCACCTTTACCTTTATTGCCATTTTGTTTACCTCCGGGTTGGACGTGGGATTGATCATGTTCCCGCTTACCGAGTTTGCGGGATACGCAGACCTGGCCGCAAGCCCTGAATACAGCTTTAGTAATCCTTTAGCCATCGAATTTGGCTTTTGGGCATTTCTGATCTGGGCATTTTACTTCTTAACCTGTTTCTATTTTTGTGTCATAGAGCCGAAGGTGAAGTTCTTTGAGATCCCACTGATTAAGTTCATCAACAATCTCATCATTATCGGCACTTGTGCCTTTACCGCTTACCTGCTACTGACAAATTTACCTTGGTATCTGCCAGAATTAGGTGACGGAGAAACGATCGTTAGTAGTTTTTACCTGATTGTCTTTGTGGTGATTGCCGCTGCAGTTTATTCAAGCACGAGTATTCGTTATGTGCGCATACTGAGCTTAGCCAGTACTTGGCTCTTCTTGGGCTTAATTGCTTTGATGTGGGCAGGCGCGTTTTTATCAGATGGTTCAGACATAAGTGAGTTTGTGACCACCTTTGCTTTGATCGGTAATTACTTTGGCAATTTGCATCATTTTGTTTTACCAATGAATGATTACCATGAATTTTACTTATTCTGGTGGTTTGCTTGGAGCATCATGATTGGTCAATTTACCTCACGTTTTGCGGGTGGTATGAAAACCTATCAAGTGCTGATTGCTATGATGGTGTTTCCATCGATCCCCATCGCGGTCTGGTTTACCGTACTCTATTATTACAGCGCGAACGAAATAGCCACCACCGGCTTTTATAACCTAGCTATGGTGCTGGTCGGTATCACCTTTGTAGTCAATTCATTGGACTCACTGATCCGACTCTATACCGAGAATTTAAACTTGACGGTGCAGCGTTTCGGTAAGGCTCAATACATCATTGGTAACATAGTGTTAATGAGTGGACTAACCTTGTTGTTCAAACTGGATTTCTTGCAGATACAGTGGGTCGGCGCGTTGGCTATCGCCCTAATCTTAGGCTGCTTCGGTTATATTTTAGTGAAACAGTATAAGGAAGTAGCCATTATTGAATGTTCGCCGAAAGAAAACAAAATAGATTTTTGCAAAATTGAATTAGCGAGCTAAATCGGTTTTCCGCTAGAGTGATAGCGGGAATTTGTTCGATACGAAACCAGCACATAATTCGACCTCTATATTCGAAAGCGCAGGTAAGCCTTAGCCTTTATACATAGGGCTTAGGCTTACCCGCGCGTTACCGAATAGGGTTACTTTGTATCTGCCGCCCAGCGGTGAGAATAATAGCGTTCAGCAAGACTCATTCTAAAAAAATAGACAGACCCCAAGGAATTAAAAAAACAATGGGAAACACATTTAGTTGTCAAAACGAGTTACCGATAATGCCGGTGCCAAGCTTAAATAAAACATGTCGTAAACTCATTGAATGGGCTGAGCCGTTATTAACGGACGAAGAGCGAGCCAGAACCAGAAAGGTGATTGAGCAGTTTCTGCAGTCTGGCGGAGAGGGAGAAGTATTACAAAATGAGCTGATTGAATGGGCTAACCGGCACGGTCACGCTAACTGGTCCGCGCCCGTCTGGCGAGCTCTTTATCTGGAATCCCGAGATCCTCTGGTGATTAACAGCAACGTTTTTTATTACCTGAAAAGTAAGCTTGATGAAAAGGCCTGTTCACAGGCAAATATTGCCGCCGCGCTTATTGTCAGCGTTTATAATTTTATCTCTTTGATTGATAAAAAAGAGCTCATTGTTGACATGCAAAAAGACATGCCGCTTTGCATGAATCAGTACAACAACCTTTTTTCCTCAACAAGAATAGCGCAGCAGGGGACGGATGAGTTCAAAGTTTCATCGTCCAGAAAGCATATTGTGGTAATGCATAATCAGCGCATATACAAGATTACTATTCTTGATGAGAAAGGAAGTATCAGATCGCCATCAGCGATTGAATCTGATCTTGATTGCATTCTTTCTATCTCAGGAAAAGGGCAAAACTTAGGCGTGCTAACCACAATGCAGCGAGATGCTTGGGCAGAAAGCAGGGCAGATTTGCTTCAGATCTCGGCTAATAATAGAGAAGCGATGTCAGCAATCGAAGAAGCTGCTTTTGCCTTGTGCCTGGATGAAAACAACCCGGAAGAGATAACCGAGGTATCAAAACAGTTACTTCATGGAGATGGCAAGGATCGCTTTTTCGATAAGTCGCTGCAATTTATCGTTTTCAAAAATGGTAAGACCGGGGTCAATTTCGAGCATACAGCGGTGGATGGCTCTGTTATGTTGCGCCTGATTGGATATCTCTATGACACGATTGATAAGGTTTCTTTTGATGAAAGGGGCGCTTCTGCACAGATAAAGGGATCGCTGGCCCCAAGAGCTGAAGAAATTGAGTTTGATTTAGATGATGCGCTGACGCAGACGATTCGTGCAGCAACGGATGCGTTTTGTCAACACACGGCCAATACCCAAACCAGGGTTTTGAATTTTACTCAGTTTGGTAAAAATCAGATCAAGCAATTTGGCGTGAGTCCCGATGCGTTCGTTCAGATGGCGTTACAATTGGCTGAACATAAGCTTTATGGAAAGTGCTACAGTGCCTATGAAGCAGTGATGACCAGAACGTTTCTTGACGGACGTATCGATGTTTTGTATACCGTTTCGCCCGAGTCGATGGCGTTTATTCAAAATATACGTGACCCCGATTGTAGCGATCAGGCTAAGATCGATTCACTCATTCAGGCGACACAAAAGCACATCGAAAGGGCAAACGAGTGCAGGTTTGGTCATGGGATTTACACCCATTTACTCGCCCTTAAATACTGTTATCAATCGGCTGGCCGTGACATCGGAATTGATACGCTTCCAGAAATATTTACCGATAAAGGATACCAGGCCCTGACTCACAGTGTGGTTTGTACCAGCACCACGTCAGAATATGGTGTTGAACTGGCGGGTTATGGTCCGATTGTCGATGACGGTTATGGGATCAGGTACTTTAAGCGAAATGATTCCATCTGCTTCAATATGACGAGTCGAACCGGAATGCAGGACAAACTCGAGCAGATGCGAATCTATATCGAGCAATCGCTGCTTGAAATGGCAGATTTGATGCGAAGCTGATATACCCAAACCACCTCAAGATACGAGATTCAGAGTTTCCGTTTCATGATTTGGTCATGGTAGACAAAACAAACTCAATGAAAACTCGTGTTTTGAGTGGTAACGCTTTGCTCTTATACAGGACATGGACCGGCGTTGGCGTCGGCACTTGATCGCGCAAAATTTCGATTAATTCCCCACGGTCTAATTCTTCAGAAAGTAACAAACGCGGCTGCAGTAATACTCCCGTTCCTTTCAGCGCTGCGACTTTTAAAGCCTGGCCACTATTTGAGGTCAGTCTCGTATGCTGTTTATCAAACGCCAAAGTATCAATGCGTAGCGCGAGGCTCGCTTGAATATCACGATAGCTAAACCCTAAACATTGATGCGTCACTAAATCATTCAGTGAAAGCGGTATTTGATGACTGGCAAGATAATCGGGGGATGCGCAAAACACCATCTCATAAACAGTAATTTGGCGGGCAATTAACGATGAACTGGCAAGATCACCGATACGAATCACAACATCCACTTGTTCATGCAGCGGATCGATCAAATCATTATCTAACGTAAGCTCGATATTGATATCAGGGTACTGCTGCAGAAAATCCGCCACTATCGGCGCAAGTACAATATTGCCGAACGTAACAGGGGAGTTAATACGCACCGTACCCTTTGGCTTATTTTCTAATGTTTGCAGGCTGTTTTCGGCTTCTGCAATATCATCCAGAATTCGCTTGCATTCAAGATAATAGATTTGCCCAGCTTCTGTCAGCGATTGCTTACGCGTGGTTCGATTCAACAGCCTTGTACCGAGGTGCGCTTCCAAAAACTTAATGTGTTTACCAATCATGGTTGAAGTGACAGCAAAATTGACCGCGGCACCAGAGAAACTGCCATGTTGCACCACATACACAAACACCTGCATACTCTTCAATTTATCCACATTAACAACCAATAGTTTATAAACAACAAACCAGATGGTAGTTTATCAACTGTGGGGATTCAATTATATTATACCCAAACTACTTCAAGATGCATGATTCAGAGCATCCTCTGGGAATTCAATTCAAGCGAAATGTGTGTAGGTATGGCATCCCCTTTCAAGCACATTTTGCGCGGAAGTGAGTTTCCAGAGGAGCTCCCAAGGGGCGAGTTTTAGTGGCTTTTATACTGCGTTAGCCATATTCCAAATAGAACCACTATTCGCTCATATGGCTGCCTTGCCTAAAAGCCACTGAATTCTCGCTGAGCATTACATCTTGAAGTGGTTTGGGTATACCACCCTACTATTTGATTGTTTCCCTACGTTAACTCGGAAAAATTATGTTTGAACAAGGCTTGTTTATTACAGCAGAACTACGCATCAAACCTGAAATCGATCTCGAAACGGCCATTGCTGCAATTCATTCCTTTTGTGAAGGGATGAATAGTGAAGAAGGATGCTCGATGGCTGTTCCACTGCAAGATAAAGAAAACCCTCGTCGCTTTATCTTCTGGGAACGTTATGAAGATAAAGCAGCCTTTGAACAACACTTTCAGGCGGAGCACACTCAACGCTTTATTCAATCAGGCTTAACGGATCTGGTTCAGGCATTTGAAACCCAACTAGTAACAGTGGAGAAATAAACAATGAAAAAGACACTGAATTGGGGAATTCTCGGCACCAGCTTTATTTCAGGCGTTATGGCTGATGCCATAGTTGAAGAAGGCAATACACGACTGTATTCAGTGGCCGGACGTTCGGAAGTACCGTTAACGGCATTCGCTGAAAAATACAGTATCGAAAAAACATATACCGATTTCGATGCCCTGATCAATGATGACAACGTTGATATTGTCTACATTGCGCTACCTAATCACCTTCATCATGATTTCGTGGTAAAAGCAGCCAATGCAGGTAAAGCGATTCTTTGCGAAAAATCGTTATCTATTGATATGGAAAAAACGGATGAGGCACTTGAAGCCGTTGCAAAGAATAACGTTTTCTTTGCGGAAGGCTTAATGTATCTCACTCATCCGTTTGCCAGCACGATCTGTGAAATTATTCGAGAAGGTGCAATTGGAGATATCCGTGCGATCAACGGTCAGTATTGTGCCTCTATTGCTCAATTTGTTAATCCAGATAGCAAGGGCGCACTTTATAATCTTGGCTGCTATCCCGCGTCTCTCATGCACCTTGTTATGCAGCAAGCGTTCGGAGACAGTGTTTTCGACAACTACCATATTGCAGCATCGGGGCGAGTTGGCGAAGATGGCAATATCTGCGAATCGGCCGCAACCATTCAATTTACTAACGGTATTAGCTGCCAGCTTCATACGGCGGAAGACTATGGCCTGCATGCGGGTTTTACGGTACTTGGCAGCAAAGGAAGTTTAGAGCTTGTATCTAACCCTTGGTTACCGGAAGGTGAAAAAAATCAATTGGTCATTACTGAATATGAACAGCAAAGCGAAACCGTAACGGTACCAGCTGACGGCAACGGATTCCTCTACCAGGTTAGATTAATTCGTAACGCCTTAGAGCAGGGTCAAAATTTCCTTCAACGCCCAGCGGCGACACCAAAAGATTCTCGTCAGATCATGAAAATACTGACGGATTGGGAAGCAGCAAGTCAAACGGCGTAAAACCGCTTGGCTAAAAGTGTCGTTCCAAGTTCCTGTAATTCTTTTTAAGCAAGAATTTGGGTTCTGTCGCATCTTGGTACTCAATAAATAGCCATTCATACAATTGCCACCCGTTTTGATGTACGGATGAAAAATGCTGAAGATATGTCTGTTAGGGAGCAATTTTACTCCCTAGAACTCTTTCACATAAATTATGAATAGTTGAAGCACCTAAACACGTCATCCCGGAATTGAGGAACGAGATATCCGGGATCCAGCTCTAGCGGCCTAATCGTATCTGGGGATTAGTGTATCTATATTTCAATTCCAAGATGTGACAGAACCGTATTTTTTTTAAATCTCATTAGTAAGCTCTCGCCAAATGTGGTATGCCTGGTAACGTATTGTTTTTATACCAAAACATCATAAACCGAGGTGGATATGCGCATTGTTGAAATATTATTAGTAGAAGCCCCACATAAACCTGGTTATATGGCCAAAGTTCTTGGTGTGATTGGTGAGTTTGGTGCAACGGTAGAAGGCTTAAATGCGGTTCGTCGTTTAGATAAAGACACAATTTGGGAGGTCACTCTAGAATATGATGATTCACTAAGCATTGAAGAATTATTTGAGCAAATCAATCTTCTTCCAGATACCTTTATAACCGGTAAATCAGATCGAGTTTTTAATCGTCATAAGCAAGGTAAGATTAAAACCGTATCGACCATTACTATAGATTCGTTAGAAATTTTAAGAGATGTTTACACTCCTGGCGTTGCCAGAGTTTGCCAAGCAATACAACAAACGCCGAGTAAAATAAAGGATTTTACCAACCTTCAAAATACTGTAGCTATAGTTACCAATGGTACCGCCATTTTAGGTTTAGGCGATATTGGCCCGGAAGCGGGTTTACCGGTAATGGAAGGTAAAGCCGCGATTCTGGCGGAAATAGTCGGTTTATCTGGCGTACCAATATTGTTAAAAGAAAAAGACCCGTTAAAAATTATTGAAATTGTTGAAGCCATTTCACCATCTTTTGGTGCTATTTTATTGGAAGACATAAAAGCGCCTGAATGCTTTACTATTGAAGATGAATTAATTAAGCGAGTAAATAAACCAGTTTTTCATGATGATCAACATGGAACAGCAATGGTGGTATTAGCAGCACTGTTATCTGCTACAAAGCAAACCCAGGTTAATTTAAAAGATCGTGTATTCGGCCAAATAGGTCTTGGTGCTGCAGGTATGGGCATTTGTAGCTTACTCTTAGATTATGGCGTAAAAGATGTTGTTGGTTGCGATCTAAGTGTTGATGCAGAAAAGAAACTTCGCAGTTTAGGCGGGAAGCCATTAAGTTTAGAAGAGGTTATGGCAACCGCCGATGTGGTAGTGGCCACCACCGGGGTGAAAGGCTTAATAAAACCAGAAATGGTTCGTGAAGGTCAAATCATCATGGCATTAACCAACCCTGATCCGGAAATTGAACCTAGTGTAGCTTTAGAAAATGGCGCACTATTTGCCACCTGCGGTAAAGTAGTGAATAACATGCTGGCCTTTCCTGGTTTATTTAAAGGTACACTAGATGCTGATGTTACAAAAATCACTCACCAAATGAAAATTGCCGTTTCAGAAACCTTGTCGGCACTGGCGAAAAATGGTGCTTTAGTGCCGGCGTCCTTAAATAAGGATGCGCATAACAAAGTGGCTGAAGCTGTATATCAAGCTGCGATAAAACAAAAGAACGAATATCTTTAATTATAGCTTTGTTGAAACGCTCAGATAATGTTCAATTTTTCTATACACATTGAATTCACTTATTATAGACGGCCTTTCATTCCGGTGACCTAAGGTGATAACAAAGAGTTACAGGGTATCAAGCTAGGCTTTCAGCGTAAAAGCCGCAGACGCAGTCTGCATGAGCCTTGTAAGCTAATCAGAGGCGAGGTGTGCGCGGTTAAAGGTTGGTATGTAGAGAATTAGCCCCGACCATGCCGGGGCTGTATGTTGTTACTTATCTAAAGCTAAAAAGTCGTCATGCTGGAATAATCCGTAAGCACGACCACGATCACGGTAGCTTGCCGCACGCTCTACGATCATCCGCTTCGCGTAGTCGTGACCGATTTTGTCACTCTCGCCAGCTACGCCGACAACATCAACGTTAACGCCTTGCTGATCTAACACGCCGTCAATGATTAGCGCTGAACGTCTAAGGTGATACTCAACAGTTACAAGCAATAGACGATCAAGTTTCTGCTCTTTTAGGTACGGCATGATATTGATCGCGTTACCTACTGTGTCACGCGCTTGATCTTCCATTACGATTCGGTCAGCATCAACGCCGTTTTTCACTAGCCAGTTTTTCATAGCCTGTGATTCAGTCATGCTTGTGTAAATAGCCCCGCCAGTGACGAAAATTGGCGATTTAGGGAACGCGTTCGCTAGTTCAAGCGTGCGGTTTAGCGTGTTCTGTAGTCGTGGCTGTGGCGTGCCGTCTGGGTTCGCTGGCGAGCCTAGCGCTAGAATGCCTAAGCCGTCAGGTGATACGTCAGGCGCTTCTTTGTAAACTGGCTTTTCCCATAGAGCATCAACAGCCGTTACAACATCTTTCATCGCTTTAGCTGCGTTAGGCTTTGCAATGCTCATTGTCTGGTATGCGGCGTCATAACCCTGTAAGCCTGTGCCTTTGCTATAGATGGCTTTCATGTATAGCGCTTGTGCGTCTGTTGGCTGTTGAGCAAGGATTGAGTCGGCATGGTGAATGATTGTTGTGAAATCATCTTTGTTAGTGCCGATAAGCATCCCCATTCTGTGAGCGTCTAGGTTAGCCGGGTCTTTTGCTACGATAGCGTCAACAAGGTTTAGACCTTCTTGAAATTGACGCGTTTTGAAGTCTTCAACAACCGGGGCCAATGTTGCGTCTTTTGCGTAAGTGTCAACGCTACCAGCGAGGACAGAAGCGGAGAAAGTTGCAGTAATAACAGCCGCAAGAATTAGCTTTTTCATGTTGTGTCTTTCCTGTTTATAGAGTTTCGTTAAAAGCCCCCTCAACCAGTGAGGGTGCATGTATCTTATTTGCTTACATCAATCTGGCGGTCAGTGCCGGGTACAGAAATGTCTTTCTTTGCCTTAAAACTCGTATTAGCGGACAGTGTACGTTATATCTGGATCTCGATCTATTTTTTATGCTTGCTTTTTACTATATCAAACAGGGTTTTGTATTTAATTTATATAACTTTATAGCTATTAATGTGACAACAAAGGCACCGCGGTCGCAGGTATGCACAGATAGATAAATGCAGGGGCCTGGTAACGAAAGATATGGTTTTGATTGGTGTAGCAAGGGCGCTAATCAAGGGAAGGGGACATAGGTAAGGCACAACTCCACCGTAAAACCGTATATGTCGTTTGTGTATAAGGTGATGAATTGCTTTTAATTTGTATTTTGCTTATTAGTGAAAATCAAGCAAATATATTAATCATGAATTTTAAGTTTCGCTTTTAATTACTGCATTAGTCAGTTTGATTGTCGCAAAAAAACACTTTTACAATTAGCCATGAAGACTTTGCAAACACACATGGCGTAATGCCAATAGATGCCCAAGATATTTTACTGCTTGCTAAGCTGGGACTTTATACACAGTCGATTAAGCTGACCGATGATCTAGTTGCTGAACAGGGTTATAAAAGCCGGCAGGTGTGGTGGATTGTGGAATATTCCGAATCAAAGCATTCGGTGACATTGACTTTTAGAGAGCTAGCTATGGAATTTATTGAGTTCATGGCATCTGATGACGTAGATAGTGAAGTCAGGAAAAACATAATCGACATCCTACAACTCAAAAAAGAGGGCTTTGTCGCAAAGCTATGTAGAAGTATAAGTGTATTAATTTTCAGATACAATTAGGCTGCTAGCGCGTAAAACTGCTCCCAAACAGATAAGCCTTCAGGATTGTCGAGCTGCCCATTTTTAATTATCGAGCGGAAGTTTTCTTTGGTTAAAATTCAAGCAAAGTATGCTCCCGCCCAGATATTCTACCTCTAATCCTTTTTTATTTTTGCTGTATGTTATTAAATTCTTCGAGTTCCAGCTTCGTTGGAGCACCGTCAGCGCCTTGTGTTGCGACAACCATAGCTGCAACCATATTTCCTAACCGCACACAGTCTTCAAGTGACCAGCCTGACGAAAGTCCCGCCAGCACACCACCGCAGTGACTATCACCAGCGGCGATAGTGTCTACAACCTCAACTTTATATGGAGGGATGTTGACAGGCTTGCAGTTAGGTTCAATCGCCCATGCACCTTGCTTGTCGAGACGATATACAAGGCTTACGCCTTTGTCGCTAGAGAAAGCTTTTGCGTCACTTACTGTGGCATCAGATTTCTTGATTAGCACTTTAAGCTCGTCTCTATTGACCGTTAGGATTGGCTGCTTGAGAAGTAGCTTATCGACAAATGACGTCTCGATATCGCCAAGGCGAGGTCCGAAATCGACAAATATTTTGGTCGAATCATCTAATCCTAGTAGCCAGTTTTTTAGCGGTTCGCTTTCTTTATCAACTAGCTCGTAGCCAGATACGTAAACAATTGAACCGCTATTGACGTTGAGCTTGTTTAATAGCGCTTGACTCCAATACTGTTCGCAGCCTTCTACCGTGATAAAGGTGCGTTCTTTATCGGGTTCTACAATGGCTAAACACCATCCGTTATCCACACTGTCGTTGTACAAAACAGGCTCAATGCCTTCTTGCTGCATAGCTTTTTTTGCCGCTTCACCCCAGGAGCCATTTCCTACAGGGATACCGTTGATTATGTTTACCCCTAAGCGAGACAAAGAACGCGCAACGTTAAAAGCACAGCCGCCAATTTGTCTGGATTGTTCGCTTGCTATCTCATCGCCACCGCTCGCTGGCAGTTTATTCATTTCAAGAATGATGTCGCCAAATGCTGCTCCTATCACAGCAATAGGCGTTGTTTGGTTTAGTTGATTCAAGTCCAAAATAAGCCCCTCTATTTACTTGGAAAATATGCGATGTGCAATCAGACTTACGAAAAATGAGACAAATAAGCCTAAGCTAGAGTCGGCAAAGATACCTACCGCAAATGGACCGTCGATGAATCCCGTATTTGTCACAAGCAAGCCAGAAACCGCACCTGCTAACCAACAACCCAAAGTATTTTTGTTGATGCCAGTGTCGCCATATAGGTCTTCAAACTTGTAGCCGTTGTCTTTGTGGCGGGTGTAGTAATCGTTAATGAAGATTGCAGCCCATGCAGCAAGGAATACGCCACAGAATACTAGGAACGAGATGAATGGCCCTAAGAAGTCGCCTGAGACAAACAATACGTAGATAGCAACGCCAAGAACTAAGAAAGCATCAATGGCAATAGCTGTACGTTGTTTTAATTTAACGCCAATAGTAAGAAGGTTTAGGCTCGCAGAGTATAGGCTAAGAACTGCGATGGTAACGATGCCTGCAACAGCCGCTAGAAGGTATGGAATTGCCATCCAAGTCGGTAGTAGCTTACCAATGGCCGCGATTGGGTTTTCGTGAGAAGCCAAATCTGGGATTTGAGCAGTTAGCAGAATGCCGGCGGTAATCAGCAGGAATAGAGGCAGTGCTGCACCACCAACAACGGATGCGAAAATGCCTTTGTTGCTAGACGTTCTAGATTGGTCGCGACTGTAGTCTGCACCAGCAATAGCCCAGCTAATACCAGTACCAGCAGCAATGATAGATACCGCAGGCAAGAACCCTGTTAGCCAATCACCATGTGGAAGTGCCATGATTGCAGCCCAATCAGAGGTTGCTAGCAAGTAAACAACAACAATCAATGTCATGATGCCAAATGTGCGAGTTATCCACTCTTGCATCTTCAGAACAAAGTTTTGCCCCAAGATGCTGACAACAACCGTTAAGCCACCAAACAGAACCAAAGACACAACGGTAATGAATGTTGACTCTTCAAAGCCTAACGCTGCAAAAAGAGCAGATAAGGTCAGTGTGCCAGTGATGATGTTGACGGCTTCCCATCCCATTAAGTTCATCCAGCAGAATGACGTAGGCGCGATGTTGCCCTTCTTACCAAAACTAGCTCTAGATAGAGTTAGCGTGGTTGTGCTACCCACTTTACCAGCAATACTTGTTATGCCCACTAGAGAAAAAGAGGCAATACCAACAATAGCTGCGAGTATTGACTGAAAAAATGAGAGGCCGAATGAAACAATGATTGCGCCATAAACTACCCCCAGTACTCCTATATTCGCTGCACACCAAACGAAGAATAACTCCGACGGTGATTTTGTTTTTTGGTCTTCTGGCACAATATCAATGCCAAGATCGTTAATTGATGTAGAGTCTGCATTCGAGCCTGCGTCTATACCGCTGGATATGGAGCTTGTGTTATCGGTTTTCATTGTTTTCACCCTTTTTATTAAGTCTGTACTCAGTCAATTTGCCTGCATATAGGTTGAAATTTGTATTATTTACTTCCTCGATTAGCGATATGCTGTCTGTAGGGAAAGCCTGAATGCCGTGAATTGCGCCACATATAGCAGTTGCCATTGCGCCAATGGTATCAGTGTCTCCACCTAAGTTTGCTGCCAGTTCTGCACACAGGAGGGGGTCTGTATCTGAAGCTTCAACCAGCGCAATTGCCGCTGGAATCGATTCAATAATATCCATCCCTGAACCTACTTGTTCATATACGACTTTAACAACATCCTCTTTATATTCTTTGGATGCTTCATCGCGCTGTTTTTTTAACTCAGCAATTAAATCCATAGCGTAATTAATTCTGTAGCCCAGTAGGGGACTAAAAGTAGACTGATATTTCTCTTGCGCTAAATTGGATACTTCGCAAAGCTCTCCTTTTATGCTGTCCCAATGGAAACCATCAATTGCGCGACTAATACACCATGCGATAGCGGTAGCCCCTGCAATAGCAATGTCGGATTTGTGAGTAGCGATACATGAAAGGCGAACGCTATTAATAAATTGGTCTAAGTCGTCTGATTTAAGAAGACAGCCAACTGGCGAGATTCGCATGGCTGAACCATTGGTAACGCCATTGGATTCAATTTCTTCAATCTCAATACCTTTCGCTATGTCATTGAGTGTCTTTTTGGACGTAGGACCCAAAATATTTTTATTGAACGCATCGATATCATTTGCCCATTTGATTATGTGCTTAGCAATAATCTTCGGGTCGATTTCCCCATCAGCCTCAATAACAGCCTCAACTAAGGCGATAGCCTGACTAGTGTCATCTGTGTACTGTCCTTTCGCGAACTCATTGGCCGCTATATTTTCTTCAGGCCCAACTAGGAAACTATCAATCCAGCCAAAATAGTTTTCTACTCTGCTTTTAGTCCAAAGCTCTGATGGCATGCCTAGAGCATCGCCATAGGCCTGGCCGAATAAGCATCCCTGGATTCGGCTAAGTGCAGCGCTATTGTCATTAACTGCGGTTTTAGTCATGTTGTGTCACCATAAGAATTGAATTGCTGTAGCTAGTATAAGTCCAGTTCAAGTCCAGCTCAAGTCCAGTGGGGCGATTTTGTAGTCCAGTGTGACACCTCGCACGTTTTTTGTTACTCTTCACCTAGATTCAAAAACAACCTAGAATTTTGACAAATGACGAGCAAAGACTTAGTAACCGCGATTAAAGAAAACCTAAGCGAAAACTCTTTAACGCCTAAATATATTCAATTGAAAGAAAGTCTTGAGCGTGTGATTCAAAAAAGAATCATTGCTAATGGCGCGGTATTACCTTCAGAAAGAAAGCTTGCGCAAGAGTTGAATGTGTCCAGAGTTACTATTGTGAAAGTGCTCGATGAGCTGAGAAAATCTGGCTTGGTAATTAAAAAGCAAGGCAAGGGTACAACGGTAAACTTCCCTCTGGACTACAACTTGTCTGGTGGCGGATTTTCATCTCAGTTACAAAGTCAGGGTAAGTTGTCGAATCGTTGGATTAGTAGAGAGCTTATTCAGGGCGATGAAAATATCCGACAAGAGATAGAAGTGGATGAAGGAAGCAAAGTAGCTAAGGTAAAAAGAGTTCGTTTAGCTGATGATATTCCTGTTTCTATCGAAACCATGTTTATAGCACCTGTGTACTTGCCTCGGCCTGAGCTGCTTGAAGGGTCGCTTTACAACTATTGGAATCAGCAAGGCATCAAACCTTGCACTCAAGAGTATGAAATAAATGTGCACCAGTTAACTCAAGAAGAAGCCGATATGCTAGAAATTGAGGTGAGTGAGCCTGCATTAAAAATTATACTGAAAAGTCTTAATAAGGAAGGAAACGTACTAGAGTATGGATATGCGATATGTCGTAGTGCTAGTTACAACTTTAAGTTTAAAGTTCAGTTAAGTGGATAACTTGCATATTTTCATCCATCGAGATCACCCATTAACATTGATGGAGATCGCCTAATAACACTCAACCAGATCACCGAATAACATCGATGGAGATCACTTTTGACCCAAAATGTTATTGAACGATCTGCATCAATGTTATTTGTTTGATGCTGAGTACTTCCCTCTGTAGGTGGGTCTGTTACAAAAAATTCAACCAAGGCTCAGAATCCCTTCTTTTCCCTCTCTAATCTAGCGACTTAATGACCAACCCAGAATTCAAATGGAAACACTTTGTTTGGTGCCTTCGTTGGTATGGTTCGACACCAATGAGTTACGCCAACCTCAGCGACATGCTGGTAGAGCGAGGGATTTCGGTTAATCGCTCGACCATTTATCGTTGGTTCATTGAATATGCCCCGACATTACGCAAGAAGTTACGTCGCCATCAATTCATCCGGACAGACTCATCGTGGCAGATTCAATTCACCACTGGTATGGATAGCTCGCTTTTTTGCTGCGAACATATTGGCCGCTATCTCTGCATCCTCTAAAGATCCGTATCGATGGGGGCCAAACCACTTGGTTGATTCCACCTTTTCGCCATCTTCATACCAGCGAACAACAAAAGATGTGTACTCAATAATGCTGTTGCAACTTGTTTTGACTCGTTGAGTTCTTTTGGCGACGGTGACAGAGGAATTAAGAACGCGCATATGGGGTAACTTCCTCTCTAATCATCACCCAACGACGCAGGCCCCAAAGCTCAATACTTATCTTGTTTCCCCAGACACAAGCAGCCGAAAAAAGGTTTGAATACTGGCCTGGTGAAAATCGTCTATCTTGATAACCGTCTTCTTTGCTGAGTTCCGAGACTAGTCCGTTTAAAGTACTGTTTATTGTTGAGTCTTTTATTACTCTGTACATGTAATGTCCTAACTGTAAACCTATTCCCTTTCCTCGGTGGCCACTGTCCACCCATTAAGCTTGAGGCGATAGTTTTTATTTTGCTTTAGGTGTCAAAATGAATGACCCCCCGAAATTATTTATTAAACTTGATGCTTATTTGCAGCAGCGGAAGTACCTGAAATTTTTGTAAAAGCTGGTAATACCGCCTGATTGGAAATATAATCATAGCTCAAATAACTGTCACTGACCACTATATGGCGGGCAATATGCCAAGAGTAAGCCAAGCTGAAGCCGCGAAAACACGACAAAAAATAATTGAGGTTGCGTTTGATATCATCATGAATGAAGGGTTTGAAAACTTTACGTTCAGCAAGGTAACAAAAAGAGTCGGAATAACCCGCTCAGGTATAAATGCTCACTTCAAGCTAAAGTCTGATTTGCTGGCTGAACTTACGCCGCTATTTTCAGCGATAATCAGTAAGCCATTAATATTTTCATCACCGGAGCTATTCTTTACCTCATGGGTGTATGCAATCAACAACAACAATGAATTCATTAAGGCGATAGTGAATGCAGAGCCAGTCATACCAAAAAGCAGCGGGCTTAACAGACTATTAAGCAAGATTAAAGGCGATAGTAAGGAAGTCGAGTGTTGTATTTATATGAGTATTGGCTATGCAGTTATGAACTTGCCAAACGCAGAGACACTCAATGCCACAAGAACAGACGATACTAAATCGTCTGATAGGTGAGTTCAATAAGTTAGGATCGGATTATACGGCCTACTTTTTTGGAAGTTATCAAGCGATCCTCTGGACGCGATTTTATGTCCCATCCTGAGATAAGTTGACACTTTGCAGGCTTATCTATAAGCATTCAACATATAACCTGCAGTAACCACTATTCGTAGTAATAATGGCCAGTTATTGCTGGTATTTTTCTTATCCTGCATTGTTTGTCGATATGTACAACCGTAAAGTTATTTATCCATTACACTCTGACTTAATGGTTGGCGTCTGTTATTTGTTGATTTAAATTAGTTTGTTTCGGACGAGAGTGTGCAACACCGGTGACTGAAGGTGAGTGATATTTCGCTGAGTAAGTCTTTGATTTGCAACTCGGAATCGCTACAGGCCACACTCCGTTTATAACGTAACGCTTCAAACTGACAATCGAATGTCAATAGTCGTCAGCTGGCTAGTAAGTCACTGATTTTTATTTGCATAGTATTATTGGTGAACATGGAAGCCGTTCTCGTGAAACATAAAGTGCTATGCACTTTGCACTACAAAATACATGCAAAGTGGACGACAAGATGTCTGTCATTATGGGCTGAACTTACACAAAGAAGAGATGTTAGATGTAAAAATAGATGTCGCTGACCTTTATTTTTTGGCGGTAACCCATTACCATGCACATCCTTGAACAGAACAGAACAGAACAGAACAGAACAGAACAGGTAGGCGAAATTTACATCCTGAACAACATTTGGCCTTAAGTGGATTAATGATATGAGAAGCAAACCAGACAAAAGCGGCATGATATTTATCGGCATTCTTGTTTTTTTAGGCACCGCAAAAACAATCATCGACGTTATGAGCGGTGGATTGGCCAATGCGCTAAATGCTGGCGCTCTTTTGTTGCTTCTGATGGGCGCTGTCATCGTTATTACGTATATCTTCAAGATGGCAAAGTATAGCGTAAGGGGTGTAGTGAAAAATGAAATTAGCACCGTTGCAAAGTACGCAAAGCTTGTTTCTGGTTTTACCGACGGAGAGCTTAATGACTGGCACCACGACTACAAGCTAATGAAACGTGGCTACTTTGTCGATATCCCTGCAGAGGTGTGGCCAGATGATTATCGCCTTTTCTACGACATTGTTGATATTGAGTTTAACCAGCGCGACAAAATTAATGAGAAATAACACATGGAACTTAAAGCAGTAGCAATTGTTCTGGCAGCAGCACTTGTAGCACCTCAGGCATTAGCTAAACCTGCTCGTTCAATCGGCAAAATATACGCCCAGGCTGTTATGTGCAGTGCTCTTAGAGATAAATGGCTTTAGTAAGAAATAATCAGGACAAGAAACAATGAAAAAACTAGTCATCGCAATTGCTGCTGTTATTGCTCTTTCTGGCTGCTCAACAAGAGACGCTCAATTACAGAATCTAGACAGTTACGAAGAAACCCCAATGAACGTTAAGGTTTTACAAACTTTCCAAATGGCACGTACAGCAGGCGGTATGATTTAATGAAAAAATTAGCAGTATTAGCGGCCATCGCGCTATCAACAGCACCAACCGCAAACGCAGGTGAGTTCTCTTTAGGCTTAGTCACCTCGTATTCCCCTGCAGTTTACAAGGGCCTGGATTCAGATGTTGTTCCGTTCCCGATGATTGGTTACGAAGGAAAGCACCTTTACTTAAGAGGCACTGGCGGTGGTATCCGCTTACGCCCTGCAGGTTCCCCGTTCAACGTGATTGGTTTTCTTCAGTATGACCCAAGAACGCTGAGGCCTGGTGATTCAGATGATTTGGATATTCAAAAGCTCGATGAGCGAGAGCCTGGTGTGTTGGGTGGTGTCACCTTACAGGCTGTCAACCAGGCTGGTGTATTTCAGTTCTCGGTTGGTAGTGACGTTACTGGCGACCATTACGGGCTCTACTCTGAAGTTACCTGGAAGAAGCCTTTCATCAATGGCCGTTATGGGTTAATCCCCGAGGTTGGTTACGCATATAACAGCGACAAGCTCAATAACCACCTATACGGAGTATCTAGCGCTGAAGCAGAGAGAACCCGATTTGACGCTTTTGATGCTGGTTGGAGTGGGAAGTTGTTTGTTGGTGCCAGTTCGTACATGCACATAACAAAGAAGATCCGCATTACCGGCTCGCTACGATACACAAAGCTTGATGATGAACTGGCAAATAGCCCAATCGTTAAAACTGAAAATGCTTTATCTGGAACGCTTGGCGTTGCCTATGTCTTCTAAGGGCGCTGGATTAAATAAGAACAAGATTTCGGTTCTTTAATTCAGCAATGGCATAACGGATGCACCGTACCACTACACCCCCAGAAAAATTCATTTAGAGGCAACATATGACACATAGAAGCTCTTCTATTCACCCTGCTGATGGTTACAAGGTGGAGTCAAATTTAAGAAGTGTCGACCTTAATTTACTGACTGTATTTGATGCGGTTATGCAAGAGCAAAACATCACCCGAGCAGCGCAAAACCTGGGTATGTCTCAACCTGCTGTAAGTAATTCTGTCGCTCGTTTAAAGGTGATGTTTAATGATGAACTCTTCATTCGTCATGGTCGTGGTATTCAGCCAACGCAACGTGCTAAGCAGTTGTTTGGTCCTTTACGCCAGGCATTACAACTGGTGAAGAGTGAACTGCCATCGTCGATCTTCTCGCCAGAAACCTCAACTCGTACCTTTAAGCTGGCAATTTGCAGCCCGTTGGATATGCGTTTTGCACCTCGCATACTTCGTAATGTAACAGAGCAGGCGCCGAATTTATGTATGCAGCTTGAAGCAAAATTTGATGCTGAGCTAACGCAAAAAATGTATTACCAGGAAATTGATTTTGTTATCGACTACGTTCGCTTTGATGAACCCGGTTTTTGCAGCACTGAATTATTCAGTGATGAACTGGTCGTAATTGCGGCAGATAATCATCCTCGGATCGGTGACGCTATTTCTGAAGCTATGTTTGACTTAGAAAAGCATGCGGTATTAAAGTCGATGCCGGGTTTAAATATGTTTGCTGATGATATTTACAACCAGCATATCTCATATCAGGAAGCATATCAGGGGGCTAGCCTGAGTAATATCATGTATGTGGTTGGTCAATCTGAATTGGTTGCTGTAGCGCCTCGCTGGCTAGCGGAATCTGTTGCGGCAAACCTGCAGTTAAAAGTGCTGCCTTTACCGTTTGAATCGGCTTCTATCCGTGGTTATCTGAGCTGGCATGAATCTTCGCAGAAAGATAAAGGCATTATCTGGATGCGCGATCAGCTGCTAACCATCTGTGGTGATTCATCGTTCTGATTTCTTAGAAGCCGGCGTCAGTCGGCTTTTTCGGCGATTGATGATTTAAAGTACATACGAAAAGGTGATTCATACAACATTTGGTCGTTACGGATTACATTCGGCTTAAGGTCATTAGCTTTCGCTGTTTTGATAATGCTCCCCCCCTCAAATCCAAGCCTAGCTTTGAATTGAAATGGTCAGGAGTACACATTCCGTCACGATATTAATCTTAACAACAAATCGCTATGTGCCGATTGGCGTTCTTGGGTTTCATATTGCCGCACCGAATCAGCTAAAACGAACGCAATTCACTAATTAAACGGGGCGCTATTGTTTTCTTCTTGCGGACGTCGTCGTTAGCTGCCGTTAGAGTAACGGTTCTTTAACAATTGGAAATTGAACACGCTAAACAAAATCTGTTTAAGCGATCCTTTTTTTTGGGGGGGGTCTTTGTCTGGCTTTTAAATGTTGAATATGTAGGAAGAAACAATATGCAAGATAATGATTTAATTTTTCATGGCGCTTTTATTAACGGCAAATGGTTCACACAGGAAACCATGTCTAAAGAACTTAAAAAAATAACGTGGGGCAGTATCGGTGGCAACACTGGCGGTGTTAGCTACGGTGTTAGCTACGGTTTTGAGTCTGGTTATCAGCTTAAGCACGGAAACCACAAAGTCATAACATTAGGTTCGCTTTATATTGGCAATACTGGCAGGACAAAGCTAACGCTTGAGATTTGTTTCGGCCTTGAGTCCGAGCGTTTCTTTGTGGGTAGCACAGTTGACGCAATGAACCTAGTGCAGCTATACGGCCTTGAGTATGTAGCTATGTTAAACGTTGACATAATCGAAGAAATGACAAGGGCAGAAGAACTAGCGACTGCAAATAATAATCAGTGAGCTTTATAAGTACGACCCAGGTTTGAAAGCGGTGACTTGCCGTTGGGATTTTTCTAGTTATCACCATCTTAAACATTCTATATCGACCAATACTCACACTTAAAGAGGTGGTACTGGATTTATCGAAAGGTAATGGCGATCTAACCCGACGCTTGCCTGTAACCAGTGATGATGATTTAGGTCAAATTTCAGAAGGAATTAATGTCTTTATCCAAAACCTGCAAACTTTGATGTTAGAAGTCTCGCAGAGCTCTGAGCACATTTCTACGAGTGTCGACCAACTTAAAAATCAAACAGAAGCAAACAGCAATGTATTAAAGGATCACACCAAGGAAACCGTGCAAATTGTTGCCGCTGTTGAGGAAATGAGTGCGACTGCAAATGATGTAGCGCAGAACGCATCTGAGGCATCACAGTCCACTGATAATACAAACTCTCAAGTTATTAGCTCTAAAAGCGTTGTAACCAGCGCTACAACAACGGTTTCTCAGCTCGTTGAGGATGTTGAAAATACATCTACCAGCATTGCGGAAATTGAACAAACGTTAAATAAGTTGCTTAATGGCTCAAATGCAGCCATATCTGCAATGAATTCCACTAAATCAACATGTGAAAGAACAGTGGAAAATACGTCTATGGTGGCGAATGACCTCGATGCTATCGCTCACTCAGTGGTGCACATTAATGACTTAAATATGCAGATTGCTACAGCAGCCGAACAGCAAAGCACTGTTGCAGATGAAATTACACGTAACATGACCTCCATTCATGAAATTGTCGGTGAGTTATCTGCGAATGGAGAAGCTACAACAAACGAAACTATCAATCTTGCGGGGCGTTGTTGATCAAATCAGTTTCTAAGCGGATCTAGTTCTAATTAGCCGCATGCTATGCAATAGCTTTTCTTTCAGGCATACCTAGTCTTATGACTTTGTTTATAGCTTTTACATTGGCTAGGGCTTCGCCAACTTGACCGTTGTAACTACGGAGTGTCAATGTACCGTTGGTTAGTCCTTTGTATCTCGACATGGCAGTTTCTGAGAGCGATCTAAAATGATACCC
>NZ_JAKJSP010000016.1:0-167973 GCF_050337085.1 Photobacterium sagamiensis | reverse complement strand
GCAATTTCTATAAAGCCAATATTCTGATAAATCGCATCGGCAGTACCGGAATACCAGCTCTTTGACCTACGCATCTGCGCCGGGATCGGGTCAATAAACCGGTCTGTGATGCCAGACAGGCTCCAACCCTTTTTCATGTGCTGGTTGAGTGACTGTGACTTAAATTGAGTTAGCACATAGATCTGTAGAAAATCCGCATTAACAAAGTTGTTTAATGCGAAATCGATAAGCCGGTAGCTCCCACCAAATGGTACTGCGGGTTTACTGCGGCACTCCGTTAAGGGGCGTAATCTTGAACCCTCTCCACCAGCCAGTATCATCGCTAATACACCAGACATCTTATACCCCTCAAATAAGCAATAGCACACATATACGCGGTTAGCATATACTGATTATGAGCTTATTTGCACAAAGGATTAGCGCAACTCTGAAATACTTGAAGTAGGTTGCAGTTTTTCATATGCCAGTTAGATAGATGGCAAAACTCAGGGTTAGATCGTGAACATTTTTTAATCAAAAAAAATCAGGTTCGAGTTAATAGAGTGGGTACATCAAAATGAACTAACCTTGAGGTAAAAGCGCAAAAATAACACGTGGAAATTACACCATGAATAGCCACAGCTCACTTAAACTGACAGCGCAGGATGCATTGATTCTGGTAGATGTGCAAAATGACTTCCTCCCTGGTGGAAGTCTGGCTGTACCAGATGGAGATCAGGTGGTACCTGTGCTTAACTGCTATATCAAAGTCTTTCAGAAACGGCAATTACCGGTTATTGCTACCCGTGATTGGCACCCGTTGAATCACTGCTCCTTTAAAGATTATGGCGGTATCTGGCCAACTCATTGTGTGCAGCATAGTCATGGTGCCGAGTTTGCCGGGGAACTACGGCTGCCTGAAGATGTAGAGATTATCTCTAAGGACGACACGCCAACATTAAATAGCTACTCGGGTTTTACGTGCACAGATCTAAGTAAGCAGTTGCGTACCAAAGGTTGTGAACGCTTGTTTATTGGTGGTTTGGCAACCGATTACTGTGTTTTGAATACGGTACTTGATGGGATCAGGGAAGGTTTTGATGTGGTTCTGCTGGAGGATGCTATACGGGGTGTAAACCTGAATCCCGGTGATGATGATAATGCGATAGCCCGGATGAAAAGGGCCGGAGCCACCGGTATTCGGGTGGAGGCACTGGAGAATGACATTAAATGAGAGCCCGCAGCTAACCGATCTTTACCAGCTTACGATGGTGCAGAGCTACCTTGATCATGGCATGAATGATAAGGCGGTTTTCGAATTTTTTGTGCGAAAACTTCCGTCACGGCGTAACTTTATGGTGGCAGCCGGATTGGAGCCGTTACTGGATTTTCTTACACAGGTTCGGTTCAGCGATGAAGAACTGGAGTATCTGGCCAACAGCGGTTTTTTCCGCAGTAATCTGATTGATTACCTGAGTAAATTCCGGTTTTCCGGGCAAGTAGATGCGATGCCGGAAGGGACGATCTTTTTTGCCAATGAGCCGGTTGTGCGCATAACTGCCTCTCTGCCGGAAGCGCAGTTGATCGAGACACGGTTGATTAATTTGCTGCAGTTACCAACGCTGGTCGCGACCAAAGCCGCACGTTGCCGGCTTGCTGCTGCCGATAAGCTGTTGGTCGATTTTGGCCTGCGTCGCGCCCACGGCGCAGAAGCAGGGATGCAGGCATCCCGTGCCAGCTATATTGCGGGCTTTGATGGTACGTCGAATGTTCTTGCTGGTCAGCAATATGATATTCCGATTTTTGGCACGATGGCACATGCTTATATTCAGGCCCATGACTCGGAAACTGAAGCGTTCCGTCATTTTGCAGACAGCCAGCCGGATAACCTAGTATTGCTGATCGATACCTACGATACTTGTCGTGGTGCTGAACGGGTCATTAAATTGGCTGAGCAGTTAAAAGCCGGAGGTAAATCGGTCAAGGCCGTGCGGATCGATAGCGGTGAGCTGGGGAACGAGGCCGTCAAGGTAAGGGAGCTTCTCGATCGTTCCGGTCATTCTGAAATTGGTATCTTTGCCAGTAGCAGTGTCGATGAATATTTGCTCGAACACTTAGGACAACAACAGGCACCTATTGATGGTTACGGTATTGGAACCAGCCTGACGACCTCGGAAGATGCTCCTTTTCTCAATTGTGCTTATAAGCTACAGGAATACGCGGGAATAGCGCGTCGTAAACGATCTCACGGTAAAGCGACTTGGCCTGGCTGCAAGCAGGTTTATCGCCATGTGAAAGGCGATGGCCAACTGGCCTTCGATCAGCTTTGCCTTGAAACAGAAAAGCCTGAAAACGGACAACCATTATTGCAGCCGGTAATGCTAAACGGTAAACGGCTGGTAGCGCCAGAATCATTCGATACATTACGTAAGCGGGTTAAACAGCAGTTGTTAATGCTGACTCCGGCATTGGCTAATCTGTCACAGCAGGCTGGCTTTGAGCCGAAAATTTCGCTCCCTCTGCAACGGCTCACTAGCCAGACAGACGAACGTTTTAATGATTAACCTATACCCAGAGGCTAATCATTATTAGCCTTCTTTTATATAGTTATTCACCTCCTTCGCCATTACTGTTATTACAGTTAATTACGCATCACAAATTTTGCCGGATGAAGATGATGAGCCGCAGCAACCCATCGGCTACGAACTCTTTCACCACGCTGTAAAACAATTAAAATAAGCATTTGGAAAATAAAATTAAAACTTCAACTTACTTCTTGGTCGCAGCATTTGACCGCTATTATTTTTAATTACCAAAAATACCAAGCCACCTATAGCGCTACATCTGGAATTAATAACTGCATTTGAGTTTATACCAAGCAATATAATATTGAGAAGTTGTGCGCTAGCTACAATGTTGCCTCACAGAAATCTGATACATTTATAATTTAAAGCAATATATTATAATTAAAAAGCATAATAAGAAGAAAACTGGGACGTGTATGAAGAACTTGAACTATGACGAACTCGTTAAATCACTCTATAGTTCTCTGGTGGATCCGCAAGGTTTCAAACCTTTTCTGAGCGAACTAATACAAAAGTGTAATTTGCTTTCCGGTGCCATTATTATGGTAAATAACAACACCGATGAGGTGAAAGTTATCTGGATGGATGGCCTTGATATTTCAGATGTTTCTCTGTTTTTTGAAAATTTTGAAAAGCAAGATCCTCTTATCCAAGAACTGACAAACTCTCCACCCGGAACATTGATCACAGCTGATGACGCCAAAGCTGAAGCAGTCAAAATAACCCACCCGGACTTTTTTCAGGGCTTAAGCGGTGCGTTAAACATTCGTTATGTGATCGGCGCAGTACTGGCCACCGACGAGGAATGGGTTAGTCAGATGTTTTTCCATCGCAGCAAAGAGCAAGGTGCATTTACCCCGGACGAAAAGGCTTTGCTCGAAAAATTAATCCCCCATATGCAGCATGCAACGCAGCTCTTCCATATTAAAATTGCCCAAGACAAACAACGCTTGTTAACCCAGCTTCTTTTCAATCAAATCCAACTGCCTGTAATACTGCTAGATGATGTTGGCAACGTGTGTCACTGCAATCAAAAAGCTGATAACTTTCTGACTAAATCTTCACCGTTGAAAATCGTCAACCGACGTATTCAATGGACCGCCGCAAGTAAAAACGGCAAAGTACAGCAAGCGATTCAACGTTGCTTAGACGAGAGCAGCGTGCAAACACTTCATCTGATTTCAGACAGCTATCCGGCATTGGCTTTAACCCTGACCCCATTGGTTCAAGATACCAACGGAGCAGACAAAGGCCTCGCCATTTTTATTTATAACAGCGATCAACAACCCACTTTGGATTTACAGATCCTCCGTGATTTATTCGATCTCTCCCAAAACGAAGGAAAAGTGTGCTGCGAACTGGTCTGTGGCCGCTCCCCGGCAGAAATCGCCGATTTACACTTCTTATCGTATGAGACGGTACGAACGTATATTAAGCGCGTGATGAAAAAAACCGACACGACCCGTCAAAATGAACTGGTTGCCAAACTGATGGCCAGCCCTGCTTTTTATCCTGCGTCTTCGACCGTTGATCATCAAACAACTCGATAATCAACTTAGCATTTTAAACGCCACAAGTAATACCAATGTCCTGTTTTATCCCGATTGGTATAAAACAGGACATTGTCCCCAAATGGGGACTATCATTCTCTGTTGTTTATATTATTATCAACGACGTTAGAAGAACAACATGTAACATGTTGATATACAAATAATAAAACAACGTTATCTGGCTAGGTAACACCTATATACCCAAGTAACCTCAAGAAGAATAATAAGATTTCATAGCCACGTAATGTGGCTATTTTTTTATCTGCTTTGTCAGGATAACAGCCTCATTTGACACGGGCCTAACAATCGTCAAAGAGAAATACACTACAGTGACCGAGTCTGTTTCTCTTTAATTCCACCTAAGGTCACAATGAAAAAGTTAACTGTATTTATAGCATTAACCTCGATATTGCTTTTAAGCGGTTGCCAGCTGACTCATGTTGAAGGCGAGGTTGATGGTGTAAATATTAGAGCCTCGACCAATGATAGTAACCACAAAAATAGTAGCAATGGCAGCTTTTGTCCTCCGGGCCAGGCCAAAAAAGGCAACTGCTAAGCGATCTTTGGTCACGCGCTCTTTAGTTCAGTTTAATAACGAGAGAGCCCCAGGCCAGCAGGATCAATATCCGGTGTCACCCCGCTCACCACATCAGCCAGGAACCGACCTGAACCACAGGCCATCGTCCAGCCCAGGGTGCCATGGCCGGTGTTAGTGAACAAATTGGCAAGTGCCGTTTTCCCAATGATCGGGGTGCCATCAGGTGTCATTGGTCGCAAGCCCGTCCAGAACTCAGCCTGACTCATATCACCGCCTTCAGGAAACAAGTCCTGAATAACCATCGCGATAGTCGCTTTGCGCTTCTCCGTTAAACTCACATCATACCCTGCCAGCTCAGCAGTACCTGCCACTCGAATTCGCTGGTCAAAACGGGTCATTGCCACTTTATAGGTTTCATCCATCACGGTTGAAACTGGTGCCAGGCTGCCGTCTTTAACCGGTATTGTCAGTGAGTACCCCTTAACCGGATAAACCGGAACTGACAAGCCTAACGGGGCCAGTATTGCTGCAGAGTAACTGCCCATCGCCACCACATAAGCATCCGCTTTCAGCTCGCCCGCACTGGTCAATACCGACTCAATCTTACCGTTACCCTGCTTCAACCGATGAACGTCAACATCAAAGCGAAACTTCACTCCGGCTTGCTCCGCCAGTTCCGTTAATTGCTGGCAGAATTGATAACAATCTCCGGTTTCATCGTCAGGCAAACGCAACCCGCCGACAATCTTTTCCCGAACTTTCGCCAGTCCCGGCTCTGCCGCGATACAACCTTCCACATTCAGCTCCTCATAACGGGTGCCGCTCTCTGCCAGCAGTTTAATGTCTTTCGCTACCGCCTCGATCTGGGCCTCATTACGAAACAGTTGCAACGTACCCTGCTGACGGCCTTCATAGTTGATCGATTGTTGCTTTCTCAGTTCAATCAGGCAATCACGGCTGTAATTCGCCACCCGTAACATACGGGATTTATTGATCTGATAACGCGCCTGGCTGCAATTGACCAGCATCTTAGATGCCCAAACATACAACTCCGGTGACACACTGGGTTTGATCTTCAACGGGGCATGTTTTTGTACCAGCCACTTTAACGCTTTAGTCGGAATACCAGGGGCCGCCCAAGGGGAGGAGTAGCCATAAGAAATCTGCCCGGCATTAGCAAAACTGGTTTCTTCTGCACTCTTTGGCTGACGATCAATCACAGTCACATCATGACCGGCCTGTGTCAGATACCATGCCGACGTTAATCCAATAACCCCGCAGCCTAATACGATAACTTCCATTTGGTGTCTTACCTATCAATAGCAAAAGAATGATCGCAGAATGCGAGATTTACATTTGCTTAACAATCGATATTTATTACTATCTGTGTTTAGTATTACTGAAGACTGAGTGCGGGAAGGGAAGATAGTGCGGATCAGAGGAAGCTTACTGACAGGTTTAGCCACATTCGAAGCCGCAGCCAATTACGGCAGCTTTACTCAGGCCGCGACTCACCTGCATATTACGACAGGGGCGATCAGCCAGCAGATCCGACAGTTAGAACAACAGCTGAATTTTCCGCTATTTGAACGCCATTCAAGAGGGATCAGGCTTACCGAGGAAGGCCACCAGCTCTATAAAGTCGTCAATAAAAGCCTGAAAGACATCGGCACGGTTATCAACCAGCTACAGAGTAGCAATATTGCTGAAGGTGAAGTACATCTGAAAATAACACCCTCTTTTGCATTCAAATGGCTGGTACCAAGGCTTCAGGATTTCTATAACCAGTATCCAGATATCAAAGTACAGACCTTTGCTGAAGGTGCGCTGGTTGATCACAGCGATAACAATTTTGATCTGGCTATCGATTACGGCCAGACACCCTATCCCAACCCCAATGCCCAACTGCTGATACATGAACAATTACTACCGGTAATGAGCCTCGACTATATGGCGAAATTTGACTGGCAGAGCAGCAATACCTGGCGCTCTGTCACTTTGCTGCACGATGCAATGCCCTGGCGTGATGTGGCCAAAGATCATGAATGGCGTTATTGGTTTAACACCATGAAAATCGACACCGACAGCCACCAAGGCCACTTCTTCAACCGAACTGACATGGCAATGGCTGCCGCAGCAGCCGGATTAGGTGTCGCGATGGCACGTTGTGCCCTGGTAGAAGATGATTTTGCAAATGGAACTCTGGTCTCGCCCTTTGAACCAATCAATGCCAACGCTGGCTACTACTTAATTCAGCATCACCATTCCAACGCAGTGAACTGTTTTAAAGAGTGGTTAGTGCGACAGGCTCAGTAATAATCTCGACTCAAAGTGTCAGCTGCCCATAGCGATTAAACGCAAAGCGGCTGACAAACGCCAGACATGTAGTAACAGAAAGTATGCCCGCAATGAAAATGGCCACCATGATCACCAGCTGATATTTCACCGCCAGGATCGGCTCGGTACCGCCGAGGATCTGTCCTGTCATCATACCCGGCAAGCTGACAATACCTAAGGTCGCCATTGTAGCCAGCTGAGGGGCCAATGCCGCTTTCACCGCCGTTTTAATAAAAGGTTGACCCGGATTGGGCGCGCCTAACGCCAGATAAAACTGATATTCATTCTGCTTTTCACGCAGGCTGCTGTACCAACGTTCGAGCGCCAGCACGTTCGCCGTCAGGCAATTACCCAACAACATACCCGCGACCGGGATCATATACTGTGCCTGCCACCAGGGCTCTGCCTGAATTGCCCCTGCCAGCATTGCAGGTAAGACAACAACAAGCGCAACGACATGCCCCAACAACACCGCAGGCAGCACTTTGCGAACATTCATCTCAGCTCTGCGGCAAATACTGAAACCGGCAATCAAAACCATCACAGTCAGCCATAACACATTCAAGCCTGGATTCTGCCAGTCAAACAACGTTTGCAGGTAAATACCCACAACCGCCAACTGTAAAGTCATACGCAATACGGCTTCAATCAGCGTTCGGGTTAAGCCCAGTTGCCAGCGATGAAAAAGAAACAGCGGAATGAGTAATAACAGATAAAATCCAGCCAGTGCCACATTGCTGATCTCAATTGCATTATTCATTGCTCAGCTCCATGCGATGTTGATAGTCACTGGCAGCTAGCCAGACCGGATCATGAGACACCGACACCCTTGCCGGAGCCACCGTATCCAGTAGCGTTATGATCTTGTCACGACTGGCAGAGTCCAGTGCCGAGGTGGGTTCATCCAATAACCACAACGGACGCTGCATCAGCAGTGCCCGGGCTATCGCCAGCCGTTGCTTTTCACCACCAGAAAGCTGGGAAACCGCATACTCAAGTGGCTGCGTCAAACCGACCCGGTCCAGCGCTTCACGGCACAATGTATCATCTGGCTCAGGGAGAGGAGTCTGTGTAGCAGGCGAGTCAACAGACGCCGAGATCGCTTTCAGCGTCCACGGTAGTCGAAGGACCTGACCAATGGTGTCGGCCCCCATAACAGGCTCTTGGGGCAGATAGCAGAACTGCTGTCGCCACCAGGCAAGATCATCAGCTGAAACATCCCGACCCTGCCAGCTAAAAACACCATGAACCGGTGGACGCAACCCGGCCAGTACCAACAACAAACTGCTTTTACCGCAACCAGAACCTCCCGATATCGCCAGATGCTCACCGGATCGCAAAGTCCCGGTTAACAGCCCGAAACCCGACGCTTCCAGCCCGGAGCTCAGCTCAGTAATTGTCAGTAGAATGTCCGTTGATCCTGCCATATTTGCCTCCAGAGTACTTAAACCAATGCCTTTTCATTCCCGCAGCTCAGCCTGCTATTATGAGAAGTGGTATTAAGTGGGTAGATATTACAGTGTATTGGAGAGCAAGACATGACTCAAATTGATTGAAATCATCAGCCACATTAAAGATATCAATAAACAAAATGATAACGTAAAAACGATAACGCCCAGCAAGGCTGGGCGTTTATAACAGGCACATGATGTTACATGCGCCTTTAAGTCTTACTTAAGGAGCTCTTGGTATGCAGCTACCGATTCAGGTGCATTCCAGTGTGCTTGAAACACTGTATAAGTAATGTACTTACGCATTAACTGTGTGGTATCTGTCGTCACAGACGGATCCTTGGCATCAGTAAAAGGCTTGAAGTTTAATTTCTGTACCGTGGTATTCTCATCCGTGATATTAAATATGTAGTTGTACTCTGGGTACACTTCATTTTCGATGTACTCAACACCTTTAATTTCACTCTTAGGGTATGGCGGATAGTTAATGCTCAGCCCTGTACCTTTAGGCAGCAGATCCTGACCTTCCGCTTTCTTGGCATTAAGCTTGTCGACCACTTCAAGCGTATGTTCAACACCCGCAGGAATAAACTTCATCGAGCTTGGGAAACCCTCTTTAGCTTCTTCAATACGGAACCCCATGCTAACCGCGAGTGCCGGAATGCCATGACGAATTGCGCGTGCCGCAGCCCCCACAGTCCCTGAATTAAACTGATTGACGCCAACATTCGGGCCGTCATTCACACCAGAAATAACCAGATCCGGTTTCTGATCGGCCATAAGGCCCGTTAAACCAAACAAGACTGAATCAACAGGAGTACCGTCAATGCAATACGCTTTTTCGCCAATTTTCTCATACTTCAGCTCTTTACCTGGCTTGAAAGTGACCGCCGTCCCTTTCCCGCTCTGATTATCTAAAGGGCCGGAAAGCCAAACGTCATAGCCTTCTTTGGTCAGGGCTTTGAATAGTTCCTGAGAGCCCTCACTGCGGCAACCGTCATCACTGACAAGCAGAATGCGTAACTTATCTTCAGCGTTAGCCGTTTCAGCCTGAACCAGTGTTGGCAAAGTTAACATTGCACCCGCAACTAGTGCAGCAACCTTTTTCAATGTTGTTTTCATCTTCATTTCCTCACGTCAGAACAGGCTTAAAGCAGGTTAAATTTATAATCAAGCACGAAAGTGGCAGCTACAAAGTGGCGTTTTTTCCAGTCGCCATTTTCAATCACCGGGTTCATGGCCTTATCCATCGCATAGGAGTATCCAGGGCCAACACCTACCATCATGCTTAGGCCTTTCAGCGATTTATCCTGGAATTTGTACATCGCCAGAAAATCAAGTGTTGCTTCGTCAATATCTGCGCCCTTAAATTCCATACCGAAACCGTAGTTAGCCCGAGCCCCCAGCATCAGGCCAGGATAGCCTGCCGAAGCCATGTTATACATGGCCTGGCCCCCAACCATAGTCTCACCGTCTTTATGGTAATCGAGGCCGGCACCATCGGCCTTACTGTTAAAGTTACCATCGGTATTTTTACCCCCCATGTTCCAGTAAAACATACCAAGGCCATTGCTGCGCTCCGCCTCTGTATAGGCATAGCTTCCTGTCAAGGCCCATGCACCTACCATGTAATCCAGATTCAGGTTGTAGTGGGTAGCTTTATCATCGAACGGGATCCCTTCCCAGTTGTCCAATCCATCGTTCTGATAGAAATAACCGGTCATGCCTATCTTCGACTTTTCAGAAAGAGGAGTAAGCCATTTAAATTCCAGACCGTCTCGGCGCAGGTAATCCTTACTCACACCACTAAACAGATTGACGACGTTCGTTTTACCCCAGCTGTAACTGAGATCGCCGGTAATTATGTTGTCAATTTTTTTGCCGCTAAACGTTTTAAAACGTTTTTTCTCTGGAGTGTTACGGTCAGAGAAACGGTTAGTATAAACACCACGCAAGCGCAAGCCCTTATAACCTACTTCACCGCTGATACCCTGGTAAGAGCTAGTAATAGCACGGCTGCGAGAAACAGTGAGCGCACCTGTTTTGTACAGCTCCTTCCAGCCACCGTAAAGGTTGGCGTATAAGTCCTCGTCACCCAGTTTGGCTTTCGCGTAGATCTGGCTGATTTTATTAAAACCTTCGGCTTTACCATCGTTATCGCGAAGCAAGTCTCGGTTCTGGAAGTGGTCGTTAGCACCTAGCTTGATTACACCAGCATAGGTTGCATCAAAACCAATGATGTCAGCGAGATAGCCAGACTGGTAATCAATAGTAAGACCTTGAGCCCACGCGAAATGCTCTTTAACGTCATCAATATCTTGATCATCGTCGTAAAGGTACATTGCAATATTTCGGGTCTTCAGATTTAGTTTGCTGTCTTCCAACAAACCTTCGGCCTGAGCAATTGGTGATAACAATAAACCTGCTAAGCAAGCTATTTTTACACATCTAGAGGTAGTAGTAAGTTCCATTTTCATTCCTTATTATATACAGGTATACGCTGCTATTAATTTCTCTAAATCAAAATCGACACTTACTTAAATTGGATTTTAAAACGTTTTAATGTCGAGATGATAGATTCATATTACTTGCATTATTTCACTTGTACGTTGGGCTTTTTTATCATGTTCATAGGGTGATTTTTGTGCTCAAACTAAAAGTGTGAACCAGGCAATATGCAACAGTAACTGTTATTAATTATTTAAAACGCCATTCAAAAAAATACCAGGTAATTTCTAACCGTAAACTTAAATCAATCCTGAAAATAAAATGAGCACACATATCAGTAGGGATGAAGATATTATTACAGCGTTTTAATATATTACATGGAATCAATATACCCAAGTGACATTAATATATTTAAGGGGTATTAACATTGAAATCACAGTGATCAACAGTAGCCCTTTCAACCTTGTCATCTACGGCTTCGCCACCACCGCCAACAACCTGTACTTCCGCAGCCAGATTGGCACACACACTTGCTTCAACATCTTCGAACACTACACAATGTTGCAGGAATAGATAAAATAATTCTGCAGTCGTAATAAATACTTAGTGGTAGACATTAACTTTTGAAATATAACCACATACCAACAATTCATTAAAAATAATGGATGATAACCATTTATACTAAAATAATTTTCCACTTTATCTACCTAGTAACTTCCCCCCTTCAACAGTAAATTCAAACAGCCATTCATTCTCAATTTACGCCCAGGCAATACAATGAAACTTAATCGTATAAACTAATACGCCATCAAGTTATAAACTATAACTTTAATATATTACTAATATTTCATAGCATAACTGACGACGGCAGTTAACCTACGGCCATACTGGCTAAGCAGAAAGAAAGGGGAATATATCACTGGCCGACAGAACCAGTCATATCTAACGAAATGGGGGACAAAACCCGGAGAAGGGAAAAGCAGTAGGGGCCCACTATGGGCCCCTATTTTGACGTTATTGAGTGAGGCCCAAGGCTTCATTCATCACATGGAAAATATAGTTTTGCTCAACAGTACCCTGGAACAGATGAGATTTTGGCCCTTGTGCAAAAATAGCGACATCTTCACCAGAATGAGTTTCACCACCGAAAATCTTAGCTCCCGAAATAGCTGCCTGTTGTTTAAAGTTGATGTCGGTAGCCTCTTCTTGTGTAAGGTGCTTACGCTCGCCCTTAATCGCACCAGGACCGTTCAGATACCCCAAAGAGGTAAATGGCTTACCATCTTGTAGATCCAACATAGGTTTACCGCCAATTTGTACAAGACCGAGAATAGGATTGCCACGCTCTGAATAACCATTCATCGTGAAAGAGTGAGAGTGATCAGCTGTAACAATGATCAAGGTTTCTTCCAGATCGACTTTTCCCAGTGCCATCTGAATAGCCTTATCAAACTCGATGGTTTCATCTAATGCACGGGCAGCATTGCCGGCATGATGACCTTTGTCAATCAGACCTCCCTCGATCATTAACATGTAACCCTGATCACGGTTTGACAGAACATCGATCGCGGTCGAGGTCATTTCACTCAATGTCGGTTGGGAATCTTCAGGTTTGACATCTGCATTAAACTTCATGTGGGAAGGTTGAAATAAGCCCAGTAGTTTACTGGTATTTTTTGTATCCAGCCCAGCGAGTCCCTGGCGATCGTAGACATAGGCAGCCTGCCCGCCTTGCTCAGTCCATTCCTGGATCAAGTTTCGTCCATCTTGACGGATACCTGATTTATTCTTATAAACAGGATCTTGCTGCCCCTTAGGCATAAAGTATGCTCGGCCACCGCCCATAGCAACATCCAGTCCATCGCCATAGTTGAAGTCAATCAGCTGGCTCGCAATATCTTTACACCCCTCGGCAATGGCCTTGGCGGGCATTTTGGCATCCACCTCCCATCCTCGATCGACCGAATGGGCATAACCATTGGCAGGAGTCGCATGTGTCACTCGGGTATTAGTAACGACCCCAGTTGCCAAGCCTTTGGACTCAGCTAATTCCATGATATTCATCACTTTATTACCAGCGCTGGTAGAACAGTCACCTTTCTTAACTTTGTCGTTATGTCCCAATGTGAAAAAATTGGTTCTTGTGCCAGACATAATCGCTGTAGCGGTTGAGGCCGAATCTGATACTTGCATATCGGCATTGTAGGTTTTCGACAAAGCCACGTGAGGTAGCTGCTCGAACGCTAAACGATATTCTTCACCACCTAGCCCCTGCCGTTGCCCGGCAAGGATACGTGCTGGCGTGATTGTACTGACACCCATACCATCACCAATAAAGATAATGACATTTTTGGCCTTGTTATTATTGATTTTATACTTATTAGCTTGTGCCAATAGGGCTTTAGCTTGGACATATGCCGCATCATTCTGCTGAGGCAGAACAATCTGTTGAGGCGCAGCGATGGCGCCACAAGCGGTCAGCAGAAATGCTGGGGGAATCATCATGGAGAGTAATGTTGTACGTTTCATGTTTAATCCTCATTATAATAATTGATGACGGTCAGGGGTCAGACCAAAGCCATGGGATAATATTACTGCCATAAGACAGGTTAGACTCAGGGCTTTTTTATCATGTATGTAGGGTGATTTTTGTGCTCGTTCTAAAAGTGTGAATCCAACAACAAGTAACAATTAATAATATTGTTTTTATATTCCGTTAAAAACAATGCAATTTAAATCGTCAACTATGATTATCACTAAAATAAAACAATCACACAAATCAATCGAGCATGAATGCCTTTATTTAATATCAACACATTATCGAGCATTAATATATCCAAAGGCATTTATATCCTTACAGGCTATTGATGTTGAAATCACAAAGATCAGCAGCAACCCGTGTCGCTTTGCACAGTACGACTTTGTCACCAACACCAATAACCCGCATTTCCGCAGCCAGTGCGGCTTCAACACCCGCTTCTGCATCTTCGAATACCACACAATTCTGTGGTTCCAAATTCAGTAATTTTGCTGCCGTTATAAATACTTCAGGATCAGGTTTCGCTTTTGAAACCATATTTCCATCAACAAGCTGATCAAAATGATGGATAATACCAGTTGACGTTAAAATAACTTTTGCATTTTTACTTGCTGAACCTAAAGCAATCCTTATTCCCTGCGCCTGTATCTGGCTTATTAAGTTTTTCACACCAGGTAATACATCACTTTCATCAAGTGTTTTAATTAACTCTAGGTAGTAGTTGTTTTTACTTTCTAACAACTTCCCCTTATCTTCTTCAGAAATAACTTTATGGTTCAAATCAAGAATGATTTCCAAAGATTTTTTACGACTCACGCCTTTCAATTTTTCATTATCTTCAATATTAAAATCAAGTTGTAAATCGTCCGCGATTTTCTTCCAGGCAATATAATGAAACTTTGCCGTATCAACCAAAACACCATCAAGGTCAAAAATTACACCTTTAATATCAACATTCACATTTTTCATAATAACTCCTGGCAGCAGATAGCCTGCTGCCATCTTTTACTTCATTAATAATTAAAGGCGGGTATCCCACTGACCAACAAAAGCATCCACAGGGCTAACGCCTTTAAATTCAGAGCGACCAGTCAACTTATTCACTACCGCTTCAATGGTAATATCATTGCCGGTATAAGCATTAATGTATGTCGGCACGCGAGGTACATCCATTAAGTGGTACGGGTTACCAAACGAGACGAATACGGTCGGGATTTCCTCGCTGAACCAAGGTGCATCAACCCCCATTGGGCGTGCCCAGTTGATCCGCAGGGTCGTTTTATTACTGGCAGTTTTAAATTGTGCGGCATATACCACCACATCGTAGTCAGCAACAAAATCTGCAACCGGCAACATCATATCCCGCATGGTAAATTGCGATGTGTCGTACAAGGATACACTGAAACCTTCCGCTTCAAGCTGGCTCTGAAACTTCTCGATTGTCCCGGATTTCTTACCAAACATATCAGCTTCATCACCAAGACCAATCAAAAGCACACGGCTATGTTGCTCAAGGGAAAGCGGTAAAATTCCCTGATTATTTTTAACCAGTGTCACCGCTTTGTCTGCACACTCAACCGCCAACTGCTTATGCTCATCACAACCAATCAGTGACAGATCCAGCTCAGCAGTCAGATCACGTGTGTGCAGGCCCAGTGCCGCTTTAGTCGCAAGCGTACGGATGATCGCTTCATCAACGCGCGCCATGCTAAGAAGACCATTTTCAATACCCTTCATCATGAAACCAAAGTCTTCTTTCAGATCTTTGTTAAACAAGAACAGATCGCAGCCTGCAGCAATCGTTAATGGCACGGCCTGTTCACGTTTCATCATAACGGTGAAACCAACCATAGAAGTGGCGTCACTGACAATCATACCGTTGAAGCCTAACTTGTCCCGCAGCAGATCATTGAGCAGCTCCGGTGCCATGGATGCTGGCATGATCTGGTGATCTCTCAACTCAGGGTTCAGTACTTTCGAGTATTCTGGCAATGCAATATGCCCCGCCATCACGGTCAGAGCACCAGCATCAATTGATTGCTGATACACCTGGCCAAAGGTTTCATCCCACTGCTGCGGTTGCATAGTGTTAACAGAAAGCACCAGGTGCTGATCGCGGTAGTCGACACCATCACCTGGGAAGTGTTTGATTGAAGTTGCCATGCCACGCGCCTGAACGGCTTCAACATATGCTTTGCCCATTGCGCCAACCAGTTCAGGATCGCTGCCGTAGGTACGCGTATTTGTGATTGGGTTATGGAAGTTGTAATCAATATCAATCACTGGCGCAAAAGCCCAGTTACAGCCCGCTGCACGTCCTTCTTCAGCAACAACAGCACCCAGTTTTGCCGCCATTTCCGGGTCTGCGGTAGCGCCTACCTGCATTTGCGATCCAAATTCGGTTCCTTCCGCAACGGCACCATTGCCGCCGCTTTCAAGGTTGGCTGCAATCAGCATTGGTACCTGGCTGTTTTGCTGTAAAAACTTATGTACCTGCTGAGTTTCTTTTGCATCGCTCGGGCGAAACATAATCCCTGCCGGTTTGAACTCATCAAGCATTGCTTTCAAATCTGAAGGCTCTGCACTCAGGCCGATCGGGCAGAACAGGTGTCCGACTTTCTCTTTCAAAGACATCGCATTGAGCGTCTGCTCAACCCATGCGATATCTTTATCGTTCAAATAAAAGGGGTTGGATTTTAAGTCAATCATTACTACACCTCAGGTTTATCTCAAATTCTTATTCGCTAAAGCAACACATGCGAATCAACTTAAGACCTAGTCTAGAGGTGAGAGTCATTACAAACTTCGTAGAGATTTACCCAATCATATGGGGGCTTTTTGCTGTTAATGCAAAAGTGTGATCCAGGCACGGCATAAAGGACCTATACTTATTTTGACCTGAAAGTTAAATGTTAAATTTCAAATAATGCAAAAAATACTGCATAACCAATAACTTGAATTTAATTAAACAATAATACCCCATACCAAACCTGTTGCTTGATCGGCTTCACAATTTAACAATGACAACAAACATCCCCCATAACAACCAGCAAAAAAGGTCCTTTTCGGGGAGTACCATAAAGCGAACAATAAGGGCAAATTCCACACAGGAAAACGTTATGGAAACGATAAAGTTCAAAGAAAAGCTAGGCTATGGCTTTGGCGATCTTGGAAGTACTCTGATATTTTTTATGGTCACCACCTTCCTTATGTACTTTTACACGGATGTGTTTGGTCTGTCAGCGACCGCCGTTGGCGGGGTTTTCTTTTTAGCCAGAATGATTGATGCGGTAAGTGACCCGTTAATGGGAGCGATTGCTGATCGTACCAATAGTCGCTGGGGCAAATTCCGCCCTTATCTACTCTTTGGTGCTATTCCTCTCTGTATTCTTGCTGTTCTGGCTTTCACTACCCCCGATTTTTCTGAAAACGGTAAGTTAGCTTACGCTTACGTTACTTATGTTTTACTGATGGTATGCTACACCGTTGTTAATATTCCTTACTCATCAATGCCGACAGTGATGAGCGTAGACGGTAAGATACGCACTCAACTGACCAGCTTTAGAATGTTTTGTGCCTTTTTTGCGATGTTGGTTGTTTCAGGAACGACCCTGCCTTTAGTGGAGTTACTGGGTAACGGTAACGAACAACAAGGTTTCCAGTATACAATGATGCTTTTTGCTACGTTGGCCGTACTTTTCTTCTTTGCGACTTTTTCCTTAACTAAAGAACGAGTAAAACCAATTACCAGTAAATCTTCTATAAAAGAAGATTTAAAAGTTGTATCCCAAAACAAAGCTTGGTGGGTATTACTGGCCGTTGGTGTGCTGCTATTCAGCTTCACCATGATGCCGTTCGGTGTTGGTATGTATTACTTCAGTTATAACGTCGGTGATACCAGTTTAGCGACGGGTTTCTTTGTCTCAGGCAATATCGGCATGTTAGTCGGTGTTGTCATCACAGCGGCACTTGCTAAGAAAGTATGTAAAAAGAAGATGATGATTTACTGCCAGCTGATTGCGGCTTTATTAGTTATCAACTTATACTGGGTCGATCCGAGCAATATATATATTGTTTGCGGCGTGTTCTTCCTGGTAATGATTGCAGCTGGTGCCAGCGTACCGATTATGTGGGCAATGGTTGCTGATGCGGCTGATTACTGTGAGTGGCAACAAGGCAAGCGTGTTGTTGCCTTGACTACCAGCTCAGTGACCTTCTCACATAAATTTGGCATGGGGATCAGTGGCGTCGTTACCGGAGCAATATTAGGCAGTTTGGGTTATCAGGCTGGCGAAGTTCAATCACCTGAAACTCTGCACGGCATATTAGTGATGATGAGCCTGTTACCTGCTTTTGGCTATATGCTTAATGCGGCTATTCTGGTTATGTTCCCGATTGATAAAAAGACCGGTGAGCAGATGGAGCTGGAACTGCAAGTGTTGCGCGCAGAGACGGCATAACCAAGCCCCGTCTCTTAGTCATTTACTTCATCGTTATTATTACTTTGATTGCTCCACTCTGGGTGGAGCAATTTTTTCGTTATAGACCACTAGACTTGTTTTGTTAGTGACTGTTATCTCCGCTCAATGATCATATATACATAATAATTGGTATAACCATTATACTGATTTAATAGTAGATATTTGACATTAATAGGTTTTTCTTATGCAGTATCGCCATGAATTAGTTCGATTTGATGAAGGACTCAATGCCAAGATTTTTGTGCACTCCGTTCTCGATGTTACTGCACACTGGCATCATGAGATCGAGCTTCTGATGGTGCTGCAAGGCAGCGTTGAAATTCGGCGTGAAAACCAGGTTTCGGTCCTGAAACAAGACGATGTGTTCTTGGTTAACCGTAACGAACTCCACAGTATTAAAGCCACTGAAGACGACAATATTCTACTGGCCATTCAATTTTCACCCGACTTAATGGCAGTAAGCTATCCTGAACTCAAGACTATTTCTTTTGAATGTTCTTCAATCGGATATCCAAAATCGGACCAGGTCAATTTTAACCTGCTCCGAAGGCATCTTGCTAACATCATATGGGCATTCAGCAAAAAACAACCGTGGTTTAAATTCACCGTAGAAACCGAGCTATACGCACTCATTTCTACCTTGCTGAAAGCCTTTCCCTATCAAATTTTAGAAGATAACCGACATCATATTCGCGAGCGTGAACTAGAGCGCCTGACCCGAATTGTTAACTTCATCGGTGCCAATTATTCAAGTCGGATCCAATTGCAGGATATTGCAGAGAAGGAGTGTGTCACCGTTTATCACCTGTCACGTTTTTTCAAAGAGCGGATGGGGATTTCGTTTCAGGAGTACCTGTTTGATTACCGTATCTACCAGGCAGCCAAACGGATCATAAACAGTGACGACAAGATTTCAGATATTGCTTTTGAATGTGGTTTTAATGATCCCAAACTCTTCTACAAAAAATTCAAGCTCAAATATAACCAGACACCGGTTGAACTAAGAAAGCGACGTTCAACGCCCGGCAAGATCCAAAATAACGAAAAAGCCAGCTATATGTCGGTCAGTCACACCGATATCTACAAACCACTCTTTAAATATCTGGCCGAAGATCCCGGCCCGGCCGTCATTTCCTCTCCCGTCGTTTCAGGCGCGGCAGTCAAAATCAATCCCGACGAAATAACCGGGACTATCAAGCAGACCTGGCGCAAGCTCACTACCTTTGGCTGCTCTTATGAAGGATTAAAGGCTGCACACCGCGCTCAACTTACCACAATGCAACAGGACCTCGGTTTTGAATATGTCCGCTTTCAGGGGATTTTTGCCGAGCAGATGCAAATTGTCTTCGCTCCGGGTCAATATAATTGGGCGAATGTTGATGAGCTGATCGACTTTCTGCTTTCGCTGAACCTTAAACCTTTCTTCTGCCTGGGCTACATGCCGGAAATATTAGCCAGCGGTACCGAAACAGTTGCCCACTGGCGAGGGAATATCACTCCACCGCTGAAGATGACTGACTGGACTCAGTTAGTCGCCGCCTTCTTCACCCACATTATTGATCGCTATGGCATTAACAACGTCACAAAATGGTATTTTGAAGTCTGGAATGAACCGGATCTTGAAGGTCTTTTTTGGGCTGGCACCCAAGAGGATTACCTTCAACTGTATAAAGCGACGCTGGAAACCGTGCGTGGCATAGCCCCCGAGATTCAAGTTGGCGGACCGTCAGTAAGTCATATGACATTAGATCAATCTGATTGGCTGACTAACTTTGTTGATTATTGCCAGATGAACAGGCTGCAGCCCGATTTTTTTTCGTACCATGTCTATCCGGAATTCTATGAACATATAGAAAGTCTGGAAATGAGCCACCTGGCCAGCAGGAAAACTCTAGGCCCGGACGGTTGTCTTGAGCTTATCAACCAGATAACCCCATTCATGGACAGGCTGAATATAAAAGAGCAGCATGTAACAGAGTGGAACCTCACCGCTTGCTGGGGCAATAAAGTACTTGATACCGCCTACCTCGGCAGTTTTGTGGCTTACAATGTGATAGCACTTTATGACAAAGTCGACTCGCTGGGTATCTGGACCTTCAGCGATCTGTTTGAAGAGCGGGGCCCGTCACCTTCGACGTTTCACGGCGGTTTTGGCATGATGACCCGTGAAGGAATAAAAAAACCGAATTACCACGTATTGGCCATGCTTAATCGCCTGGGTACAGAATTACTCCAGCGAGATAAGCACTATATTGTCACCCGGTCAAAACAAGGTATTCAAATACTGATGGTTAACTATGTGCATTTTGATCCCCTGTATGCCAGTGGCGATGTATCAGCCGTTGACCTTGTTGACCCTTATTCTGCCTTTAATGATGCCAGTGACAAACAATTTGAATTTCTGCTGGATCTCGATGAGGGCGAATACAAAATCAGCCGTTATCAGCTTAGCAGGGAACATGGATCAGCGTATGACGACTGGAAGAAAATGGGAGCACCCAATCCACTCGCAGAGGAAGACATTATTGAATTGAAGCGTTGCGCCTACCCAAAACGTACCGTCTACCAGGTGTTGCACAACAGTGAAGAACTCGCGATTAGCAGCATGCTGCCTCCTCACGGGGTTGAGCTAGTGCTCATCGAGCATAGTGACAAATGACAGGCAAAAAAAATGCCGGCAGCGCCGACATTTAATACTTTTCACATAGACTCTAAATTATAGAGCAACTACGTTTGAAGCTTGAGGACCTTTCTGGCCTTGTTCTACGTCAAAAGAAACTTTTTGACCTTCAGCAAGAGTTTTAAAGCCTTCAGAAGCGATTGCACGGAAGTGTACGAATACGTCTGCGCCGCCGTTGTCTTGAGTGATAAAACCGAAACCTTTCTCTTCGTTAAACCACTTAACGATACCAGTTGTCTTAGACATGATGTCTCCAAAATTTTCAAAAAATAATTCGCAATAATGCGTTATAGCCAGAAAAGAATTATTTATGTGAACGAAACTTATGAGTGGAAATCTTCATAACAACTTACTCGGTAAATCGGTACAGCGAAGGTTTTCTAAAACATAATGTTGCATATAAATAGGTCTGACTTACAGGCCGAAACGAATACTAACACACGAAGATAAAATATGTAGTTTTATTTTACACATTATCGAAAGTGGGGATGTAAAACCTGTTTTAATTAGCGTTATACGTAGGTTGTGCGAGCATATACAAAATGTGCTTGAATGGGGATGCCATTCCTACACACATTTCGCTTGAATTGAATTCCCAGAGGAAGCTCTGAATCATGCATCTTGAAGTGGTTTGGGTATAAGGAGGTAGTGATAAGGCAAAGCAGACGCTGAGATTCCAGGACGTATTGAGTATTACCCAAATAACAGGCAAAAAAAATGCCGGCAGCGCCGACATTTTTATACTGKTTACATAGACTCTAAATTATAGAGCAACTACGTTTGCAGCTTGAGGACCTTTCTGGCCTTGTTCTACGTCAAAAGAAACTTTTTGACCTTCAGCAAGAGTTTTGAAGCCTTCAGAAGCGATTGCACGGAAGTGTACGAATACGTCTGCGCCGCCGTTGTCTTGAGTGATGAAACCGAAACCTTTCTCTTCGTTAAACCACTTAACGATACCAGTTGTGTTAGACATGATGTCTCCAAAATTTTCAATAAAATAATTCGCAATAATGCGTTATAGCCAGAAAAGAATTATTTATGTGAACGAAACTTATGAGTGGAAATCTTCATAACAACTTACTYGGTAAATCGGTACAGCGAAGGTTTTCTAAAACATAATGTTGCATATAAATAGGTCTGACTTACAGGCCGARACGAATAKTACCACACWRRAATGYGTTGTGTAGCTTTATTTGTCGTTTTCTGAGGATATGTGACCTGGTCAAAGTTCACATTGATAGCAAACAAAGAGTATTCATCGAATACGTAAGCATCGTGATATATACCCAACACCATACTCAAATGACGGGCAAAAAAAATGCCGGCAGCGCCGACATTTTTATACTGTTTACATAGACTCTAAATTATAGAGCAACTACGTTTGCAGCTTGAGGACCTTTCTGACCTTGTTCTACGTCAAAAGAAACTTTTTGACCTTCAGCAAGAGTTTTGAAGCCTTCAGAAGCGATTGCACGGAAGTGTACGAATACGTCTGCGCCGCCGTTGTCTTGAGTGATGAAACCGAAACCTTTCTCTTCGTTAAACCACTTAACGATACCAGTTGTCTTAGACATGATGTCTCCAAAATTTTTCAATAAAATAATTCGCAATAATGCGGTTATAGCCAGAACAAGAATTACTTATGTGAACGAAACTTATGAGTGGAAATCTTCATAACAACATACTCGGTAAAGCGGTGCAGCGAAGGTTTTCTAAAACATAATTTTGCATATAAATAGGTCTGAATTACAGCCGACACGAATAGTATCATGTGTTGGTGATTTGTGTATGATTATTTCCAGGTTTTTGAGCGATAGTGGGCTTTACCATCAGACTGCTGCTTTCCTATACGATTCCCCCCACCGACGCTAATACCCTCTGTCAGTCATCACTATCCCACTGGTTCGTGACGACTGAATAGCCATGGCAATACAAGACAAACTCTTCATAAAATGTTCTTCGTTGTCACATTAAAAGCACTAAGACGCTGTATTATTTACAGTAGAGCACCTCTAATTAGTTATCTATTATGGGAGATCACCGGTGAAATGTCTGATGCAAGCCTGGCAGCATAATGAAAGCGATATTAAAGCCTGGCTGATAAGCAAAACCCACGATGTAGAGCAAGCAGAAGATCTTATGCAAGAGACCTTCCTTAAAGCCATGAAGCATCAGGAAAAATTCTGCACCTTAGACAATGCTCGATCCTGGTTATTTAAAATGGTTCGTAACACACTGATAGACCATATAAGAACTCACCACACGGCTGATAAGCTCACCGCTAACTCTGACATTAACGAACAAGAAAAGGCCCCAATCATTGGTCTTTTATCGTGTTTACCTCGGGTACTCTCAGAGCTAGATGATGACGACAGGGATGTAATTGAATGCTGTGATTTATACGGAATGACTCAAGCTGATTATGCCCAGTTAAAAGACATCTCTACTGCAGGTGCAAAATCACGTATTCAGCGAGCACGACAAAAACTCAAACAACATCTGACCTGTGCCTGCCAGGTAAAACTCGCGGGACAAAAAGTATGTAGTTATGTTCCACGCCACAAATCATGAAATGTACCTGAAAATAATTGCATCCTTTTCAACCTTGCTTCGTGTTAGTTACCAGAGAGGTTACAAGTACTTCATCACTGACGTTTGACGATTTAGTTACCAAACATCGTCATTCCGTAAAGTGAGGAACGAACTTATACGGAATCTAAAGCACATGGCTAGAACTGGATCCCGGATATTTCGTTCCTCAATTCCGGGATGACGTACTTAGGAGCTTCAACTATTCATAATTTATGTGAAAAAGTACTAGGCCCTACTACTTAGTGAGAAAAGATCCATGTTATCGATATTTACACAATTCGCCTCCTGGCTCAGTTACTCAGTTTTACAGCTTGAACCTGGCTCCCGACTGGCAGAAGGCGTTCATTTCTTCATTGAAGACACGACTAAAATTTATGCATTATTGCTCGGGCTAATCTACCTCATAGCCCTAGCCCGTGCAGCTCTCAACGTTGAGCGTGTTCGCGATTACCTGCAAGGTAAAAACCGCTTTCTGGGTTATATTCTTGGCGCAATTTTTGGCTCCGTCACCCCTTTTTGTTCGTGCAGCTCTATTCCCTTGTTTATGGGATTTGTGTCTGCTCGTATCCCGTTAGGGGTAACAATGGCCTTCTTACTGACCTCTCCGCTCATCAATGAAGTCGCTATCGTCTTGTTGGGTAGCCTGCTTGGGTTCAAGTTCATGCTCGCTTACATCACTATTGGCCTGCTGCTTGGCATTACCGGTGGGATCTTCATCGACGCCCTGAGAGCCGAACGCTGGCTGCAGCCATTTCTTGCAAAGCAATATTCCGGTGGTGCCGAGGCCGTTTCTCAACTATCCGCTGAGCACAAAACATTAACGCTGCAAGATCGCCATCAATTTGCGAAACAAGAAACCATGACGATTCTTACCAGGATATGGAAGTGGGTAATTATTGGTGTTGGTATTGGTGCCTTTATACACGGCTTTATTCCGCAAGTTTGGATCAGCGAAAATTTGGGTGCGGGTCAATGGTGGTCTGTACCTGTGGCATCGCTGCTCGCTATTCCTATGTACACCAATGCCACTGCAATAGTTCCCATAATGGAAACGTTATTAACCAAGGGCGTGCCACTCGGAACCACCTTGGCGTTTTGCATGAGTGCTGTTGCAGCGAGCCTGCCGGAATTCATGATGCTGAAACAGGTTATGACTTATCGCCTTCTCATGATTATTTTCAGTTATCTCTTCCTCGCTTTCACACTGGTGGGATGGCTGTTCAACTACGTAGTGTTGTAATACCAAATCCATTAATTAGGAGTCATCAATGAAACAAGTACAGGTCTATGGTTCTGGTTGTAAAAATTGTTCAATAACGGCAGATCTTTTCATACAAGCTGCAGCATCACTGGGGGTAGAGATCCAACTTGAAAAAGTAACAAATCTGGAATTAATCATGAAAGCTGGCGTAATGAGCACACCAGCAGTAGCGATTGATGGGCAGCTATGCCATTCAGGTTCCGTGCCTGACTATGACAAGGTCATGACCTTACTTAAGTAGGAGTAAGAGATACACATGCACCCTGCATTGTTACTCAAGATGAACCGACGGGGTGCTTTTCAGACATAGAGGTGTGGTAGCGGCCATATTGATCATCATTCCCCTGCAATAAATACTAAGCTATAGATGGCTAGGCACTACAAAATAGCCATTTAGAAGCAATAAAGGGCCAACATCATGTTTGAGTGGACGAAAGGGTTAAAAGATTTTTTCTCATCCAAAAAAGACGAGTCAGAGACCATCATCGAACAGCAAAAAGAGGATCACAGTACACTTGATGAGCGTAATGAGAAACACGCTAAAGGTGCTCCTTCCGATGACGATAGTGGCGACGAGTAGCCACCTTTTGTTTAGCCTGTATCAGTTCACGTCAAACTCATGCAGATTACGGAACTGAAGAAAGAAACAAGTTACTGTTGTACCAATCGGGATAATGATCCCGATTGGTATTAATAACGATTCAACAGTAAATGGAATTACAACTTTGAAGTGACCGATTGCAGAATTGCATCATTCACATAACATTTGAAGGGTTACTATATGGACGGTGGACAACGCGACATAACACTCAGATTTTTAGCCGAGCCCGGTGATGTCAACTTTGGCGGCAAGGTTCATGGTGGCGCAGTAATGAAATGGATCGATTTAGCGGCCTATGCTTGCTCGGCGGGTTGGAGTGCCAAATATTGCATTACCGCCTATGCCGGGGGGATCCGTTTTGTCGCACCAATCCATGTGGGGAATTTAGTTGAAGTAAGTGCCAAGGTCATTTATACCGGCAGATCTTCAATGCACATTGCCATTGATGTACAGGCAAGTGATCCGAAACAACTGGAAAGACGCCTAACCACACATTGCATTGTCATTATGGTTGCCGTTGATGAAGATGGGAAACCAACACCAATTCCTGAGTGGATTCCGCAAACGGATGAAGATAAAAAATTGCGAGATTCCGCAATTAAGTTAATGAATATGCGTAAAGAAATTGGTGAAGAGATGGAGGCGCATGTGCAGTACTTAAAATGATGCCCGCCATGCTCAGCTTCTAAATCTGAAGACTGTCGCTCAGGCAGTCTTTTTTCAGGCCGATTTCAAGCAGATGCACCTCAATATAGTGCATTTACTCTCATTTCTTACCGCAACCTTCGAAATATTTTTCACCCCAACGTGACTTGGATCACCAACTTCAACGTATTTAATTTCCATTTACATTCATAATACGAACAACTTTATAGGTCGCGCTACTTACACCAACTGTCAGGATACTAATAATGAAAGAAGTTGCATTCCGTTGGATCGATAAATATCTTGTAGATGTAAAAATGCAGGAAAACTTTTTAATCCTATTTTTTGCCCCGCTTTTTGCCATCATCGTTGTCAGTATGACATTGATGGATGCTTCACAGAATCAGCAAAGCCGGTTGCTGCAGCAAGAGATGGAAACCGTTGCCACTCTGATCGCACAATCCGATCTTAACCAGGGCGATGTTAGCCGTATTCTGGCAAACAGTAATATTCAGGTTGGTACCAACGGCGTTGATACCACCCATGTTACAAACGCTGGATACAGCCTGACAACGAAAGAGCAACCAAGCCTGCTTTCTGAACTGACAGTTACCCATAGCGCCATTATTGTTGCCGCCTGTCTGTTTATTATTCTGTGCTTATACTACATCATGTCGTTTATGGGTGGCGCTCTGTATAACATTTACGAAGCCGTCAGACGACTGGCCGATGGTGATCTGGCAGCGCGCATCAACTATGCCCCAGCCCGGAATGAATTTAACCTGATCGCACAAACTGTAGATCGTGTTTCCGAACGTGAGCATCAGTTAGTCAAAGCGACTCAGGAAGCTATCGCGTTAATTCAGCAGATCAGCTCGGAGCTTCGCCAGCGCAGCAGTGAAAATGAAGGCTTAACCAACCAGCAGCAAGAACGCATTGATTCTTTGGCCAGTGCCACAGAACAAATGGCAAGCTCTGTTCGTGAAGTTGCCAGCCATGCGCAGGACACATCAACCCAGACCAGCGAAGCAACACAAGTAACGGCACAGGGCATAGCACAAGTTACCCAAACCCTCACCGCAATTAACCAACTGGGTACTGAGATCAATTCAGCCGCGGAAGCGGTGGCAGAACTCGATAGCAACGCCGCTCAGATTGATGACGTAGTCACCACCATTAACGCTATTTCAGAACAAACCAACCTGCTGGCACTCAACGCGGCAATCGAAGCGGCACGTGCTGGCGAGCAGGGCCGTGGTTTTGCGGTTGTTGCCGATGAGGTTCGCACCTTGGCTGGCCGTACACAGAATGCCACGGTTGAAATTCAGAAAATGATTGAAGCGCTGCAAAGCAACAGTCAGGGTCTGATGAAAGTGATGCACCAGACGGTGAATAATGCTGAATCCAGTGAGAAGATGATGACCTCCGTCAGCAAGGATATTGGTCAGATTTCAGAAAAGAACCAGTATATTGCCGATCGCAGTATCGAAATCGCCGCGGCGGCAGAAGAACAAGGTGCGGTTGCTGATACTATTGCTTCGGACGTTGAGCAGGTACGCATGCAATCACGTAAAGTTGCTGACATGGTGACTCAGTCTGCCAGTGAGATCCAGCGCCTCAATCAGCAAGCCGATGTACTGGAAAGCTTAATGAAAGATCTGAAAGTCTAACTCCCGGACCCGCACACTTCTTCATGATAAATCGCTTATTGGGGCAGCATCTTGTCCCAATAAGCATTTCCCGCCTCGTTCTCTGTTCATCTTCAAAGCCATTCACGAGCAGTTATTTTCTAAACCTTGTAACGATACAGACTTCGACCCGGTTTGAAGGTTCCAAAATAGTCGCAGGCAATAATGAGGCGCATTGGGATGCCCCCCGTATATTGATATACGCATTTATTTCTTAAACCAATAAGTATCTTTTCTTCGCTAACATTCATACAAAACATCCCCCTTCCCTAACTATCCTTGTTCTTTATATGAACTAATTAATATTAGTCATATCAACAACATCCTTCTTCAAATCACATTGTTCTAACTAAAAAAACAGCAAGATAGCTTTTCTTGCATCTCTAACAGATCAAGAAAAGCAGTGTGTCACTGCAACATGGCCAAACGTCAAATTGACTATGGCTACACACTTTATTTTGTGAGGTTTAGTATGATTAACAACGTAAATGAAAATAGAGCGCTGCCAGGATTCATAAAAAAAAAGTAGACCATCATCTTAATGAATTGATCAATCCGAGAAAAAATAAAAAACATTTAGTGCTGGGAAAAAAGCCAACAGAAGGAGCCGTTTTACTACAAAGCAACGATTACCTGGCAATCTCTAACCATGACGCAATACGTAATGCTCAGATCGATGCACTTATAAAAACCGATAAGGAAGTCGTGATGTCAGCTATTTTCCTCCACAAAGATGGCGAAAATGATAGCTTTGAGCAACAACTTGCAAGTTTTACGGGCTATGAGCATTGCATTCTTTCTCAATCAGGCTGGGCGGCCAACATTGGCTTAATTCAAACTATCATTCCTGCCAACACACCGGTTTATATTGATTTTTTTGCTCATATGTCACTTTGGGAAGGAGCAAGAACGGCCAATGCAGCCATTCATACATTTCTTCATAATAATGTAAAGCATCTTGAAAAAATGATTAAAAAGCATGGCCCGGGACTTATTCTGGTCGATTCTGTATACAGCACGCTTGGTACTATCGCTCCAATTACAGAGATTGTAGCAATCGCAAAGAAATATGGTTGTGCCACCTTAGTAGACGAATCTCACTCTCTGGGTACTCACGGCCTCAATGGTTCAGGTTTGGTTGCAGAATTAGGTCTTACCAACGATGTTGATTTTATCACCGTTAGTTTAGCGAAGAGTTTTGCTTACCGTGCGGGCGCTATTTTATGTAGCGATAAAGTCGGGCAATGTTTCCCATTTGTAGCCCATCCGGCTATTTTCAGTTCCGCATTGCTCCCTCACGAAGTTGAGGTATTAAAAGCCACGCTAGATCTAATCAAAAAGAGCGATCAACGAAGGAAACAGTTATTTTCTCAGACGAGCAAATTAAAAAATGGCTTAGAAGAGCTAGGCTATCGTATTCAAAGTCAGTCTCAAATCATTGCCTTGGAAACAGGCTCTGAAGCAAGAACGGAAGTAATACGTGATCTTCTTGAAGCAGATAACATTTTTGGCTCTGTATTCTGTCAGCCAGCCACACCAAAAAATCGTAATTTGATCCGGTTTTCTGTAAATAGCAGCCTAAGCGATGATGATATCGGCAAAATACTCTTAGCCTGTGACAAAGTTAGGGGAGTGCTTAATAAGTAACTAATATTGGTCCTTGAAGGCAGAGTTTTGTTTTCAAGGGTCTAATCGCATAATGAGTTAAGTCCAAGACGCAACTTTTGAAAGCAAGTGCTCTTTCGATGTAGGTTTTAGTAAATAATCATTCATACCAGAGTCTGTGATATTTTTTATTACCTCTTCACTCATATTCCCCGTGAAACAGATGATCGGCACTTGATTCTGCTCTTTAAACCGTTCATCACTACGGATCTGTTTAGCGGTTTCTATTCCCCCCATATATGGCATTTCCAAGTCCATCAAAATCATATCAAAACGATCATTTTCCAGGTAGTCGAGTGCCACGCTACCATTTTCTGCATGTACAACCTGGTAACCTTGCTTTTCGAGTAGAACACCTGAATAGGTTCTCAGAGAAACATTGTCATCCACAATCATGATTTTTTGCTTATTATTAACCACTGACATCATTTCAGTTTTGTATTCTTCAACTGGTTCGAAGAATAGCTGATCCAGCTTATTCACAAAGTAATATCTGTTGGCTTGCTTATCGAGCAACTCAAACGGGATCATACGGTTAAATCGAGCCACATCGGGTATGACACGGCTGTGCAAATAAACAATACGCGCTTTTAGTATCAGTAATTTGTTTTCGATTAATTCAAAACGCTCTGCATTTGTGGCAAGGCACTCTAAATCAACCACGATGACATCAACAGTCAACCTACTCTCCTCCATGTCAACAAACGCGTCAGCTTTTGCAGACGCAAAATGGTAACCGCGATAAAAAGCATGGCTTTGCAGAGTTGCATATATATCGTTTTTACTCCCGACATACAGCATCTTTTTGGTCGCCAAAAGATCGGACTTTAATCGCGCTGTCGTATCGGAATTATATTTAGGCAAAATGATGCTGAACTCGGTCCATTGGGCTAATTTAGAACGGCAAGTTATCTCACCACCGAATGCCGTAATCACTTTTTTACAGAAAGGAAGGCCAAGGCCGGAACTTCCTTTTTTTCCAGAGGTATAAAACTCATCAAAGATGTGTTCTTGATCTTTTTTAGCGATACCAGCGCCCGTATCTCTGACTCGGATAATATTGCAGTTATCTTCAACAAGCAGGCTAATACTAAGACTAAACCCTTTTTTGCTTTTGTAGTAAAATGCATTTTTCAACAAATTAAAGATTACATAGCGAAGCAGTACATCACTTCCAAAAAAGTCACTGTCTTTATCGTAATCAAATCGAACCAATTTCTTATCCGCAGGATTTTTATATGCATAACTCTTAAGAGCCAGATCAATAACATGTCCGACGGAATATCTTTTAAACGTTTTATTTGAGATTTCTTGATTGTGAATTGAGCTAAGCAACAGGTTAATGGTTTCATTACCACCGTCGATTACAGCCAAACTATCCTTAATTATTTCGCCTATTTTTGTCAGGTTTTCATCCGAGATCACATACTCAGCATTCGCATTATGCAGATCCTTTTTAGGAAGCAGTTCTTTAACCACCTCAATAGAGCTGTATACGGATCCAAGTGGGTTTCTCATTTCATGGGCAATAGCAGCACTAAACGTTCTTGCAAACAGTATACGTCCTTCATGCTCGAGTTGATTACGATAATTAAATACAATTCCAGCGAGATAGGCGAAAACAAAAACAACTATATATGACCACTCGAAATGAATATGCGAAGCATAACCATCGAGTAAAAAAACTGAAAGAAAAGCGCAGACAAAACTCAAAACGGAAGCGATTAAAATGACAAGCCAGTCATATACCAGCAGTATCGACAGGAAAATACTCGCCAGAAACGACATCATCCACACCACTGACCAGTCATTTTTGAGCATCATGAAACAAAAAAAATAAGGAAGGCATATACTCACGGCAATTAAGAAATACACATGCTGATACTTCTTAAACCGCGAAGGCATATAATCTTTTATAATAAAGGGAATGAAAAGCAGACTACAAAAAAGTCGCAGTGGTAAATTTTCATAAGCTTGCGGAAAAACATATTGCCAAAGGATGTAGTAAGCAGGAAAACCTAATACACCAAATAGCCCTACAAGGATCAGATTGGGTTCAGCATACTTATAAATTTCCTTCACTTTTTGATTGAGGTACATCAAATCCCCTGATTACATCATCACCCCTAAGTTCAATTCTCAGGTTGATAGTTGTTAACACGCCCCATACAGTCGTTATGATATCTAACTCACTGAAACTTAGATAGTATTAATTCGTAACATAGGTGTAATGATATTTAAATTTGACTAAAAAGAACATCTCTCCTGATAAACGCCGCTAATATGGCATTATCACGACAGAAACATATCCCTATTGAAAGAATATACCTCCTCTGCCAAACAAAAATATGCATCGAGCGTACCGACCCGTAATTGTCGGCTGACATCTGCCTGTATGTTACAGCTGATAATTCATTATCAACAACACCACACATGTTGACTCGATGTTAAATGTTGATTTAGATCAAAGCACTGCGGTTAACAATAAATTAACTTAAACACTTGTTTGAAAATTTTTATTGAGGTTAAGGAAGACGATGTATTCATTAATTTTAAAAGCACATTTAGTCCTGATCATATTAAGTTTTCTAAGTTTTGTTCTCAGGACATGGTGGGGCATAAAAGGATCTGCGTTACTACACAATGAGCTAGCATTAAAAGCCCATAAAGTGATTACATTGCTGATGCTCATCAGTGCGCTGGTATTATGCTTTATGATCAGCCAGTACCCATTTGTTGATAGCTGGCTAACTGAAAAATTAGGATTATTAGTTGCCTATGTCGCTTTTGCCATGATGGCATTTCGCCCACAAATTTCAGCTAAAAGTCGTTATATTTTTGCGTCAATCGCCTGCGGTCTTTTCCTGACGATGTTTGTGATAGCTAAGTCTCATTCTCCGATACTGCTTGGTTAACGAAAATTGAACCATGAAATGATAGTATTACCAATAAGGCCCGATGTTCGGGCCTTATAATCTTCACTTTCAAAGCTCAAGTCAAAACCACATTTAACTACCAGTAACTGCAAGCGCCTATATACCCAAGTTAAATTGCTCTAACTTCATAAACTGAGCAGCCTTTCGTCTCGATAGGCCATTGTATTAATTGAGAAATAATCGTGATGAAAACTTGTGATAATTTTATGAGAATTTCGCGAGGAGATTGCCATATTTATCCGTCATGCTTTCAGTATGCCCAATCACATGATGGATGCCGCGATGAAAAAGAAAATAGCGAAACACGCTACATTTAGACCTTCTATGTTTAGCACTCCTGCTCTAAGTGCCTCTGTTCTTGGTGCCTTGCTATTAAACGTAACCGGTGCGCAAGCAGCAGAGCTAGACATATCTATCACCAATGCCACCAAAGGGATTTACTTCACCCCATTATTAATCGCCGCTCACAACGTTGATCATACTTTATTCCAGGCTGGTGAAAGTGCTTCGCCTGAGATCGAAGCGATGGCAGAAGGCGGTGACATCTCAGGTCTGTCTTCTCTGGCTAGTAATGCCGGGGCTATTGTGGTTGAAAATCCGGCTGGTGGTATTCTCGACCCCGGCGTAACCGCTACCACAACTATGAATACCGGTGAGCTGAATTACCTGTCTGTTACTGCAATGCTATTGCCTACCAATGATGGATTTGTCGGACTCGACAGCTGGGAGATCCCCTCTCAGCCCGGTAGCTATAAAGTGACTCTCAATAGCTACGATGCGGGTACTGAAGCCAATGATGAGCTGAAGGCCAGTATGCCAAACCCTCCTTTCATTACTTTTGGTGACAATGGTACTGGCGTTGAAACCACAGTGACGAATGAAAAAATTCATATTCACCCAGGCAACTTAGGTGACAATGATCCAAATGGTGGCATCAGCGACATCAACAGCAGCGCACACCGTTGGCTGAATCCGGTTGCGGTACTCACAGTAACGGTTAAGTAAGGAGGCTGAGATGAAATTCCGTCTGATAGCAATTGTAGCCAGTGTCGGTTTGCTAGCTGGGTGCCCGCTTGAGCAACGCAGCTACACCGTTACGGTTAAGAACTTAACATCCAACCAACCTTTATCGCCTGTGGCACTGCTGGTGCATGACGCACAATATCGCTTATTTTCTATCGGAGAAGCATCAAGCAATGCCTTAGAAAGGCTCGCAGAAGCTGGTGATAACTCCGCAGTATTAGCCGAAAAAGAGACCAACGAACACATCAATTACAGTTTCTCCGGTACTGGCGTAATTTTACCGGGTAGCAGCGATACCATCAGCTTCACCATTGATCCCGCTATCGGCAATCAAATGTCGCTGGCTAGTATGCTGGTAAATACCAACGACGGCTTTATCGGCGAAACCCGCATAAATATCGATACGCTAGAGGTTGGCGACAGCTTGAACATAAATATGAATGTATGGGATGCAGGTACTGAAGCCAATGATGAAGCCTCAGAAACGGTGCCCGGCCCTGCCGCAGGTGGCAAAGGGTTTAACAGCATCAGAAATGATAATGACCAGGTATCATTCCATCCAGGTGTTATCAGTAAGGATGACGGGTTAGCCTCATCAGTACTTAATGGGACCCATCGTTTTCTCAATCCCGGCGCTCACTTAATCATTACCCGAACCGATTAATACCCATCGGTATAATACAATGAAAGCAATCCTTCCCTCATCCGGTCAGATAGTCAGTATAAAACCGATCGGGGAAGGATCATGCTAACGGTAGCTTCGCAGAACACCATTGAACCCTCGCAAATACTAATCGTTGAAGACGATAATGATCTGGCCGATCTAATCGGCATGCATCTGACTCTGCAAGGGCACCAGGTTGTTAGAACCACCAACCTCTGTGATGCCAGAGATCAGCTAGCGCTAGGTGACTTTGCACTGATCATTTTAGATCGCGGTCTTAATGACGGTGATGGCTTAACGCTATGCCATGAATTACGTCAAAAGGACAACTGGGTCCCGGTGTTGATGCTTACCGCAAGAGACAGTGAAAAAGACAAAGTGGAAGGATTAGAATCTGGCGCCGATGATTACTTAACGAAGCCTTTCAGCGTGTTGGAATTTCAAGCCAGGATCAGAGCTATTCTGCGTCGGGAATCCCATAATACGGGGCAAGAGACAACGAAACCAGAATCAGAGCCAACCGAGCCGGTATTGCTATTTGAAGGGCTGGCGATAAGGCCGCTATCCCATCAGGTCGAAGTCGATGATCACCCGGTGAAACTAACGGCAACTGAATTTACCTTACTGCATTTTCTGGCGCAAAAACCGGGACGGGTATATAGCAAAGATGAATTACTCGAACAGGTTTGGCATACCCAATTTTCAGGATACCACCACACTGTTTGTAGCACGATAAACAGACTGCGCAGTAAATTAGAAGCGACGCACTCTGACCATAAATACATCCATACGGTCTGGGGGGTTGGCTACAAATTTCAAGCAGCCTAAAACCCCTTCACATCGATTTAGAGGTTTTCAAATCGATGTCAGGTGCCCCCCCGTTAAAACAGGTGACCAGCATGAATTTTAAACTGCGTTTATTGCTTCTGACTTGTGTCTGGTTTTCATTGTCAGCGTTATTGCTTGGCACGCTATTTTTCAACCAGCAACAAACAACCGAGCAACGTACCCAACAAAACTTGCACCGCGAACTCGCCGCCCATATGCGAGATGATAATCCGCTGATGCACGGTACCGATTATAACCCTGATGCGTTAAAAACCATTTTCCATACCTTGATGTTATTGGGTCCCGATTTTGAGATCTACTTTCTCGATCAGCAGGGCAATATTCGCAGCCATGCCGCACCTGATGGTAAAGTGAAAATGGACAAAGTAAACCTGAGCCCAATCAAACATTTTATGGATCAGGCATCCTTTCCTATTCTCGGCGATGATCCCCGTCATCCGCAGCAGCAAAAGGTTTTCTCCGTTGCGCCAATTTCTCAATTTGGTTCGGTAATTGGCTATCTGTACGTAGTAATTGGCAGCGAACAACATAGCCTGCTGGAAGCTCAGGAAAGTTATCAGCCGTTATTGATAACGCTGTTCACTGCGTTGATATTACTGATTGGATTCAGTTTGGTGACCTACTTGCTGGTCAAACGTACTTTACTTAAACCCATTGAACAAGTCGCTCAAAGACTACAGGCACAAGCCGGTAATGATTTCAGATTACAGCCTGACTTTGTTCATCAGGTTCCGGAGCTGATGCCCATTGCCAGCCATTTTTATCAGATGGCTCAACGAATTCAGCAGCAATTTTTGCAACTGCAATATCAGGAAACAACACGACGAGAGATGTTGATGCAGCTCAGCCATGATCTAAAAACGCCACTATCAAGTATCTTAGGTTATTTAGAAACCTGGCAGCTTCAGGCTGAACACCCCGATCCACTGATTGAAACCGCTCACCGTAACGCTCAAAAACTTGGCGACCAACTACATCAGCAACTGCAGTTAGCACATAGCAAGCAACCAGATCCAAAACCTTGTTTTGAGCAAGTTGATCTGGCGAATATCATTGATGAAACGGCAGAAAGCCTGGCCATTGATGCCCAGAGAAAGAATATTACATTCAATATTTCCATCCCTACGATTGAAACTATTTATGGTGACAAACAGTTGTTACTGCGCCTGTTTGCTAATCTGCTGGAAAATGCCATCCGTCATTCTCCGGGCAACGCTTGTATCTATTTGAAAGTGGTGCAGCATACCGATGATATCAATATAAATATCACTAATCACATCGATCACACTGCACCATCAGGTAGCTTAGGGCTTGGCACAAAAATCATCCAGTCGATATTGATGCTACATCACAGCCAATTGCTGACCGAGCAAGCTCCGGACTCTTTTAACCAGTCATTTCGGCTACCAATACATTAATGACAACACCCGCAGGCATAGGCGACAACATACTCATCAGCGAACTTGTCGTTATGATCCGGCATGCGTTTCCAATTGGCTTCCAATTGCTTTTGCCTCCTCATCATCCAGTACAACCGCGATGTCCAGATCCATATACTTATTCCAATGAAGCGCGTAAGCCGATAATGCATCTGCACTTTCCGATTCAAAAATTGCCACACCTCTGCCGGAAACGACATCATGCCACCGGCCAATAAGTTTGAGCTTCTCGCCCATTAGCAATCTATCTTGCTCTGCCGTCATTTGAGAAAAAAAGGACAATGTATCGTGAAGCTGTCCTTCATGAAATTGCCAGGTGACTAAGAATTTCATCATCAATTCCTCATCTTTTTGGAGTTTAAAAGCTTACAGCAGACTAAGTATAGATAGTTTCTCGGTTCAGACAGGGGTTGTCTGCCCAAATAAAAATGCTTCCCGCCATACTGTTATTTATTACGTAAAGTAGATAAATAACAGAGGTCGAGAAGCATTATTCGGCAGGATTATAAAGCTGTAATACTAATCAGGCTGACGCCATGGCACCTTTACCTACACCTTCATAGGCGACGACTTCCAGTGACTCGCCTTGTAATGACTTATTCACTTCTTCTGCGATGTAATGAGCCAGAAGCTCAACCGTGGTGTCGGTATCAATGATTTCCGTTTCTGATTTGGCAATGGCCAATTCGAACTCGCCTTGCGGAGTGGTATAGCGGAAACCGAAATGCTTATCGTCTGATAAACCTGCTGCGTAGTCGCTCAGGTTCAACTCAGAGACAGCAACCTGATCTTCTGCGGTACCCAGGTAAATATCTTGCCAGCGCTGTGCCCACTGTTGTTCCAGCGCATCACTTCGTACGCCGTTAACAAGGAGTTCAACCGGAGAACGGTGACCGTGAGCAATTCGCTGACAGTTTCCATCATGCTTTTTCAGGCCATGAGTGTAATGATAAAACGCACCATCAATTTTTTCATGGCGCAGGGTTAACTCCAGCCCTTGCACATTGGCAGGTAGCCAACCGGTTAATACCTGATGAAGATGGCTGGTAACCGATTCAATCGTCACTTTCTCGTCATCGATCAGGCAATAAGCCTGTTCCGGGCAATGTAAGTGAATACTTTTATCACCACGCAGCAAGTCTACTGCCGCATAGCCGTCCTTGGTCTGACTCATTTTCACATTAACATTTTTCGTCGGCACAATTAGGCGATGATCAACATACTGATCCACCAGCTGTTTGATTTGCTTTTTGACTCGGCTAAAATCGAGCACCATGCTCATTTCATTCAGCTCGCCCGACATCACCACATCGAGAATCCAACTTTCACCAACCATGCCGCGCTCCTCGCACAGGTATGAGGCGTCGATAACGGTAAGATCTCTGACAAATAGCTTCAAACTGAAGTCCTTTCTGATAATGGTTGTCGTTTAACTAAGCCGGGCATTATACCCACCTGAAATGCGTAGTAAACCGGAGCCAGACGGATCATCCACTATCAGTGTCTTATGGAAGCATTCGGGTAACCAAAAAGTCCAAACATTAAACCACTTTATTCCCTCAACCAGGCTAATGCTTTCAGCGGCTCTTCAAAATACTTCACCTCACCGGAAATAAACCAACTGCCGACATGAGACATCACATCCTGCCATCTTTTATTACCGTAGACAGCAATTTTGCTGAACTTCTTACCATGCTTCAGGGTCAGCTTTAAATCATCCCAGGCAGCCTGTAGCTCCCAGCCTTCAAACTCAGAACCATCAAAATAAATATTAACCGTCGGCTCGCTGATCCCTTCAAGCGCCTCATCCATCTCTGGTGTGATCTTTTCTAAATCAGCATGTGTTAACTTCCCGATCGCTTTAAGCTCCATAAGGAAATTGTCTTCATCGCGCTCAACCACCATAGTTAAACCATGTGAAACAGCCATATAGCCTCCTTAAGTAATGCCTCTGGCTTCTCGGGTACTCACCCTATTCAACAAGTACTCATCTCAAAGATTAGACTACAGTGTAGTTGGTTATACCAATTCCATTAATTATCTAACCATTCAGATAATTAATAGATTTGGTATTGCGCCGCCTTCAACGATTTAGCCATCATATTCCACACCATTTTGCAGCGCTTTATGGCTCAGACACAACAAGCCACTTAATGCAGCAGCTGCCACCAAGACAATTCCCAGATCCTGGATCATGGCTGACAAACCCAATGCAACACCGAGTAACAGGTAATAACACAAACCAAATAAAGCGCCTGCGGTTCCGGCCACATGCTTATAGTTCACTAGCGCCTGACTAAGAATATTCGGGATCGCTATACCAAAACTAACCACCACCAGCATCATTGGTAGCAGAAACAACACACTGCTCTGTGTCAGCCACACTCCGATACTTCCAGCCAGAGCCAGCACACAAGCCAGTAACACTAGATGATCGGCTGGCCAGCCTTTTGACAGCAATTTTTTGTTAATCATGCTGCCTGACATCGAGCCCACAGCCAGGGCAATACCACTGTAACCAAACTCAACCGATGACATACCCAAGGAGCTAAAGATAAACGGTGCCTGCGAATAGTAGCCAAATATCATCAGGTTAAATAACGCAACCCAACAAGCACTGCGCCACAGGCGGACATCGCGGACCATTGTTGCAGCAACCCTCCGTAAATTTACAGCGCTGGTACACTCAGGGCGCGTTTCAGGTAACCCTACAGCAGAAACCAGCCACAACATCATTGCCAGCCCCAGTAAGCTACAGAACACCCCCAGATGACCGTAAGTACTTGCTAACGCCCCACCACTCAGCAGGCCAATCACCGGACTAATCGAAATACCCATTCCCATCAGGGAAAAGACTTTGCCCAGCTCCGGACCATCATAACTGTCACGCAGCATAGTTTGTGTCACCACCGAGCCGACAGCGGCACCGAAAGCCGACAATATTCGCGCTAACATCAATACTTCAAAATCGGGTGCCATCATTGCTAATGCCGCCCCAACGCCGTAAGTGACCAATCCCGCCAGCATTGCCTTTCTTCTGCCGAGCACATCAGACATTCTTCCCCAGAACACCACACCAAACGCAAAGGCGATAAAATACACCGACATTGTCTGTGCGGCTGTCTCGAAAGTGACCGCAAACACGTCGGCAATATGAGGCAGTACCGGACTGTAAATGGTTTCAACGATCTGCGGGAACATCATTAACGCGACAATCAGCCCGGCATTTGGCTTTTTCTTCATATTTTCATCTCTATACAAACGTGGTGGATAATATAGAAGGATGTGAGATGTCCGGTTACAATAATAAGAACACAAAACATCAAGATACGGACAGATGGCCGTTATTACCGAACAAGTTCGCTTTGATCCCGATAAATTAGGCCCCGCCGCCATTGGTATTGCCGCCGATGTCGGCCGCCACGATTCTGGCATGCATCACCACCAGAAAGGTCAGTTGCTCTATGCGCCAACGGGATGCATGAGCATCACTCTAGACAACATGCAATGTGTGTTGCCTCCCACCCGGGCGGCATGGATCCCTGCCAACGTTGAGCACTGTGCCACCATGCGCAATGTGGTGGCTTACCGTTCGGTCTATTTTGATCCGATCCTGTTTCCCGACCAGCCCCAAAAACTGATGGTCGTCGGCGTTAATAACCTGCTAAGAGAATTAATTGAGAGAATGGCCTTCTGGCCGTGGGATATGGCGTACGAAAACCAGAAAACGTTGCTGGCATTATTCTGGCAAGAACTCAACCTAGCCCCGGAAGAGACACTGGTCTTACCAAAGCCGCAAGACTACCGGTTGCAAAGCTGGCTGAAACAGCTGGAACAAGGCGGCGTTATTCCTCTGCCATTAAATATGACGGCAGCGAATATCGGTGCCAGTGAAAAAACCATCAGCCGTATTTTCAGCAAAGAGACGGGCATGCCGTACCAGGCATGGCGACAGCAATGGCGTTTGATGAAAGCGATTGAGTTACTGGCAGAAGGACGCAGTGTTTCGCATGTGGCGTTTGTCCTGGATTTTTCCAGCGACAGTGCCTTTATCAGTTTTTTCAGAAAGCAAACCGGAGAAACGCCAAGCCAGTACATCAGGTCAACATAATAACAGCCAAAGAGTTTGCTCCAAACGCAACTCTCCGAAAGTCTAGATAATAGCCACCACAGCAATATTGTGAGAATTGACCCACAGCACTTCTTCAATCTCAATGTATTAACCATCCAGTTCTGTTAGCGTTAGCTATCTGAAATCAAGAACCGACTCACATGAAGCTCTCACAACTCAATGCCTTTAAAGCCGTCATTGAATGTCAAACCGTTACAGCAGCAGCAGAACGATTAAATTTAAGCCAGCCGGCCGTCAGCCGCTTGTTGTCAGGTCTGGAACAGAGACTGGGATTCGATCTGTTTCTTCGAAAAGGAAATCGCCTTGTATTAAGTGATGAAGGGCAAGCTTTTTACCTTGAAGTGGCCAAAGTGTTCGAAGCCGTCACCGGATTGGATCATGCCGCAGATTCCATTCGATCACATCGATTTGGCAGCCTGAATATTGCGGCGATGCCATTACTGTCAAATGCCTTTCTTCCCCGGATCCTGGCAACATTTTTAAAAGACTCATCCCGGATGAAGGTAGGGTTTAAGACCTACCGCTCAGAAGATGTCATTCGCCGGGTTCAGAGCCAGACCACCGATATCGGCTTTGCTTTTGTGGATGAATATCTTGCCGGAGTCAAAGCACAGAAAGTTGAGTGTGAATGCGTCTGTTTGTTACCGGCACAGTCACCGCTGGCAAGAAGAAGCGTGATTGATATCTATGATATTGCCGGCCAGTTATTGATTCGGCATGAAAAAGACGTCACCCAGCGGCGCATTGATGCCTTACTGCGGCGTTATGATCTGACCACCATTGAACACATTGAAGTCTCATTTGCCAGTACTGCTGCCGCATTGGTTCGGGAAGGTGTGGGCATTGCGATCACCGATCCGTTTACCGCCCACATGGCCAGCGAACACAAAGATGTTGTAATGCGCCCTCTGATATTCTCATTACCGTTTGAGTTCGACATTTTATATCCCGCCCTTAAGCCTGTTCACCGCCATGCCAAACAGTTCATCGAGCAGTTTCTGTTGCTCGCCGATGAGATGGATATTCATCTTAAAATTGGTCCGATGCGCGATCTCGATGAAGACGATATGGGCCCAAGTCACAGATAACCGGTAAGTAGGCCTCTATAAAAAATCAAATAAAAACGATTAATAACAATGAATTAAAATGAAGCCCACCGCCAACCATAACTTTTTTGCATACTACCTTAGCCGTTCTGCATTGGGCAAAACCGCCCTCTCTTCCTTAGTCTGATTTCACCAGGAAACATAACAAAAGGAAGAGCGATGAACGCTAGAGTATCCATCATAGGTTCCGGCAATGCGGGGTTAACCGCGGCGTACCATTTTTCGCTTCATGGCGCACAAGTATGCTTGTTTGGTGCCAAAGGCTTTGACCAACCACTTACCGATATCGAGCAACGCGGCGGCATAGCGGCTTTAGCCGAATTTAACAGCGTGCCCCTGACCTACTCAGGTTTTCAGGCCATTGATAAACTAAGCCGGGATCTGGCAGAAACGGTAGCCTATTCTGATCTGCTGATTTTACCCGTCCCTTCCTTTGCCCAAGAGCCTTTATTTATCGAGATGCTGCCCCACCTGCGCGACGGGCAAGTTATCATGCTGATGCCGGGTAACTACGGCTCACTGGTACTCAATCGCATTAAAGCAGAGCAAGGTTATGCTGATCTCGATATTACGTTTGTCGATGCCATCTCGATCCCATGGGCAACCCGTATCGTCGGCCCGGCAGAAATTGCCATTTTAGGCATGAAAGAGTTCCTGCCCGTTTCAGCCTTGCCTGCCAGTAAAACCAGCGGGGCCATTGCACGGCTTCAGGACGTGATGCCTTTACCGCTTCGCGGCCTGGCGAACGTGATCAGTGCAGGAATGGAGAATATTAACTTTGGTGGCCATCCGTTATTAACCACCCTCAACATGGGATTGCTTGAGAACTTTGACGGCCAGTTTAATTACTACAAAGACTGCTGTTCTATATCAACCGCCAAAGCAGCAGCGGTGATGGAACATGAACGCCAGTCAGTCGGTAAAGCGCTGGGGCTGGAACTGATCCCTGAGCTTGAAGCCATGAATGCGCTCTATGCGATGCAATGCGAGACCGTTTATGACGTTAACCGCACCTCAGAAACTCACGGTAAGTTAAACAGTGCCCCGAACTCCGCCAGTAACCGCTACATCACAGAAGATGCCGCGTACCTGCTGGTGCCCTGTTATGAGCTGGGCAAACTCGCCGGGATAGAAACACCATTAGTCACATCCTGCCTGCACATTGATAACGCGTATAACGATATTGATTACTTCAAAGAAGGCCGAACACTGGAAAAGATGGGGCTTGCTGGTATGTCCGTTAAAGCAATCATGGACTTCGTAGCATAAAAAAGAAGGTGGAATACCACCCAAATTGTGGGGCAATTTGCCCCGCTTAATGAGGATATCCTAATGACGAAAATTAAATTTCCCTCTGCCTACACAATTTTAATGATATTGACCGTTTTAATGGCAGCAATGACGTGGGTGATACCCGCGGGTCAATACCAAATGGAGAAAAACGAAACCCTGGGACGTATGGTGCCTCAGGTGGGATCGTATCAAACCGTCGAAGCTAACCCACAAGGGATAGTGGAAGTGTTAATGGCGCCGATTCAAGGTTTCTACGATCCATCAAGCTACGCAGCTCGCGCCGTTGATGTCGCCTTGTTCGTTCTGGTCATTGGTGGCTTTCTTGCGGTAGTCACCCGCACAGGTGCCATTGATGCCGGCATTGCTGGCACGATGAAACGTTTAGGCGGTCGCGAAAAATGGATGATCCCAATTCTAATGGGATTATTTGCGATGGGCGGCACCGTCTATGGCATGGCGGAAGAGACCATTCCTTTCTATGCCCTGTTAATTCCAGTCATGATTGCAGCTGGCTATGACAGTATTGTGGGTGTCGCCATCATCATGGTTGGTGCGGGGATTGGCTGTTTAGGGTCGACCATTAACCCGTTTGCAACAGTTATTGCGTCTAACGCAGCTGAAATCAACTTCATGGAAGGCATCATCTTACGCGCTATTATTCTCGCGTTAGGCTGGATTGTCTGTGTTGTCTATGTAATGCGTTATGCCGATAAGGTGAAGCACGATCCGTCAGCATCGATTGTGGCCCACCAGAAAGATGACAATGAACATCACTTCCTTCACAGCAAAGAACAACAAGCGCCAGAGCTTACCGGCACCCGAAAAGCCGTGTTAGCGATTTTCGGTCTGACCTTTGCCGTGATGATGTGGGGCGTTTCTGTTGCCGGTTGGTGGATGGCAGAGCTATCTGCACTGTTCATCGGTTCCAGTATCATTGTTGGTTTTGTCGGTCGATTATCTGAGGTCGAAATCACCGATAGCTTTGTTGACGGCGCGCGAGATTTATTAGGCGTAGCATTAATCATCGCCATTGCCCGCGGCTTAGTGGTTGTCATGGATAATGGCAATATTACCCACACGATTCTGAACTATGCAGAAGGTCTTTTAGGCGGACTACATGAAGTCGCCTTCATCAATGCCATCTATTGGATTGAAGCTGTGCTTTGCTTAGTGGTGCCTTCATCTTCTGGTCTGGCCGTACTTTCTATGCCAGTACTTGCGCCATTAGCAGACTTTGCCGGTGTCGGTCGCGAACTAGTGGTCACCGCATTCCAGTCAGCGTCTGGCCTGCCAAACCTTGTGACCCCAACGTCGGGTGTTGTCATGGGCGGGTTAGCCATTGGTCGTGTCGCATATTCATCATGGCTCAAGTTTATCGGCCCATTAATTGGCATTCTTACCGTAATGGTAATGGCTCTGCTGAGTTTAGGTGTTGTATTAGGCTAAATAAGCCTTGTCTCCAAGAGGGCTTCGGCCCTCTTTCTTCGCCGCTCTATTTTCATTTCATCAGCTCCCCGTCAATTCTAAACCTCAAAACTCATCCTCGACGCTTTTCCCCTTCCAAATAAGCACCCCAAATAAAATCACATCAGTAGGCGATGGCTTCGCCCAATAGTGAGCCATCAAGAGATGAGAACCTTATCTTGATAGTGTTAAGTGGTTGAAATTCAACCGATTGAAATAAGTCAATTTCGCATCAAAACCGACCAGAGACTTGTAATATGTTAGGATTAATAGCATATTGATAACTAAGATTTAATGTTATTATCAATATAATTGATCGCAGATATTCAAAATATACATGCAGGAGCGATACTTTGAAATTACAGCAACTAAGATATTTAAAGTCAGTTAAGGATAATAATCTTAATATATCTGCCGCCTCTAAAATGCTCTTCACAACTCAGCCTGGCATAAGTAAGCAAATCGCCTTATTAGAGAATGAGTTAGGCGTGCGCATTTTTGAACGGCGCGGTAAGAATTTGCATGGTATAACTCCTGTCGGCGAAAAGATATTTACAGAACTTGATAAAATGCTGTCTTTAGAAGAGAAAATAAAAGCTATTTCCCGCGAGTATTTAGACCCGAGCATAGGATCTTTAAATATTTACACAACACATACTATCGCACGATATTTACTGCCTAAAACTGTTTCCTATTTTATCAATAAATATCCAAAAATATCTTTTCATTTGCACCCTACTCTGCCGCCTCAGACCAAAGGAAAGATTAGTAAAGGATATTCCGATTTTTCTATTGTGGCGCACGATGTTAGTCATGATAATGACTTAATCATCCTCCCAGCCTATCTGTGGACACTCTCTTTAGTGGTTCCCAAAGGACACCCGTTGGACAATGGCGAAAAACCGACTTTAGAACAGCTTTGTCAGTACCCTATACTCAGTTATGAAATGGGTGCAACGGGCAGAGCGACACAAGAGGATGCCTTCTCGAAAAAAGATCTGAACCCAAATTATTTTATGACGGTAATGGACGCTGATGTGATTAAGCGTTATGTCGAATTAGGGTTTGGCATTGGCATCATTTCCTCTCTGGCGGCACAAGATGTAGAAAATACAGAGTTAACCTGCATTGGCCTTGATCATATTTTTGAACCGAGCAAAGCATGGATTTGCTTTAGCAAAGACATTCTCTTGCAAAATTACATGTACGATTTTATTTCTTCTTTCTCCCCGCACTTAACCAAGCAAGTCATGGAAAAAGTGCTGAGTCAAACGACTCGTTCGAAAATTGAAGAAATGTTTACCGACTTTACCTTGCCTGTCTATTAAGCGGTTTAATATAAGATATTGCAAATAAACAAAAAGCCACTGCATCTTAAATGAGCTGTGGCTTTTTTATTACTGGTTATGATTTTAGTTACATCGTTGCGATGTTAATAAAAATCTGTGCGCCTACTAACATAAAATCATCATCAACAAAGTAAGGGTTTGAATGTAGGTAATTATTAATTCCCTTTTTGCTGTTCCCACTGCCCAGGAAGAACATCGCACCACGTTTATCTGCTGTCGCATTGATCATCAGGCTGAAATCTTCGCTACCCGTCATTGGCTTACAATTCGCATTCAAAATTTCATTAGAAATGACACCTTGTGCGGCGCTGATAACACGCTGGTAGGCTTCAGGGTGATTAACAACAGCTGGATAGCCGCAGTAATCAATATCTGTTTTGTAACCCCTGACCGTGCTTTCTTCAACAATAGACTTAAAGCTATCTTTAAGGATTTGATCTGTTTCATCATCCATCGACCGAATAGTCCCTCTTGCCTGCACGTTGTCAGCAACGGCATTCGGAACTGTTCCACCGTTAAACATACCGCAGACGAAAACCGCGGGGCTGTGGGGGCTGGTTTTCTTAGCGACGATGTAATCAAGATCCATCACAATGCGTGCACCTTCGCGTATGGCATCTAACCCCTTTTGTGGTGTTGAGCCATGCGCAGAGATACCTTTGACGTTCAAGGTCCATGCTGAACCGTATGAAGACATAATGCCGTCGTTAATCTGCACGGTGCCACATTCCGTCGCTCCGTCGTTATGCAGCGCATAAACCTCATGGACACCATCCATGCAGCCTAACTCGACCATTTTATCAGCACCATGTACGCGCATATCTTCTTCCGCCATCTGGAATAAGAAGCGCACATTGTGTTTTAGCTCTTGTTTATGCAGAGAAAGATATTTGGCAGTCGTCAGAGCAATTGCCATATGCGTGTCGTGACCGCAGTTATGGGCGCACCCCTCATGCTTAGAGCTGAATTCATTATCCGTAAGATCGTGCATTTCCAGCGCGTCCATATCCGCACGGAAGCCAACCGTGCTGAACGCATCGCTAACCACTAAATCGGCAATAAAACCGGTATAACCTTCATGCGTTTTCAGTGTATAGCCAGCATCCTCCAATATTTTTTTACAGTATGCCGAGGTCTTATATTCTTCCCCAGACAATTCTGGAATTTGATGCAGTTCACGACGAACAGAAATACTAAACTCTTTCAATTCAAGCAAGTTATTATTTAGCTTAAAATCATTCATCATTAAATAATTCCTTTCATTGTGAAACCGATTTGAGCGATCATAGATGCACCAAAGAAACAACATGTAGAGACGATTAAAAATATCACAATGACTTTCCATGACATTTTCTTCAGCTCTTCCATTTGTCCGCCAACCGAAAGACCGGCAAATGCCAATAGCGGCACACAGCATGAAAGGAAAGAGATTTTACCTACCGAATCAAGAAAGAATGTACGGACAACTGTATCTGGTAAACAGATTGCAATACCAACAATCGTCGCATAGGCGAATGCTGGCAACGATGATGGTAAAAAGTGTTTAGTAACAAGTGCAAGAAATATCACAATTGACATGGCTACAAAACTATCCACCATTTCTATTGGTGATATTCCTGTAGTTAAAGTCTGGGTGAACATCGCCAATACAATAGCTAGAAACACCAGCTTCATATCAATAAAAATTGTTTTCATCTTATTTGTCCTTGTTACAAATTTTGTAGGTAAATTCTGCTAAAGGAATACCCAAAAATGTCAGCGATAACGCACCTACTACTGACGATAGTAAATTGGATGCTGCAGCAATACTTAACACCTGTTTAGCCATTTCTGGATCTAATCCATTGATTAACGCACCAGAGGCCGCGCTAAGCATCGAACCGCTGCCTACGCCTGAACCGGCAGCCAGGGCCAAAGGATGAAGGCCGGTCAGAGGGCTGATACTGCCTAAAATACTAAACCACAGCGTACCAATCACAGAACCACACAGGTAAATGGCTAATACACCAATATATTCAGGTGTGCCTGTCCCGTATTTGCTTTGAATCACGGCTATTGATGGCTCGCGGCTAATCGACGAACAGGCACCAATCGCTTTTCGGCCAAAGCCAAACTTAACGGCCAGCGGAATAGCAATCAAAATAGGCAATAAGTTACCTATCTCTTGGAATAGTAACGGGATACCAGCAGCATAAATATTTTCCAAGTTTGGAATAATCATTCCAGCGTACTGAGTACCTAATATAAGAAGACTGAATCCGACCATTTTAGAACAGAATGATTCTTCTTTTTCTGTAAATACCTTGCCCCAAATCTTTATTTTTTCTTTCGTGAGATTTATGGATAGGGCCATTCCTATCATTACAGCAAATAACATAGGAAGAATAGGGAGCGTTATTACGCCAATGTTGATTTCTTGTTTGCCAATAATGAACTGGGATACAAAGATAACCGCTGAAACAATAACAGTACAAGCTATCGCACTATTTAATTGAGAACTCTTGTTAACATTTAAATTTAATTCGTTAACACTCATGATTAACCTGATGGATATATTAAGTAGGTGGAAGAATTGTATTTAAAAAGCCTTGGATTTAGTATGCCTTTACTCACACTCTATTTAGATGAAAAACAGCTATGATATAACCTTAAAGTCTTGAACGTATATTTAAACGACAATGAAGCCAATAATTCCGCCATTAATAGGCAACAATGGCATAACGTCTGGTTACGCCCTCTGTTTTTTAATAATTACTCACTTCATGTCAAGTAAACACTTTAGCCAGGCTGAAATATCCTGGATCTGCTCCAGACAGACGTTGTGTTCCATCGGGTAGGTACGCCAGTTAGGCTTAAATCCGTCGCTCTCCAACGCTTTTAAAGCCTCCTGCCCCATCGTTGACAGAACAACAGGATCAAAACGGCCATGCATGATTTCAATCGGTAATGCACGATTACATTCAGCAAATTCAATGCTGTCTGATGTCGGGAAATAGGTCGAAAGCGCTAATAGTCCGGCTAATTTTTGCGGAAAGCTTAAAGCTGCCTGGTAAGCGACAGCGCCACCCTGCGAAAAGCCGACGATAACGATACGCTCACTGGAAATACCACGCTCAAGCTCTCGCTCAATCAGTGCCGCAACTTGATTGGCAGAATGTAGCAGCTGATCAGTATTGAGTTTTCGGCCCGCGCCCATTTCTAGAATGTCGTACCATGCAGGCATTACGATCCCCCCATTGATGGTCACCGGCATCGATGGCGAATGAGGGAATATAAACCGTACCGGGGCGCTCGTTGGTAGCTTTAGATCTGGAAGAATTGCTTCGAAATCGTGACCATTGGCGCCTAAGCCATGCAACCAGATAACCGTCGCAGTAGCTTCAACATTGGGTTCTACTTCAACGCAAGAGAGATAAGTCATGATCTGCTTTTCTGATAGCCTGAGATACCCTCACCATACACCGAAACAAAGATAAATTGCTATATACCCAAACCACCTCAAGATACAGAGTTCAGCGAGAATTCATTGGCTTTTAGTCAAGGCAGCCATTTGAGTCAATAGTGGTTCTATTTAGAGAATGGCTAACACAGAATAAAAGCCAATGAAACTCGCCCTTTGGGAGCTCCTCTGGAAAATCACTTCTTCACAAAATGTAATTGAAAGGGATCGCCATTTCTACATACATTTCGTTCGAATTGAATTCCCAGAGGAAGCTCTGAACCTCGCATTTTGAGGTGGTTTGGGTATAGTCCCAACTAATAGATAGCCGCAATCTCATAGTTCTTAATTTGACCGCCAATGTTTATGTCGATGTCATCATCAACAAAACGCCCTAACAAGGCCTGCCCAAGCGGGGCCGATGGGGTAATAATGATGATTTCTTTGTCGCAGAATGTCAGCTTAAGCCCACCGGCTGCCGGGCCTAAAAACAGATATTTCTCAGAACCTGCTTCATCGATAAGGTAGACCAGGCTTCCTAACCCAACGGCTTCTTGATGGGAACCATTAGCCAGGTCCAGCTTTTCAAAGGCGGTTAAATCAGCCTCGCATTCGGCAACTCGCTGAGCCTGTCCCTGTGCCAGATAAGCGGCTTCCAGAGCCAAAGTATCATATTTGTTTTCAGCCACATTCTCATTATCGGTAGCGGTATTATAGGCCCGCATGGCAGCATCAACAGCTCCCTGATGGATAGCCTCAAGTGCTGCTAATATTTGCTTGAGCAACAAGGATTTATTCATATTCACAGATCTTCAATAAAACGGAGGGACAATAATGGCTACATCCTACCCCAGAATAACGGGTTGCAGACAGTCAATTTCCCCGATGTAGGCAGATAGAACATGACTCGTAAAGAAACCGCATTGCAAGTGCAGGTTTCTTTACCAATGAGGCTAATCATGCATCGAGAAATAAATCCCGCATCAAATCTTGCGCATGGGGATCAAATTTAAATTGCTCAAAATCAGAGATACCCCGTTCTCTAAGCAAGGATTCATCGATCAGTGTCTGGCCACTCAGTTGTAAATTTTCAGAGTTGATAATCTCTAAAGCAGCTAGCGCCATTATGCGTGGCGTTCTCGAACGCTTCAGTAGCTCTTTATCAAGTGCAAACTCAATCGCAGCGGTGGCAATGGTAGTTTGCGGCCACAATGTGGTTGCCGAAACACCGTCGCCCCTTAGCTCCTCGGCCAACCCCAGGGTTAATAAAGTCATACCGTATTTTGTCAACGTATAAGGGATATAAGGCTTTAACCAATGGGAGGAGAGATTAATAGGAGGAGACAAGGTAATAATATGGGCGTTCAGGCTATTTTTAAGATAAGGAATAGCCGCCTTTGAACACACCAATGTACCGCGAACATTAATCGAATGAATCAGATCAAAGCGCTTTACATCCATATCTTGCAACCGGCTCAACGAAATCGCACTGGCATTATTGACCAACACATCAATACCGCCAAACGTTTCAGCGGCATGTTGCATTGCAAGCTGTACGGCATCTTCGTCACGAATATCCAATTTGATCGCCAACGCCTTACCGCCGACATCTTCAACTTCTTGAGCAACACTATGAATAGTACCCGGTAGCTTAGGGTGCGGCTGATCAGACTTGGCCGCAATAACGACATTGGCCCCCTGCTCTGCACAAATCAGCGCAATTTCGCGACCAATGCCGCGACTTGAACCGGTAATAAAAACCGTTTTTCCTGTTAACTGTGACATCATTATTTTGCGTCCATTCCATGACAAACCATAAGTATAGACGCTTTATTTACCCCTGATGCTTTTACTTTATTTAAACACCAACTTGCCCATGTTCGTACATTTTAAGCACAGATTGTAACGATATAGGTATATTTACCGTCGTAACGGACGGGTTATATTACGCCCCCTTTTCATGAATTATGACGGATCATAAAGTGCGCCATACAACACCATCAAAGTACAGCGTTCAATTTTTGATGATAGAAAGGAGACTACTGGGACATTTTGGGGCAAATTTGAGACAGACCAACACTTTATGACGAGAAAAAGCTAGCAAAAATGGACTAGTTATGTGGCCACTATCGACTCAAACACACACTTATGAGCCTTAGATGCTCATAATTGACTGTAGTGATCTGTGACAAATTTCCACTGAGGTTAAGCAGGACACTTAAAACGGGATGGACACTTTTTTGAGGGGGCAAGAACATTGAAGCTGTGCGAACAAGATAGATGTATTCCAATGCTCTTGCCTAAATTTGGATTGATTGGCGATCTTTGTTGTAGCTAACCGTTACACGATTACGTCAGTTTGATACCGATTTAACGTAACAGGCACTTAACACACCGAGAAAATAGAGATGTGGAAGTATAATTTTGAGGCTAGTCATGAAGGTATTTTTTCTTGTAGTCAGAAGATTTTGCAAAGATGATTAATGGAAATATTGGTATGACTAAACCAAGAGAGAATATTATTCTCTCTTCTGATAGCAACAAGAACATATTTGCTATGGTGATTAACATCGCAAATACAACAATGCTTGTATGTGTTTTTTTGTTTTTCTGAGAAAAGAGAGCGTATTTTCTGATCATGGATAAAAACTAAAAGTTAAAGTCTATATTGTGATTCAAGCGGCCTTTTTTCAAAAAACTTAATAGGAACCGTTCATAGCCCGTAAACCTAATCGCAGAAATGTCGCCAATGGCGATCTTTCTTGTATCTGACAGTTATCCGAACACGCATCCTTTGGACATGTATCTTGGACAGGCATAGTTAAAGAAAGTAACTAAGACTAACACCATTAAGTTGGTCAAAGACATCCGAAATAGCATGTTAGTGAGGAACATCCATTAGCTAGATTTGGACAATGTTACGGACGCAATCTGCAAGTGAGCTTTTGCACTAACACAGAATGAGGCAAATCCGTGATGAAAAAGGCTGAATTTAGCGATGCCATTACTAAAAATTAAAGTCGTTGTTCCTAGGTGATATATGGCCAGAGAGAGATAGAGAGGATTGGAATATCAATGGCTTTTCACGACACGAATTGTCACGTTTCGTGTCCAGAACGAAATGCAAGGCAAGGGCATGACTGAATATCAGTCATGCCCTTGCCTTGCATTTTGGTTACCTAACCGCTGAGGTATTCATTCAGCACCATTACATCGCCGCTTTCACCGCACGAGACAGTTTCTTAACAGCCCTCTTAGGATCAGCTGATTTTCTATTAAAAAAGTTACTGACAACGTCGAAGATAGCACGCTGAACATAGCTGGTTGTCGACAGGCCTTGTGACATGCTCGGCACCAGATCACCGCTTTTCGCTGTGGCTTTAAATGATGCCATCGAGTCCAGTGCACACTGGTCGAATTTATTCATATTCATATCTAAGCGAACCGGAATCGACCCTTTATTAAGGTTGAAGATCTCCTGGAATTCCTTAGTCATAATGGTTTTTGCGAGATCTTTCTGAGCTTGCTTATTTTCTGTTGCACCGCTTAGCTTAAAGAAGGCAAAGCTATCGATATTAAAGGTGAACTGATCAAGCGTACCCGGTGCGGGGGCACAGATATAATCGATACCCGGCACTTTTCCTGCCTCAGCAAACTCACCTTTGGCCCAGTCACCCATGATCTGCATTGCCGCTTCACCATCAATGACCATTGAGGTTGCTTTGTTCCAATGGCGTCCACGGGCTTTAGTATCGATATAATCTCGCATTTTTCTGAATTTCGTGAAGGCTTCAACCATCTTCTCGCCAGATAGCACATCCATATTCAGATCAACAAATGCCCTGTTGTAATCGTCAGAGCCCAGAACCGCTAATGCGACCGCTTCAAAAAGCGTCACGTCCTGCCATGGCTGTCCGCCATGAGCCAAAGGAATAAATCCCGCGGCTTTTATTTTATCGGCGGCGATAAAGAACTCATCAAGTGTTGTCGGCACTTGTGCTCCGGATTTTCTGAACACTTCCGGGTTTGCCCACAACCAGTTAACACGGTGAACATTCACGGGAACCGCAACATACTCACCGTTGTACTTCATCACGTTCGCAACAACTTCCGGTATGACCTCGCCCCATTTTTCGGCGGTGGCAACATCATTGAGATTGGTCAGAAACCCTAACCGGCCCCACTCCTGAATATCATGCCCTTTGATCTGAGCTGCCGATGGCGGATTACCAGATACGGCGCGAGTTTTTAACACCCTCATCGCACTTTGACCGCCACCACCGGCAACCGCAAAATCTTTCCAGCTATTGCCTTGTTGCTCCATCATACTTTTCAGAACGGCAACCGATTTGGCTTCGCCACCGGATGTCCACCAGTGAAGTACTTCCACTTCACCGGCATGAGCGGTGGCCGCCGTACCGGCGAAAGTCATTGCGAGTGTCATTGCAACCAGCGTTCGGGTTATTTTCATCATCTCGTTCTTCTGTATTTCAGTGCCGCGTCATACATTTTCAACCAGCCGCGGGATAACGACTTTAACTTCTAAGCCGCCCTGTTCTGAATTGTGAATAGTAAGATCGCCGCCATGGGCATGAAGAATATTACGGGCGATCCCCATCCCTAAGCCATGACCTTCATCATCAATTGCTACACGGAAGTAGGGTTCAAACACCGCTTCCATTGATTCTTCCGGAATACCCTCTCCCTGATCTTTGATAATTAACACCAGTACATCAGGTTCATCTGCCACGATAACTTCGACCTTCTCACCGTATTTCACGCCGTTATCGATCAGGTTGGTCAGACAACGTTTAAGCGCTAAAGGCTTACCCATCAACGGTGCTATCGGTGTATCAGGAAGGGTTACTTTCTCCAGACCGTTATTATGACTCTCGGCGATACTCTGCAGCATTTCAGAGAGATCAACCTGCACTAAATTTTCATGCAGATCTGTATCGCGAACTGTTTGCAGCGCCCCTTTTACCATCATCTCCAATTCATCCAGATCCCGGTTGAACTTCTCGATTTTCGCTTCATCGTCTATCAGTTCTGCGCGTAATCTGAGACGGGTAATGGGGGTTTTCAAATCATGGGAAATAGCTGAGAACAAATGTTCTCTGTCATCGATGTAGCGCCGTAATCGCATCTGCATTCGGTTAAAAGCCTGAGTTGCGGTCACTAACTCGCTGGCCCCCTCTTCTTTCAGCGGAGGCTGGTAGATATCCAGGCTTAACGCATTCGCGGCATTGGCTAACCGCTTAAGCGGTTTCGTCTGGCGGCGAACCATAAAGTAAGTAAAGACCAGTAACAAAGCGGTAATAAATGCAAGAAAAATAACCTGTTGCCGGGTAATAATTTCATCTTCCAGCATGACATATGGCGCGGGAAGCAATGCGGCAATATACAGCCACTCGTTGGTTGCCAGTTCAAGCTGAACAACCAGGATCGGGGGATTCAGCGGTTCCAAACTCAGAGTATGATCCGCCCAAGATGGAGGTAAGTCACTGAGCAAAATATCATTTCTTAACACATGCAGTGTTTCAGGGCGCGAGAATTCCACCTTGATAACATCAAGCCTCGGCAACTTTTCATTTAGCACGTTTTGAATGACATTCACTGCCGTGTTTTTCAGTTTGGATGCTGGAATGGGGGTAATCAGGATCTCTTCTTCGTTGAACGAAACGAAGAAACGAGTCCCCCCCATATTACGCAACTGATCGAGCACGATGTGCCGGTATTGCAGGGGTAACGACTGGAAAAAATTCACAGTGGAAGCAAACATGGTCGCCATGCTGGCAGACGTCGATTCAAGCCCTTCCAGATCCCGCTGTTTCGATTGACCATACCAAATCAAGGTAGCGATCAACTGCGCCAGAAACACCGCAAGTAGAGTCAGCCACAAGGTGCGCGCCACCAGCGATTGTGGCCATAATTTTTTCAAGTTCATTAAATCATTACCCAGACAAGGCTAGTTTTCGTATGTCACATCTGCGGTAAAAATATAACCATTACCACGCATCGTTTTGATCAGCCTAGGATGTTTACCTTTATCACCTAAACGCTGGCGTAAACGGCTCAGCTGCACGTCAATGCCGCGTTCTAGGGGCAAGGCTTCACGGCCTCGGGTCGCACAAGAAATAGTGTCTCGATCCAAGATTTCATTGGGGCGGGATAGAAATAACATTAACAACGAAAAATCACTGCCTGACAGCTCGTAATCTTCATTATTTTCCAAGTCATACAAACGGTGAGACAGGGTTTCTAACCGCCAGTGAGAAAAACAAATCACTTTCGGGACTGCAGCAGGCTGTTGCGTCTCAGTCGGACGCACCCTGCGCATTAACGCTTTAATCCGCGCCATTAGCTGTCTCGGGCTAAATGGCTTAGCGATATAATCATCAGCACCCAGCTCTAATCCAATGATCTGATCCATTTCATCTGATACTGCAGTGAGCATGATGATCGGCACATCAGAGGTTTTACGTATATGTTGACACAGGGTAAAGCCATCATCACCCGGCATCATCACATCCAGCAGGATGAGATCAGGATACCCCATCAACAACCGACGCTTCATTTCCTCGCCTTCAGCCGCTGTGGTAACGTCAAAACCCGCTTTTGTCAGATATTCATCTAAGAGTTCACGAATCTCCTGATCATCATCAACTACGAGGACCTTTTTGTTCGCAATCATCCGGTCTTCCTTTAATACTGGTTACTAAAAAACCAGACTATTTATACTATCAGCATAGTGTTAATCAATGTTTAACTGAAATCACTGATATTTGGTTGAAAATTTGAAGCCTGCAGGATTTTGAGGGCATTTTCATGCACCACAGGCTACGCATTATTCACCTCATAAATATTCGGGCGGTCAAGTATATTAACACAGCACAATTGTCAGGTCGGTATGACACAACCCGCTGCATATCTGTTTTATTCCATCGCTCTATTTCAGCTAACCTGACCAATCGTTTCTTCGCGCCGCTGAATTCCCGCTTTAGCTGCTACTTTTCATTAAGAATACCTGCCCCCCGATGTTTTTTGTTCACTCATCGACAGTGGGCAGGAAGTTCACAGCGGTAAAGGGTTAGCTTCTTGAGCCTCCGGACGCAAGGCGATACTGCTGAGTGGCAATAGTCAGACCGCCACGAGGCATATGCTGTTATTGATCGCCAGTTTCAGCAATGGATATGCCATTTCACGACTAGGGGCCGAAATGAGTGCCCATTAGGATCATTTACCCCGGTGATTACCGCTGTGGTGGCTGTCCGGCCTTTGCTGAATCACGTATCTTGAAGTGGTTGGGTATAAAAACAGTAACAGGCATGTGGTGACATGCCTGTTGTCTATTCAATGACTAACGTTGTCGTTAAGCCGTTGTTACCAGTGTTCGACTTCAATAATTTCAGCACTGATGAAATATGCCGAAGCTTCAGGAACCGGGAGTTTCACTGGCTTGCCTTCCTGCTGGGTTTTCGGGCGGAAATAAGTCTCTGGCACCCGCTTGATCGATGACCAGATTGGCACCTCTTCACTGGCTAGCTCCCTACCGTTTTCACTCATCAGTTTTACCTTCAGGACCACCGAAACAACGGCTCCCGTGCCCTGATTAGTTAACATGGTTGGAATGACCAGCTCGCCATTTTCATACCGTGCTGATTGCAATAACACATCAATACCGCTTTTACTGAGCTGCTGGATGTTTTTACTCGCACCCAATTCAACCCGAACGCCTTTTTGCGCAGTCGCCACCGGGATCCCCGCCGGGCTTACCGCTACTACTGGAATTGCCGTAACCGCAGGCTTGGCACTATCGGTACTTATCTTAACGTCAGCCTGTGTCTTCTCGACAGCTTTGGGGCTTTCAATAACCGGCGCTGCGTATTGCCAAGTAAAATCATCATGCAACACGACCTGTCTGCCATCTTGCAGAGTGACGATTTGATCGGCGGCCCAAGCGTTGCCTGTCGTTGCCAATGCCACCAATACCCCACATAACCGGGTCATTGTTTTCATTTTTATTCCTTATTACTTATACCAATCAGCACAATCACCTGATACTACAGCAAATAGTAACAGATTTAATGATAGCCTAAAGAGGCCTGCCCCATTAAAACGTAGATAGTGTATACCCAAGCTACCTCAAGATGCAGAGTTCAGCGAGAATTCATGGGCTTTTAGGCAAGGCAGCCATTTGAGTGAATAGTGGTTCTATTTAGAGAATGGCTAACACAGAATAAAAGCCAATGAAACTCGCCCTTTGGGAGCTCCTCTGGAAAATCACTTCTTCACAAAATGTGTTTGAAAGGGAATGCCATTCCTACATACATTTCATTCGAATTGAGTTCCCAGAGGAGACTCTGAATCTCGCATCTTGAGGTAGTTTGGGTATATAGGCATATTTATGAATATCGGTATTAATAAACAGTCGTAACGACATCAGAATTTATGACATATGAGTATTCAATCTTCATAAAAAAAGCTCCAGAACGGAGCTTTCGCTACTGTCATACAAGTAAGGCTAAATAACGGATGATTCTAGGCAACGAATGGCCCTGAGCAAAGGTACAGCCGTTTACTTTTCAGCTGCAACAACTGAGATTTCAACCAGTAATACGTCGCGCGCCATACTTGCTTCAACGCAAGCGCGAGCAGGAGCATGACCTTCCGGCACCCAGTTGTCCCAAACTTCATTCATTTCAGCAAAATCTTTCATATCTTTGATATAGATAGTTGCTGACAGCATATGCTCTTTATCACTGCCTGCCTGCTCAAGAAGATCTTCAACCTTTTCCAGCATGGTTGCTGTCTGCTCTTTGATCCCCTGAGTTGCGTCTTTACATACCTGGCCACACAGATAAATAGTGCCGTTATGCTTAACAATACGGCTCATGCGTTGCTTGGTTTCCAGACGTTCAATCATTATTATCAGCCTTCTTTATAATTAATAAACAATGCTCTCACCAACATCAATCGGTACAAAAGGGCATAAGACACATAGTGTAACGGTATTATCAAAAGCTAACACAATAATAAATAGCAACTTTACATAAAATTGATCCCAACCATTTGCTTAACCAAAAACAACAGGCAAACTGATCACACCGCTTCCAGTAACTTCAATAAAGATGAACAAAATACTGATTCTTACCCTAGCCACCCTGTCCATATCAGTTTCCGCTTCTGCATCAGAACAAGGCCCTGATGCCAAGGCGGGTAAAATGAAGGCATATACCTGTCAGTTTTGCCACGGCATCAATGGCAAAGCGCTAAAGCCGGACTACCCGAATATCAGTGGTCAAAATGAGATGTATCTAAACAGTTCAATGAAGGCTTATCAGAACGGTGAGCGCGCCGGGCCCATGGGCGCGATGATGAAACAGCAGCTATCAAGCCTGAACGATCAAGATATTGCTGATATCGCAGCCTACTATGCGAAGATGGATTGATTTAAATATCAGAAGGTGGGTTGAATCAAGCTTGGCATCACCTTCAGGTTTGCTACAGCCGAGCGAAACGAAATGAGTTAGTCATCCTTATGATCAGGGGGACTGGGCTTAAAACCGGTTCCGGCCATCCCGGCGGTTAGGGTAAACCGCATCGCTTCTTCAATTTTCATATCAAGGGGACGTACTGCGCTGCGGGGGATTAGCACTGCGTAGCCACCTATCATATAGCTTAAGGGCAGATAGACTAAGACACAGTCCTCATCGCGAAAAGACTCCGGCATTCGCTCTGGGAGCGGTTGGGTAACAAAACCTATCACTTGCATCCCGGTTTCACCCAAAGTCACGGCGACAACCTGCTCAAATTCCTTGCGAGTAGTTGGTGAGAAATAGTCAAAAAAGTCGCGGATAGTAGGATATAAGGTTCTGACTAACGGCATGTGGTAGAAAACCTGTTCGCTTTTGGCAAACAGGCGCTGCACCAGGTAGGCATTCATCATCAGTCCGGCGATAAAAAAGACCAGCAGTCCCGCAGCAAACCCCATGCCCGGCCAGTACCATTCACCCGGGAGGAGTGCTTGAATTAGACCTCCTAATAATGACTCTACTGATACTGCAAACCAGTAGAGGAGGTAGAGTGTGAGTACGACAGGCAATATTGTCACCAGCCCGGTAATAATATTTTTACTGATAAATCCAAACATTATGGCGCTCTCCATGCAAGGGTGCTGATATAAAGCATAGGGCACCCTTCGACGGGTATACACTTTCAAAGTGCTGGTAGCGACTCTCTCCCCCATAACTCAACATCTAAATCTGAATCGTTGCCAGCATTTCTGGCCTAACTACCTCACAAAAAAACGTTTAGAACACATAACATAAAATCGCATAAAACCACCGCCGACCCAGCAGGATAACCTGTACAATCTGTCACAACTTGAATTTTAATGACATATTTGTTAATATTTCGCCAGATTATTATTTAGTGGTCTAATTATCTTTATTTCTAAAGGTCATTTCACTTTTACTTTTTTCATAATAAAAGGATCGAAAACGAAACGTTTGAGTATCATTTATGGATAACATATTAAATAAATACAGTATCGAAACAACCGACTACCAGGTTGGTCAGGACAACATTCAAAAGTGGGGTTTTGATATTCATAACTCCGTATTCGGAATCAGCGCAGGTCTTATTCTCCTATTCCTTTCAACGCTGCTAATCGTCGACCCCAATACCTCTAAAGAAGTGCTAAACAACCTTAAGAACGGCATCATTGAAGATTTTGACGTCTTCTTCATGTGGTCAACCAACTTTTTCGTGCTCTTCACTTTGGTATTGATGCTGTCACCGTTTGGTAAGATCCGTATTGGCGGCAAAGATACCGCACCAGAGCACTCAACTGCTTCATGGCTGGCGATGCTCTTTGCTGCAGGTATGGGGATCGGCCTTCTGTTTTGGGGCGTAGCTGAACCTACTGCTTACTTTACTGACTGGTGGGGCACGCCGTATAACGTAGAGCCGTACACGGCTGAAGCAAAATCACTCGCCATGGGAGCGACTATCTTCCACTGGGGTCTCCACGGCTGGTCTATCTATGCGATTGTCGCACTCGCGCTGGCATTTTTTGCCTTTAACAAGGGGCTGCCGCTATCGATGCGTTCTGTGTTCTACCCGATCTTTGGCGATAGAGCCTGGGGCTGGCTAGGTCATGTCGTCGATATTATGGCAGTACTGGCGACCCTGTTTGGTTTGGCAACCTCCCTTGGGTTGGGGGCACAGCAGGCCACCAGCGGTATCAACCACGTATTTGGTACGGATGGCGGCATTGGTATGCAGCTTGTCGTCATTGCGTTCGTGACGTTGATTGCCATTTTCTCTGTTGTTCGTGGTATCGATGGCGGCGTTAAAGTACTAAGTAATATCAATATGCTGTTTGCATTAGCCCTGCTGATGTTCGTTACTTACGTCGGCTTTGATGTTGTGATGATTTCGATTCCAGAAACATTCATGGCTTACGTGGAAAATATCATTGGCCTGAGCAACCCTCATGGCCGTGAAGACACGACATGGATGCATGGCTGGACAGTATTCTACTGGGCATGGTGGATTTCATGGTCCCCATTTGTTGGTATGTTTATTGCGCGTATCTCTAAAGGTCGTACAGTACGCGAATTCCTGTTTGCAGTGACCTTTATTCCTACTCTGATGACCATTATTTGGATGGCGGTTTTCGGCGGAATTGCCATCGATCAGGTGGCCAATAAGGTCGGCGAGCTGGGTGCGAATGGTTTGACTGATATTTCACTTTCTTTGTTCCACGTATACGATGCATTACCGTTTGGCTCTGTAATTTCTGTCCTTTCGATTGTGTTGGTACTGATCTTCTTCGTCACCTCGTCTGATTCAGGCTCGCTGGTGATCGACAGTATCACTGCTGGTGGTAAGGTGGATGCACCGATTCCACAGCGAATTTTCTGGGCAACGGTAGAGGGTGCCATCGCAGCAGTCATGCTTTGGATTGGTGGGAAAGAAGCACTTCAGGCATTGCAGTCTGGCGTGGTTATGACGGCCCTGCCATTTACTTTTGTCCTGTTACTGATGTGCGTCAGCCTGATTAAGGGCTTAAACACCGAACGGGCTTTATACCGATAATGATTAACCGTAAACCCTATCGTTATGTTGATCGTTTGAGCTAATTTGAATGATCATGGGGTGTTTCCTAATCAGTCTCAATCAATGGTTGAGACTGATTATTTAATTACCGACGCTCGACATTTCCGGACTCCGAACATGTCTTTGAAGACATGAACAAATCCTTCCAATAGATTGCAAAAGCTAATTCCGTGAACATCAGCCAACATACTCATATTGCGCATCAGATTGATTTTGACAATATCCGTGACTGGGTTTGAAAGCCAATGGAATCATAGAACTCTTGTGCTTTGTCATTAAACTCCATGACTTCCAGCCGGACTTCATCAATGCCTTCACCGATTGACCACAGTTCGACAGCCTCCATCAATTTTTTACCAATTCCCTGACCTTGAAAATGCTCTGAAACGACGATAGTTTTTACCCGGCACAGTTTCTTTTTTTGTATGAAGCTGACAGTTGTGTTTTCAGTGATGAACGCAAGGATGAAACCAACAACCTTATCGTCGATTTCAGCCACAATGAACACGGCTCCTTCTGCATTAAAGTTGTCGCGCCAGTATGATCTGTCTCTGTGAACACTTTTGGGCTCAGCAAAAACCTGCGGCGCGCCATGGTAATGTTGTGTATTGATCTGCTGTGATAGAAGGCAGATTTCGTCTAAATCCTTTTCTGTCGCTAATCGTAAATTCATGATTTTGTTTTCTAATGCTTCCATTGAATATGCTCAAGCCAACAACAACATTTACTGTATATACCCAAGTGGCTTCAAGGTGCAGGATTCACTTGGGTATAAGCCTTAACGAGACATCGGCCTTAACAAGACATCTGCCCCGGCAATGTATTCTATTGATTTTATAAACATCGATTTGCATAACAGATCAAAGAATTAAAATTTTCAGTAAACAGAATGCAATATTATCGATTGGTCATTGACACTTGATCACTGAACTGGATTATCCGGCGGGTAACTTCCGGCACCGCTTTGGCGACCTCAGAGCTGATTGTCTGATTAAATACAGTTACATCAGCCACTTCTATTGCAAAAACTGTCATTTTAGGCGGCGTTTCCATCAGCGTATTTAACAACTGCCAGATTTGCGGCAACGCCATCATGTGGCTGCTGAGGTGAGTTTCTCTGTCTGTGTCAGTCATTGACTGTAGGTCATTCCCGTCAAAGCAGTAAAGCTTGCCTGGGTGTCCGAATGACTGGCTTTCAAGCGCATCAACCACAATGGTATGGGTGCAATTGAAAAAAAATGGCAATGCCCGCTGTCCCGAGTTTGCAGCGTAAAACAGTTGAATGGCGGACTCGGGTGCTGGCCTTAAGGCCAGTTCTGTTTGTAACCGTTCAAATACGGCATAACCCACACCATCATCACTGCAAAGTTGGTTGCCAAAGCAAATGATATTGATCATCTTATTTCGTTGTACCGCACATGTGATTTCCCCAAACCCTGTTACTGGTGAGCATTGCCGCAAATGGTCTATACCCAAGTAACCTCAAGATGCTCGTTTCAGCGAGAATTTCCAGGCGCTAAGGTCAGGCGCTGATTTGCAGATATAGTGCTCTACATCAAAAATCAGCAACGCAACATTAGTGCCTGGAAAACTCGCCCTTCGGGAGTGATCCAGCCAGCCCACTTCCATGTCAAATGCACTCGAAAGGACCAGTCATTCCTTTGCACATTTTCCTAGAATTGAGCTGGCTGGTATCACTCTGAGTCCTGCATCTTGAGGTTACTTGGGTATATATCAGACTCTGTTGACTTTCAACTTCAGGAAGTGAGTTGAGCAGGAAATACAGGGATCATAGTTGCGGATCACCTGCTCACAGAACAGCTTCAGCTCTTCGTCACTGTGTTCAAGCCCATATACCTGCACCGAGTGTTTCAGATCGTGCTCAATCCGGGCCTGATTCTGACTTGTTGGCGGTATTATGGTGCAGTTTATTATCCTGCCTTTCTCATCGAGCTTATAACGATGATAAATCAGGCCCCTGGGCGCTTCGGTTGCATGGCAGCAATCCCCTGCCCTTGGCGTGACGACCACGCTAGGCTCGTCGGGCAAACAGAGGCTATCGAGGAGGCGACAGATTTCATTGATGGCATAGTGAAGTTCCAGCGCCCGGATCACAATACTGTCAAACATATTCAGGCTCGCACCGGCCAGCCCCACCTGTACAGCCAGCTGTCGGGTTTCATCGTCTAACTGAGCAAAATTGTTATTAAACCGTGCCAGCGGTCCCACCAGGTAATCCTGGCCATGCAACATAGAATAAAGTGCCGTCGAGTGAGGCTCCTGATGCTCCTTGAAATAATCCTGATAATCTTCGACATCAATAATCAGATCCGACGCGCTGGCAATCCTGCCCCCATTGATGGGGTAGCAGGTCTCTGACTTTAAGCTCACATAATCAAAACCGTATGAATAATCGGGGCGCTTTAGCGAAGCGCAGAAAACAACCAAATCATGCGCCAGCTGACGGGTATCTTCTGCCTTGGATTTAAGTGCATTGAGTTCATCATGAGTAAGCAAGCGTTCAAAGCCGCCGACTTTCAACCCGATAGGATGGACACTGCGGCCGCCGAGCAGCGCCATGACATCGTTGCCGAGTGCCTGGATCCTGACACCGCGCTTAAAGACATCGGGATGATGCTTTGCCATCTCAAGCGCATTGTCAAAACCAAGGAAATCCGGCAAGGCAAGAAAGTGAATATGCAGGGCATGGCTTTGGAGCCACTCCCCCAGGTTCATCACCCGTCTTAACTGTGCGATAGGATCGGGGATCTCTACCTGGAATAATTTCTCAAAGGCCAAAATTGACGTCAGCTGATAGGCCATGGGGCAGATCCCGCAAATACGGGCACTTAATTCGGGGGCATCGATATAATTTTTGCCTATCAGGAATTGTTCAAATAATCGGGGCGGCTCAAAGATCTTCAAATGCAACTGATCTATCTGATCATCACCGGCATCAAACTCCAGTGACGCTTCCCCCTCGATGCGGGTAATAAAAGGCACCTTGATTTTGATTTTCCGTCTGGCCATATCCGCTCCTTATTCTTTTTTGCTGTCCGGTGCCCAATGCTCGATCTCTTTACGGTATTCCGGGGAATGGCAATGAATTTGCGCAAAACGGTTTACCACCTCCTGATCCACCAGGCCAATCCCCTTCAGCCGGTTGGCAAGACTGCGACAATTGGGCTGCTCTGAAGGCCCATAGCAGCTGTAACAAGCTTTGCCGTAAGCAGGACACATTGCCCCGCATCCGGTACGCGTGGTGGGGCCGAGGCATGGCGCCTGCTTGGTGACCAGCACACAAACAATCTGCTGTCGCTTGCACTGCATGCAGAGCTTTTCTTTCTCGGCTTTGGCTTTTGTTCCGAGAAGCAACTGGACCAAAAATCGATTAACCTGCGCCGCTGAAACCGGACAGCCCCACAATTCATAATCAACTTTAATTGCGCTGGCAACAGGTTCAGAATTTTCCAGTGTTTCAATAAAATCGGGCCGGGCATAGACCTGCAATTTCATTGAAGACGCCGTGCCATACAATTGCGAAAAGTTGCGCAGGGCCTGCACCCCGCCTGAAGTCGCACAGGCGCCGATAGTAACCACAAGCTTACTGTGACTTCGGATCGCATTTACCCGTACCAGATCATGGGGCGTAGATATGCTGCCTTCGACAAAGGCGATGTCGACCGGGCACTCCGGGTTATAAATACCCCCTTCAACAAAATGAAGGATCTCAGCCCGCTCGAGCAAACTTAATAAGCCCTCCCCCTGATTGAGAAAGGCCAGCTGGCAACCGGAGCAGGAAGTCAGTTTATGAATGGCAACCGTCAACTTCGACATATCAAAATCCGTCCAGTCCAAACCAGGGCTTGATGGCAGGGAAATGAAATACCGGCCCGTCCTTACACACAAAATACGGGCCAATCTGACAGTGTCCGCAAAATCCCTGACCGCATTGAAAGTTACGTTCCATGCTTAAATAGTAAGCATCATCGGCAACACCAAGCCCGGCGAGCTGCTTGATCGCCGCCTTCATCATAATTTCAGGACCGCACATCATGACGACACAGTTGTCGATATCAAAATCCGCATTTTTAAGCAGCTCGGTAACCAAACCCAGCCGCCAGTGCATTTTGCCTTTTTTCTCCTCGCTGGCGGCCAGCAATACCTGGCAGTTATGATGATCACGCCAGGTGTCATACTGTTGTTTCCACAACAAATCCTCACGATGTTTAACCCCTTGCAGGATCACGATTTTACGATAATTCTGACGATGCGTGATCGCATGGTTTATCGCCGCAACAGCAGGAGCACACCCCAGCCCGGCAGTAATAAACACCAAATCTTTGGCAATGGCTTCCGTCAGCGGCCAGCCATTGCCAAAGGGGCCTCGAAGGCCAATTTGCTGCCCGATCTTGATGGCCGTGAGTGCCTGCGTCACTCGCCCGACGGCACGGACGGTATGCAGCAGCACACCCTCCTTCCACCCCATAATTGAAATTGCCACCTCGCCGACGCCGAACAGATACAGCATGTTGAACTGGCCGTAATGGCACTCAAACGGGGCATCCGTTTCAAGCTTTAGTGACAACGTCACAATGCCAGGAATTTCTTCTGTCATGTTTATCAGGGTGGCCGGTATGGGCATCGCCTTGGTCATCCGTGTCCTCCGTTATCAGTCTTTTCTTCGCTCCCATTAACTTCGTTAACCAACAACTGTGCTTCTTCAACCAAATCAATGGCAGCCGGGCACCAGGTGACACAGCGGCCGCAGCCGACACACCCTGAACGCCCGTATTGCTGCTGCCAGGCCACCAACTTATGGATTAGCCACTGCTTATAGCGTGAAGCAATTGTCGGACGAACTGTTTTGCCAAAAATATAGCTGTGATCCTCGCTGAAGCAGGAATCCCATAACCTGACTTGCGAAGCACTCGCTAAGCTGATGTCGCTTTCTGACTCCTGCTTGCTGCAAAAACACGTAGGACAAACCAGGGTACAGTTACCACAAGCCAAACAGCGCTCAGCCACCGCCTGCCAACGCTCGCTGTCCAAAACCTTAACCAAACCGGCCAGCAGGGATTTTCTCGGCATCTTTTTTTTCTGGGCCTCTGCCGCTAATTTCACTTGCTGTTCGGCTCTGCTCTGCTGAGCGGCGGTAGCAAGTGTCAATGGAAGTTGCGCCATCACTTGCTGGCCTTTTTCGCTGCCGCCGTCGAGCAAAAAACCTTCATCGAGTTCATCGAGCACAATGTCATAATAAAAGCTGGCCTCGGGGCCGTCTCCGGTCGAAACACAAAAGCACTGATTGCCGCTCCGGCTGCAATTGACCGCCACGATCAGCATGTGTTCTCGTTGTGCCTGGTAAAATCCGTCCTGATAAGGGCCTTGCAAAAAGTGTTTGTCCTGGAGGGCCAGCGCAGCTAAATCACAGGCTCTTACACCAATAAACGCCAACTTTTCGGCTTCAACCGTGCATTGGTTAAAAACCAGGTTGCGGTCATCGACATCACAGATCCATAGTGTCTGCCGGGGCTTGAAAAGAAATGGCTTTAACGCCTGAGGGCCGGTATTCCAGTCAAAATAGCGCGGTGAATCACTTGCTGTCAGCTGGTAGCTACCGGGGGATTGTTCATCAATCAGGCCTGCGGCAAGCTGCCGGGGAGAAGTGACGCGCTCAAAGACGATCGCGCCATCTTTAACCACCGGCCCGACAATCTTGTAATCAAGTGCATGCAACACATCAAACAGGGCGTGGAAATCATCCCTGCCTAACGTTTTTTTATGCATTTTTGAGATGTTTTTCAAACACTAATCCACTGTGTTATTTTTTATCAGTATAGAACATAGACCGTTGGCCGGACGGCTAAATTGGATTTGGATGTATTTTTTTGCTGACACATTTTCAATGTTAGATCTAACACTCTAACTAAGCTGTTTGGTATTAGGAAAAGTAAATTGAGAGATCGAAAAATCAATTCACATCTAACCTTAATCAAACTAACTTTGAAACCGAGCCTTCTTAAGTATCATGCTATAACGTAATGAAGAATCAATAGGTGTTAGTTATTTTGATAGTTCGCCCTGATAATATTTCGCAATTAATTGATTTTGATGGCGAGAACGGGTCTTTCGCAAAATCTGTTTTATTTGGCTTCGAACAGTTTCTTTTGAAATGCTCCTAAACTGTGCGATTTCAGTTCCGTCGAGTCCCTGCAGTTTCCACGGCGGCTTAAGCTTTGTTCAATTTGCTAGCGCCATAACAGGGGCTAGTCCTAGTTGACATGCCCTTTTTTCATCGTGCAAGAGTAGTAAGCATAATGCAGCCAGAAGAGCTCCTTGATGCATTGATAGTTTTACAGCAGTCGCCACAAACATGGTTCCAATCATCTTCTATCACCTGTAAAGTACGCAATACATTACCTCTAAAGGCTTTAATGTCCCTTGGTAAACGGTAGTGATTCAAAAAATTTTAAGCCGCCAGCTTTATCCGCCATTAAATGGTGAGACAGCACCGTATGCTGCAAAAAGCGGGTGGACTTGCTAAGTAAGAAAGAGTGTTGAAGTTATGAATAATGAGCTTGATGTAATAGGTAACCTGGAAGAACTAGAGCGTTTTCTATTGTCTATTGAAAATGGTGGTCTGGGTTTAAAAGACGTTGCAGGTGTAGGCATGGCAACCAATAATTCAGATGGCCGCCATTTCGTTGCAGTATTCGATAATAAACAGCAACTTATTCTGGCACGTTGGGTTACTCAAGACGTTTACGATAATGGTAAAGATCTTGTCCGTAATGGCCCAAGACGTATGCACTAAGGCTTTTTTGCCTTTGCACCGAGAACACTAGCAACGCATAGTCTTCTTGCTATAAACGCCGTCAGTTAACTACTGATGGCGTTTTTTTATTAGTGAAGCATCACTTATCGTCTTTACAGCACATCAATCGTTATTTCTTCAAAGCTATATAGCTTGCCTCCGAACTCTTTAATAAAGACTTCGGCATCGGCTTTTTGGCCAAAACTGGCCAGGGTTTTACCCATCGCACCTGTTTTCTCAGAGCCGATCACATACCAGGCCTCTCGGGCATCAATGAAATACTCGTCTTCCGGACGTTGCCAGGGCGTTTTGCTCATATCATGAACATAGATTTCCTTAACCTGACGGGTGTTTTCCGGTTGCAGGACAAAACTGAATAAATCACGGGTTGAGCAGAACTTACTGACCGAGTCAGATGATTTGTTATAGGTCTCGCCTTTAGGGCCCGGGTAATTGCTGATGATCATGCCACACAGGTGACATTCATCAGCCTGCTCTATGGCAACGGCCTGGCGCACCATGGCTTTTTCTGATGATTCCTCGCTGCAGGCAACGCCCAGTACCAGCATCATGGCAACACTGATAATCCTTAGTGAATGTAATCTTTGCATTATGGTTTCCTTACTAAATGGTTACAAACTAATTGGTTGTTTTTATTGGTAAAGTTTCTTGTTTCTACAGTTTTTTGTATTTAAATACTAAAGAGGCGACCGCCAACGGTGCCACAACCCAGCCACCCATCATCAGCAACAAGGTCGCTGGCGAACGGCTTTCGTCGATGGCAACAGCCAGCACACCGCTAACATCACCGGTATCTAACGCCGCCAGATTAATCAACCGGAACAAATCGGCCGGATTGAACATCATCAGCTGTACCAAGTGCTGTTGCGTTAATCCCTCTTCAACCCCGACAAGAATGGCCAGCAACGCCAAATCAAAGACCAGAACAAAGAAGAACCAGATCATTAATGCAATACCTGCCGCTTTGGACTTCTCTGACACTGACAAGCTGATCACATAGGCAATCGCGATAAAACAGAGCCCCAGCAGGGTTGCGGTGAGAATAAACAGGCTGAATGCCGGTACGACATTAACGAAATCAGACTGTATCGCCAGCAAGAAAGCGGCACTGCCAAAACCGAGGCAGGTTGCCAGGGTAATGATAGCACCCTGTCCTAAAAATTTACCGAATAACAGCTGGCTATGGCTGATCGGGTAGGTTAATAACAGCAGCAAGGTGCCGGATTCCTGCTCGCCGACAAAGCTGTCGTAACTTAGAAGAAGCGCAATAAGCGGAATAAGAAATACCGCGAGACTAGACAGACTGGCAATCGTCGATGATAAAGACGCCACACCCAGTTGCCCGGATGCGACCGAGCCGTAATAACTCAGTCCCAAAGAGAGCACCGCAAAAATAAGGGTAATGGAAATCAGCCAGCGGTTTCTGAGCCCATCCTGAAACTCTTTTATCGCAACAGCAAAAACTGGATTCATGATCTTAATGCCTCCGATTTATCGAATGCTTCAGGTTTACTTAAGGCTTCTGGTTTATTTGACTCTTCTTGTTTATTAGCTGCTTCTTGTTTATTTGAGAGGGAGGCTCCGTAATTATTGAGATAATACTGGTAGAGCTGATCCAGGTTGGCCGGTTCCACGTGAAGATCACTGATATGATCATAACTGAGCAGTTTACGCATAACAGCCAGTTTATCGGTTTCCGGAACCAGTAACTGATTGTCATTAACCAGCAATTCATTAAGGGCCGGATCACCCCGAAGTTCGCCGTTAAGCCCCTTGGTATGAATAGCCACAGGCAAGCGGGCCTGTTCGCGCAGTTGTGCCAGGGTTCCTATTGCCCGCGACTTACCACCCGATAAAATCATCGCCCTGTCTATGTGCTGCTCCACGCCCGACAGGATATGGGAGCACAGGATAATACTGGCACCGTTACTCTTAAGGCGATCAACCGTCTGGTAAAACTCTTTGGTCGCAATGGGATCAAGACCCACAGTGGGTTCATCAAGCAACAATAATTTAGGATCACCCAAAAAGGCCTGGGCTAAACCCAGTCGTTGCCGCATGCCTTTTGAATAGGTCTTCACCTTGCGGTTCATGGCTGCCGTCAACCCGACCTGTTCCAGTAATGCAATTACCTGGTTTTTGTTCACCGATTTTAATCGAGAAAAATAAGTCAGTACTTCCAGTCCGGTAAGGTGATCATAAAAACTAACATTTTCCGGCAGATAACCAATTTTCCGACGGCTGTGCCAGGCTTGCTTTGACTGTGGATCAACACCAAAGATCGTCACTTCTCCCTGGCTGGCTCCGATAACGCCGAGGATAAGTTTCATCATCGTCGTTTTGCCGGCCCCGTTATGGCCAAACAGGCCAAGCACTTCACCGGCAGCCAGGTGAAGGTTGATATTTTTCAACGCTTCAACCTGCTGATAGTGTTTGCTCGTATTGTGTAATGAAACAATTGGAGAGGTCGCTTTTTTTGAAGAGGTCATAGTAATGCTGTTACCCCGCAGCCTGGTTGTTTATAGGTGGCTGATTTACAGATAAATGTTTTTCCGGTGCAGACGGTACTGTCATTAGTGGAAAGCTGTCTCTTACCCCTGCGGGTTTTAGTACCGGAAATTGTTTTTGTATCCAACGCAACATCAGGATTGCCGGACTATCGAGCAGGACTCTGACCTCCGGATACTTCCACATCAACTTATCGATCCCGTCATTGGGCTCAAAGGGGGTATCCCCGCGGCCATCGTTGTTCAGATCCCAGCCAAGGTAGTTACTCCAGAAATTGCCAATGCCGTCCTGGCTCCACTCCTGCTCCCGGTTAGAGACATATTTCACCTGCACCGGGTTATTGATAAAGCTATTGCCGAAGACTTTGACATTTTCCGATCCCGCCGTAAGGTGAATACCAATTTCAGCGGTATCGATGCTGTTGTAGCTGATGGTGTTGTAACCTGAGTTATAGACAAACAACCCCTTACCGTCACGCCCCAGGACTTTGTTTTCAGGCTTGGTCCAGACATTCTTTATCCGGTTATGGCTGATATCGGAATAGGTAATAAAATTCATCAAAAAACCGTAGTCTTCACTGTCTCGGCTTTCATTACCGGATACCGTCAGTTTTCGAGAACTCATCAATGCATATCCCGCCCGCGTGTTATACGCCAGATTGTTGAGCACTTGGTTACTATGGGAATACATATAATGGATACCATATCGCAGATCGTGCATGGTATTGTTTTTCAAGATATTATTCTGGCTGGCGATAATATACAAGCCATCCCGGGTTTTGCTGATCGTATTACCGGTGACCTCAACGTCCTCGACTTTTGACAACTGAATACCGTTGCCTCTGTCGGCCGAACGCAACGTGGGATTGCCTTCAACCTGGTTACCCTCAACTTTGATATGTTTCCCGCCTTGTAACCAGATACCGAAACCGTCACCCTGCAGTTTATTGTTGCGAATGGTCAGGTTATTGGCTTGCTTGTCGGAATAGATACCGGCATTTTGCTCGGTTAGATCACTGCCCCAATTAATGATGTTCAGATCCTCAATCAGGATATCTGAGCTTTTCAGCAACAGGGCATGCCCCTGCCCTCCCGCATTGATGGTGGCCTTATTATTACCTGTCAGGGTGATGGCTTGGCGAAGAACAAAGTTACCCAAATACTCACCGGAGGCCAGTGACACCACATCGCCATCCGATGCCGCATCCAGCATCACTTGCAAGTTGTCGTCAACCGTCACCTGGTAGGTTTTGGCAAACACCACCGGCTGCAGACAAAAAAGAATAAGTAGTGTAATTAATGGTTTAATCATCGATTGTTTTAACTTCCCTGCTACGACTTAAAAGATGAAGGCACAAAGATGATGATACAAAGGGCCAGTCATGATGATTTTGCTTCATGATAAATAAGCGACATAATGACCAGACTAAATAGAGAAAGGTGACAAAGTGCCAGTCTGGCTGGCACTTTGTCGGTCAGGTTACCGACTCAGGCTATACCGAAGCAGAACGTCAAGCCTCAACCAGCATACGGCCTCGCATTTCCATGTGTAGCGCATGACAGAACCAGTTACAGTAGTACCACTGAACCCCGGGCTTATTGGCAATAAAGGTAACGGACGACGTTTCCTGTGGGCTAATTTCCATCTGAACACCATGGTTAGTCATACAGAAGCCATGTGTGACGTCTTCGACCATGTCTAAGTTGGTGATTACCATCGTCACTTCATCACCTAACTTAACTTTAAACTCATTCATCCCGAAATTAGGTGCAACCGATGTCATGTAAACACGCACCTTATTACCATCACGGATCACTTTGTTTTGAGTCATCACGTCAACACCGTCTTTTTTCGCCATAGCAACTGTTTCGGCAAACATCGGATCATCACGTGTCCAGAGTTTCTTAGGCTTCACCTTGCTACGGTGAACAATCATACAGTCATGGGGTTCCGCAAACGTCGGGCCATCATGAACCAGCTTCATCTCATCACCAGAAATATCAATCAGCTGATCATTCTCAGGGCGTAACGGACCGACAGGCAAGAAACGGTCTTTAGAGAACTTACAAAGAGAAACGAGCCATTTACCATCGACATCACGGCTTTCACCCTGGGAGGTATGGTTATGTCCTGGTTGATAATGCACATCCAGCTTCTGGCGGATGTAGTTTACCTTCTCGCCATTGTAAGCTTTGATTGCATCTTCTACGTTCCACTTCGCAATCTGGCTATCAAGGAACAAAGTCGTATAGGCATTACCACGGTTATCAAAGGCAGTATGCAGAGGACCGAGGCCTAGCTCAGGCTCTGCAACGATAGTGTCACGTGGTTTGATTTTGTCGTCGAACAGAGCGTCTAGCTTATCGATTGCAATAACAGAAACTGTTGGCGAAAGTTTACCGTTAGCAACAAAGTACTTGCCGTTTGGAGATGTATTCAGTCCGTGCGGTGATTTTGGTACAGGGATGTAACGAGTGAGTTCAGAACCTTTACGGCCATCTAAAACAGGAACATCATTGTCATTGTAAGTTTTGAATTCACCCGCTTTCAATGCTGCTTCACAGCGCGCCAGATTGAAAACAACAACGTGATCTCGCTCAGCCGTGATCATTTCACCCAGCGTCATCCCCATTTCAGAGTTGTAGCAGGTCGACGCGAAGTATTTACCATCGAAGTCGGCATCGGTGTTATCAAGGTTGCCATCAACCATCACCTGGAATGCCACTTCCATCTTCTCGGCATCAATCACGTTAAACAATGAACGGTATGTGCTGACATCTTCCAATGATGATTTGCCGTCATTGTTCATCGGAATTTCAAATTCGCCGTTACAGATCACGTACTTAGTCTCTGGTACTTTTTGTACCCGTAATCCGTGAATAGCCTGAACATTCGGAATGGTGATCATCTTGTCCGTTTTCATTACATCACAGCGAATACGTGCGACACGTGTATTAGCTTTGTCATTAATGAAAACGTATTTACCATTGTATCTGCCGTCCGTCATACTCATATGGGGATGGTGAGAATCTCCCGTCAGCAGATGGGCACTGTCGCCTTTGATACGCTTACTTTCGTTGGTGATACCCCATCCCGTTGCACTATCAATGTTAAATACAGGGATACGCATTAATTCACGCATGGATGGCAAGCCCATGATACGCACTTCACCAGAATGGCCACCGCTCCAGAAACCATAGTATTCATCCAGATCCCCAGGATGAACAAACGGGCTGTTACCCGCTTCTGCTGCCTTGGCTTGCGCCATTGAGGCAAACATCGCGGCTGACATTGGGGCGACTGCCGCGCCAATACCTACCGCTGCTGTTTTACCGAAAAATTTACGTCGTTCTTTGTTTGGCAATGTATCGTCGTTATGGTGTTCTATCTGATCATTGTTCTTGTTATCACTCATAGTTGGCTCTCCATACCGTTATTATTTACGCGACCACGATATTTATACTAGTAGGGTTATTTACGAAAACTGCATTATATTTCTGATTATTTTCCTTGTTATTCAGTAACTACTCGGTATTTATTCGGTAACAACCACTGGAATTTCCAGCTCAGTATTCTTACGTTTCTTTCGCGCCAGTTTCTTCAGTGGCGGACATTTTTCTTCGTTGTAATAGGTAACCTGGCAGTCTAGGCAGTAATGGCATTCACGCATGTTGATCACACCATCGGGCTGGATTGCCTGGATCTCACACTCTTTCGCACATGTCTTACAGGGTGTGCCGCAGTCAGGGCGACGTTTTAACCAATTAAATAAACGGACACTGTTGCTGACCGACAGTGCGGCGCCTAATGGACACAGGTAACGACAGAAGGTTTTTCGGTTAAACAGATTCAGCAAGATCAGGAAGGCGGCCCAGGCGACAAATGGCCATTCACGATCAAATTTCAACAGGAAGGTGGTTTTAAACGGTTCGATTTCGGCAAACTGCTCAGCCATTGCTAACGAATCAAGAGAGATCCCGAACAGGCCTAATAAGATAAGATATTTGATTGCCCACAAACGTTCATGCACGGCATACGGCAATTCATATTGAGGGATTTTGAAATGCCGGGCAAATTGATTGACCAGCTCCTGCAAGGCACCAAACGGGCATAACCAGCCACAATAAACCGCACGTCCCCAGAGTATAATGGTGACCGCTGCTGCACACCACAGGATAAAAATAATCGGATCGAGCAGGAAAAGATCCCAGGAAAAGTCACTCATCAAGGCCTGTAAAAAGGTGAAGACATTCACCACCGACAACTGCCCGCCCCATGACCAGCCGATAAACACCACCGTTACCGCCAGGAAGCCATGACGCAAGTTATGCATAAAGGTGGGATGACGAACCAGCACATCCTGGAAGAACAGAATCAACAGCAAGACACCCAGTAAAACCAGGAGTATAACCACCTCAAGCTGGCGCTCTTTCCATACCTGCTGGGTCAGGGATAACTCCGGCTCGGGCACAATCGCTGGCGGCGTATCGACATATTTTCCCAACATGTCGTAGCTACCTTTAAAGCTGGTAAACAGACTATCAACCGGGCCAGTCTGGCGTCGCACTAACAGTTCAAACTGCCAGCTTGCACCGGGGTCAAGTTCATGATGCGCCTGAATCCGGAACACCGACATTTCTTTGAACTTCGGTGCCCCTGCAATATACAGATCCGTAATACGGTTGTGGTCGAGATCACGAAATGAAATTGCATTCTCGTTCTGATGGATCTGGATACGATCGAAGATCCCGCCCCGCACATAACCCGATCCCTTAAACGAGTAGCCATTACCCAATACTGCCACCAGATGCTCACCCGGTTTCAGTGATTTCACTAACCATTCATAGTCGGCATCGCCGAACAGATTTCGCCCGATTGTTGGTACGTCAGCAAGCGCAAAATAGATTTCAGCAAACATATCCTGCTTTTGTTCAGCAGGCGCACTATCAATATATTCAGCCTCGGTTCCAACAAAGGCTTCATCGATTTTTTCATTGGTCAGGTAGACTTTTCGTATCGAACCGTCACCCGTTAACTGATGCCAGTCAGCTTTTGTAAATTCTTCTTGATGGATGGTCGATGGCGGCTGGATAACCGTTTGCTGCTTCTTAACAATTCCCAGTGACTGAGCCACTTTTTTTGCCGCTTTGGTAATCGCGACATTCATCACCATGACCGTCACGGTTGCGCCTGACAGACCATCAACAGCGACATATCCCTGACTCTTGTTACCGCCAACTTTGATTCTGTCTTTCACCGATAGTCCGTTGTACTGATCAACAAACGCCCACAACTTCGTTTCCGGGATACCCGCCAGGATAATCGGTTCATGGTGCTCCAGCACTTTGGCGGTCAGGTAGTTTCCTTGTGGATCGATGGCGACCAGCATATTGACCGGCTCGCCAGAATAGGCGGGGATTTTAGCGATATCATTGGTTTCAAAGGCATAACCTATGATGTCTTGATCTTTATAGATGCTCCAGGCGGGGATCTCCCCCTGCTTATCGGCAATTTTTGTTGCATCAGGAAATGTTTCTTTGATGAGGGGAATAGGATCCTTTGGCGGGCTTACAAATAACGCACTCGCAGGTGCGATACCCCCGACAGAAAGCAAAACAAATAAGAACACACGAAAAATCATCGTTCTGAATATGCTGAATTTTTCCACCAATGAACTCCCAGGTCAGGCTTTTACCTAAGTTACCACACTTAATGAGGCATCTTAAATGCATCTTTAGACGCACTCATGATTGAGATCAATTAATTCACATCTTATTACATTCACCTAATCGAACTGTGACATGTATAACAGAGGCATCATTTATTTTTGCTTTCAATCGAGCGAAAAAGCTGTCGTTACTTATCTCACCTTTTCCAGCCAACTAAATGATTTATCAAGAAACCTCTGAGCATCTTGTTCGATCATGCAACCATGGGCCATCACAATAGTCTCTGGCTGCCAGGCTTTAATCGTCCGCAGGTGTTCTCTGGCCTTAGCCTTGCCAAAGTAAAAACTTAACCGCCAGTCGATCGGCATTTTTCCATGCGGCGCGAGTATGCCCGTCCCTTTGGCGAGTAACTGCTGTACACGAGTAAAGCCTTCTTTCGGGAAGTTCTCGATCAAGTCAGTCACGATAAGGGTTCGGGATGAATTGTGGAAAAAGACACACTCTTCCATTAAACGTGAACCCGTAAACATCACTTGGCAGATTTCATCCTGCCACGGGAATGTCTGCTGTTCATTCAGCGAACCATCAAACGAAATATCATCGCGTTTTTCTATCAGCTCGTCGGTACCGAAAGTTTGCGCATCAGGAAATGCATCCTGCCAGTCGGGAATAAAAAGATGGTGAAGATGATTGGGTGCTATCAGATATTTAACCGTGCCGAGACAGGCTATCTGTGCAGCAAGGGGTTCAGAATAGTTTATCGGGCTATGCAGCCATAAATCCCCGTTTAGTAATCGGATAATGGTCATTCTAGTGGTAAATGGCAGGGTCAAAAACGGAACTGTTTTGCCATCGACGATCCATATGTTTTCAGCTAACTGTTGCATTCCTTGCTCCTTGAATGATAAAGCGTGACTAGCGCCTGTTGGTAAATAATAACCACCAAATACTTATAGTGCGTTGTACAGAAAGTTAATATTCGTTAAACAGGGACATGGTCCAAAAAATATCTTCCCCATTGCGCAATATTGTACAAAAAACAGAACCACGACTGCGTTAAGATGTCCTTATACCCAAGTGACCTCAAGATGCAGGATTCACTTGGATATATAGGCATTTTTTGAGCTTTTGCTACCAGTGTACGATTTTTTTAACTACCAGCGTTGTTGTAAATACATTTCTCTTTGTACTTTTAAGTATATATGGTGCTGTGTGTATTCTACAACCTGTGGTGAGTTCCAAAATATATAAGCTGGATAAGAAGCTTCTTAAATATAGATAGCTTGATTAACCATCAATATCGTAAACCGAATCGCAGAAAGGTCGCATTTGGCGGCCTTCTTGCGTGACAAACAGATCAAAGCTGACATATTTATAGCTACACTATGGATGATCGTAGCTACATAATATAGTGATAGAGCTGACTTTTGTGGATCATTTATTCAAATATAAATCTTATTGGCATTCACCGTACAAATAAGCCTTTCGTTTTTTTGATGTCTTTTATGTTTGTAATATAAAAATAGAGTATGTAAGACTGCTATTGATTTTATTTAATTATGAGTTGGTCGTAAACACTAATAATTAAATTTTAAAATCAGACTGAGATCATAAATTTGTTTGTAGTTGTAAGTTATATTCTCCACCCCAAATAAAGGTTGGTAATATGAAATTTATTAGTTGCACTATTTTATCTAGATCTATGGTTCAAGATTTTGATTCTGTAGACTCAGCTATCGGATTTATTGATAGGAATGTAGATAAAGGTTTTTTTTCAGCTTACATTAGAGTGTTGGAATCACAAGAAGAGTTTACATTCTGGTTTAGTAATCAAGAATCTATGTTAGACAATCTTATGAATTTATAAATTGATGGGTTATTAGGTGATTTCCTTTATTAAATAATGGATTCAAATTTAATTACGACAAGCCATGCTTTTTGGTAAATATAGCGATATATATACGTTAATGATGTTACTTGAGCATTCCCAAATAGAGTTGGAAGCTATGTATTTACCATCCCCCTCGTAAACCGAGCTAACAATGAATGAAGGTCTGCCACTGGCAGACCTTTTGCTGTATCACGGGAATATGTTTGGGCCACCGCGTTCTGCTACACGGACGCAATCCGGCAAAGCTGAATAGATGAAGGCACAAAGATGATAATACAAAAAATCCCGGCGCGATGGCCGGGGCTTAAACTTTTGTCTTTCTTTTATGTTGATTTATTTACTGATGTTATATTCCATGCGATCCCACTCGTGAAGCTGGGACGGGGTCACGCCAGGTACGCCACCGCCATAGATCCCACCGAAACTTGACGGTGAGAAGAACCGATCGGAACTGCGGTAGATCACAAACGGACTCGCCAGTTGCCAGTTGCCCTCAGTTAGGGTGTCATCGATGGCAATAAGCGTCAGGTAACGATTTGTTGCGCCGTACTCACAGAACCCCGGCGCATCCATCGCAATAGACTGCTTATTTTTCAATAAGGTTGGTAACGTCGAGAACTTGACTTCCGATGGACAACCGTCAAAACGAAGCGCATAAAACATAACGGCTTTTCTTTTCGTAATATCAGTTTCGCCAACTTTTTGCATGCTGACAAAAAATTTAACGCCCGGTCCGTACTTTTGCAGCTCATCATCGGTTAACTTCAGTACATTACCGACACCGGCAAAATGTACCGCTGTCTCTTTAAGGTTACTGAACTGAGCATTACCGTTAAGATTGCTTTCCAGTATTGAGCCTGTTGGCGCTAATTCCGCATCCCGAGTTGCATGCTCAGGTTCCGGCGGCGTGATCGTAACCGACGGAGCAGAAAGGATCGAGGTTGGCGGCATAGCCAGATAGTTTTCACTTTCCGCTTCTGAAACCAGTATCGTTGCCGTTGTTTTACCCAAGCTTTCATAATCGAGCAAAGTCAGCTCACCGGAATTCGGATCAACCTTGACATAGGCCTTGGTTTTTTTATCACCAAGGCTGTAGCTACGTGTTCCCTTAGCCTTCGGTAATTGTGATTGTAATGCGACCTTTTTCAACGGCGCATATTCTACCGTTATTAATGTCTTAGCTAACCCCGGATGCGGCGCTTTTTTCACCGTACCTTCGACGGTAAATCTATGCTCGTTATAATTTCTCGTGTTACCGGCAACCACCGAAAGGTGATAGTTACCGGCGGTTTTAACCTCCAGCTCACCTGTTGCCGTATCAAGCAGTTTCACCGGCGCATTCTTCTCATCATACTGACTGAACGAGACACTGGTAACGTTGTTCTTTATTACCGGTACAAACTGCTGACCCTGCTTATAAACCGTTTCCGGGTACGTCACGGTGGCCGGGTTTTCCGCCCTGTCGATAAGAACAGAGAACGTTGCTGTACCGGGGTTGACGCCATTACCGCCCGCATCAGTGACCACAACGGTTGTAGCACCTGCATTTTTAATTTCCAACGCGCCCGTTGACGGTTCAACGGCGACGACATCGGTAGGTGAACCCGATCGCAGGCTATAGGTCAGTGCTCCACCCGCCCCTGTCACTGTCGGCGAATCCAACTGGGTGCCTGTTGGCGAATAAACCGCACGGACATTCCCGGCAACGGCAAGGGTTGAATTCGCCTTGGTAATGGTGACATCCAGAAGCTTCGCTGTCGAAGCCAGGTAGTTCTCGCTTGCACCGCTGATGACATCAAAGACGGTGCTGCCGTCTTTGACCACCTTGATACAGTTATTCGCCTTATCGTAAGTTGCCACCTGCTGATCGGCACCCGCATGAGGCAAGACGCTCAGGTCGCCTAAGTTGCCAGAAATCAGGTTAGTATCCAGCTCGATACACAAGCCGGATTGATAAACCTGATTAATTGACTTAACAGTGAAATCAGGATGGGTACCCGGGTTAACTTTCACCGTCAGCTTCGCCGATCCCTCAGAATAGTTATCACCGCCGGAATCGGTCGCCGTCAGCACCACACTGCCCACTTTGTTAACGGTTAAGACCCCACCAGAAAAAGAGACTACATCGCTACTCCCTTCAAGAGAAAAAGAGATCGTACCCATCTGCCCGGGCATTGCCGGCGTCATTTTATTCTGCTGCGGATCGGCCGAATAGGCCTGCTCAATCGTTTTATCAGCCAGCCCCGGATGCGCGGCTTTTGTAACACTATAGGTAAACGTGGTTTCAGAGGTTTGATAATTGCCATTGCCGTCATCAGTCACGGTTAAAGATGCGTCACCCACACCGACAATACGCGGCAGTTTCGTTGCCGGATCGATATCAATCACATCCCGATCGCTTTCATCGACGGCGTAAACCAGGTTACCCTTTACGTAATTCACCACAGGTTGAATAATTTTGTTCGGTGAAAAGATATCGGTCGCATTACTGACCTGAATTTGTTGAGTGCGCTTAGCAACCTTAATCGTCACGTCAAAGTAGGCTTCGCGCTGATCCACCGTAAAACTATCATCCAGCGCATTCATGACCTTTATTTTGGTCGGGAGATCACCTTCTTTACCAGCTTTAAGTACCGTCAACTGGCCAGTATGCTCATTGACACTGACAATACCATCATCCTGAAAGCCCTCTGCCAGCGAATAACGGAATGTGCCTTGATCGCCACCACTTAGCTGTCGCGGATCCAGTGTCAGCCCCTCTTCATACTCACGGGTGATAGGTGCATAAGCTAACTTATCCGGATTTACGGCTTTTACCACAACGTCAACATCTTTCGTGGTTGGCTTATACTGACGGTTGCCGCTATCCGACACCTGGATGGTCGCTCTACCGCTGGGACCTAAAGGCGTCAGCCTGCCGCTATAAAGATCCACAGCAACAATTGCATCGCCAGCCGTAACCTCATAGGTCACTTCACCTTTGGTCTCACTAGCTACAATATACTGGGGTGTTTGCTCAATTGCAGGGATGATTTTAGGAGCCGCTGAAAGTGAATAGTTCACCCCTTGTTCAATATGAACACGAAACGTTGCCGTCGATGTTTCATAGACGGAGCTGGTATCCACCACCTGAATGCGTGCATCGCCTGGATTGATAAACGTCAGTATCCCCGTCTGCTTATCGACCGAGACGACATCCAAAGGTTCACCTTCCACAAGGCTGAACGCCAGTGTTCCCATCCGATTATAAACACTTGGCGACTTTGTCTCAGAAGCTGAATAAACCTCATATACATCACTCACAGTCAGTGGCACACGAGATTGCTTAGCCGCTTTTATCGGCTGAGATGGAGCTGGGGACGATGACGAGCCGCCACCTCCGCCACACCCAACAAGCGCAACGGTTAGTATGAACAAAAACGTCGTTATTATTTTTCTCATGGTTTCAACCTGTGATCTTAACTATCTGTCTGGCAGATAAAGATGCTTTATATATGTCAGTTTAATAAATCGGTGTTTTATTGGGTGAGATAATACTGAATATTAAATGTTTTTAATAGAATAAATCAAAAAAAGAATAGTGTTTTATTCGTAAGTAATAAATAGAGCAGCATAAACAACGCTGGGGTGAAGAAATAGATCGAATTTAACGCATTGATATTAAAGGAGTTATAAATGAAACCATGTTAATGGAAATGATACAATAACACTTTCCAAATTAATGACAGGTAACATTACATCGAAACAATACAAATAGAATACAAATAGAATGTAAATAGAATGCGAACAGAATATAAATACCCCCCCCCTTCATTTCATTAATGACAATATATTCTTAGGAATATTTCCTATGTGATAAGAAAGCACGCCAAAATGCATGTAGCTTCATATCCATGGTGAATATTAATCTCTCAACATTCATCAAGGCCTAGATAATGCGCAATTTTATACAAAAAAATAATTTGTGCCTGCGCTACAATAATGCGCAACTTATCCCGTGCTCACCAATACCCAGGCGACAAAACATGTCAGAGAAGCAAGCTAGCAATGACAATCCCGCCAGTAACAAAACAGCCAAAGAGCAAGCAAAATACAGCTATGCTGATGAACTGGGCGGTTTAGAGGTATTGGAAGCCAAATACCACCATCAGAACTTCTCGCGTCACAGCCATGAAGGTTACACAGTCGGCGTTATTGAACAGGGTGCTCAACGCTTTTACCGTACAGGTGGTAACCACATCGCTCCGGAAAGCAGCATCATTCTGGTAAATGCCGATGAGATCCATAATGGCCATTCAGCTACAGAAGGTGGCTGGTCATACAAAGCCATGTATCCGTTACCAGAACAGTTTGAAGCGATCAGTCACGAACTTCGTTCACCGATCACAGGAGCTCCGTATTTTCCCGACCCTGTAGTTTACGACCCTGAACTGGTCAGCCAGCTCCGGCTGGTATTCGACACTCTGGATAAATCGCCCAATCGACTGCTGCGCGAAACCTTAGTCTACAGCGTGCTGACGAAGCTGATGTGCAAGCACGGCCGCAATCGCGTCACCCCTGCTGATCCCCCGAAAAGTCAGCGTCAGCTGAAACTGGTCAAAGAGTTTCTTGATGACTTTCCCACTGCCGATATCTCATTGCAAGAACTGGCGCAACTGGCAGCCCTGAGCCCATTCCATCTGGTTCGGGCATTCCAGAAAGAATATGGTCTTCCCCCTCATGCCTACCAGATCCAGGCGCGGTTACATCTGGTGAAGAGACTGCTCCGCCGGGGTCATAAGATCTCTGATGCTGCACAAGAAGCAGGTTTTCACGATCAAAGTCACCTTCATCGTCATTTCAAAAAAGCCATGGGGATCACTCCGGGGCAGTTTGCCCGCCAGCTAAAGCAGAAATAACCAGGCTCTAAATAAGAACAGCAAGGTTGTACAAGCTTCTTGCAAGCTGTGACTCTAAAATGGATGACATAATTTGAAACAACAACCGATGTAAACACGACAATTCACCAATGAGGGATCATGCAAACAGACACAATAAATAGCCCCGCTGACGCATCTAGCACGCAAGAAAAACGCAGTTTGTTCTGGCAAGGTGCACTGGCAGTCACGCCGTTATGTATTGCCGTGATCCCGTGGGGGTTACTGGCAGGTTCGTTCGCCATTGATATTGGTTTGGAGCCTCTTGAGGGCCAGGCGCTGTCAGCCATTGTATTCGCAGGCTCTGCTCAGCTGGTTGCGATGGGCATGCTGAAGGTTGGTGCAGGTTTAGGTACCTTGCTTCTAACCACGCTGTTTATTACCTCACGTCACTTACTGTACAGCGTCACGATGCGGGATAAAATCAGCCCGCTACCATTGCGATGGCGTTTAGGTTTAGGCTTTTTACTGACCGATGAATTATTCGCAATTTGTGGTCATCAAACGCAGAAGCAGTTTAACCGCTGGTATGCACTGGGAACTGGGCTGTGGTTTTACCTGAGCTGGAACCTGTCGACCCTGACAGGCATTATTGCAGGTCAGTACTTACCTAATCTTGATAAATTGGGGCTCGATTTTGCCATCGCAGCCACTTTCATTGCCATTGTCATTCCAACAATTAAGCGACTTTCAGTTCTGATCAGCGTTGTCGTGGCGATGGTGCTCTCTGTGCTGTTCCAGTGGTATGACATAGATGGCGGGTTAATGCTGGCAAGTATCACTGCCATGGTATGCGGCTATACCGTCGAAAAAATGAAAGGAGACCAAGTATGATCTGGCTGACAATTGTGGCTATGACCCTATTGGTTTTCGCCAGTCGTTATCTGTTTCTGGAACCAAAGTTGCCGCTTCGCCTGAATCCTCAGACTCAGAAGCTACTGAGCTATTCCAGCCCCGCGGTACTGACCTCTATCTGGGCTCCGATTGTGTTCTTGCCCGGTGGCGAACCGGGATTCTCAATCAGCAACCCTTACCTGATCGCCGCGACCGTCGCCGCCCTGGTTGCCTGGAAACTGAAAAATGTGTTGCTAACAGCTGTGATCAGCATGACTGTTTTCTTCCTGCTCTCTTTATAATACTGTGATGAATCCAGTATAGTAACCAAGTTATTTGAGCTCAGCTTTTGAGCAAATGTCTTGAGGTAACAACACCATGCCAGTTAGTCGTAATTCATCACTGAACGCAATGTTTGACGCCATCATTGTCGGTAGCGGCCCCGGTGGTGCCACGGTTGCAAAAGAGCTGGTACAACAAGGCCAAAACGTTTTGGTACTAGAATGGGGTAGCGCAGCTCCGCTGAAAGGCACTTTTATGCAGATGGCGGGCATTGCCGCAATTCCGGGTAAAAGCGCTTTTGTTACTTCAGATTTTTCTTTATTGATCCGTGGTATTACTGCCGGGGGAAGCTCGGCAATCAACTATGCCACGGCAATGGCTCCCCCCACCACGTTATTTAATCAATATGGCATTGATCTCAGTGAGGAAATCGCTGACGTTGAGCGAAACCTCCCAATTGATGTATTGCCTGATCATCTTATCGGTCCCATCGCACACAGAATCAAGAATAGTGCTCAGACTCTGGGATTGAACTGGCAGAAATTAGATAAATTCATTCATATGGATAAATGTCGTTCTGCTTGCCATCTCTGTTCATACGGCTGCCCCTATGACGCGAAATGGAATGCCAGAATGTTTCTTGATGAAGCCGTTGAACAAGGCGGTAAGCTGGTCGTCAATGCCAGGGTAACGCGAGTATTAACCGAGAATAACCGCGCTATTGGTGTCGAATATAACCATAAGGGTAAACCTGAAGTCGCTTATGCAAAAAATATTGTTCTGGCGGCAGGAGGAATTGGCTCAGCCCGAATTTTACAAGCCACGGGTATCAACAGCGCAGGTCAGGACTATTTTATCGATCCGGTCGTTGCCGTGATGGGTGCTGTCAAAGAAAAATACAGTGGCGGTGAAATACCGATGGCTGCAGGACTACACCTGCCGGAAGACGGGATCATGTTGTCAGATTTAAGTTTACCCAAGCCATTTTTTCACCTTTTCACCGCTCAGGCAGGGAAATTTAACCGAATGTTTTCGCCCAGTAATACCTTGTCAATTATGGTGAAGGTTAAGGATGGACTCAGCGGCAGCATTGGTCCTAAATGGCTCAATAAGAGCCTTAGCGATGAAGATAAAAACAGGCTCAAAACAGGTGCCGACATTGCCGAAGAGATCCTTCATCAGGCCGGAGCCCGTTCTATTTACAGTACCCACCACTTTGCCGCACACCAGGGCGGCAGCGCCAAAATTGGCGAGGTTGTTGATTCGGATCTGCAGTCAGATATTTCGGGGCTGTATGTTTGTGATGCCTCTGTCATTCCAGAAGCCTGGGGGATGCCACCAACATATACCCTTATTTGCCTCGGCAAGCGCCTGGCTAAGCACCTTGATAAGCACTAACCAAAAGGGAGCCGAATCGGCTCCCTTATCACTATGGTCAAATTTGCACTAACAATAGCTGTGATGATGATTCTGAAGACTTACATCGACAGAATAACACCAGCAATTGCTGCACTCATCAGGTTGGCCAATACACCAGCAGCAATCGCACGGAAACCATTGCGAGAAATAAACTGGCGGCGTTCCGGTACCAGAGAGCCTAACCCGCCAATCAGCATCGCCATCGTCGAAATATTAGCGAAGCCACAAAGAGCAAATGTCACGATAGCTTGTGAATGTTCACTTAACTGATCTTTGACCTCCATCAGTTGAATAAATGCCACGAACTCATTAACCACCACTTTGTTGCCAATTAACGAACCAGCAGTGATCGCTTCATTCCAGGGTACACCTATCAGCCATGCTACTGGCGCAAAAATATAGCCAAGAATTAATTCAAAGCTTAACTCGATGCCAAATAAGTCACCAAAAGAGCCCAGCAGACCATTAAGCAATGCAATAACACTGATAAAGGCTAATAAAGTCGCACCCACTGCAACTGCAATACGTAAACCGGACATTGCGCCATCAGCTAAAGCTTCAACTACGTTCGTCGCACGAGGCAGTTCCACCGAGGTAATTTCATCTTCATCATGAGTCGTATCTGACGGTGGCACCAATATTTTCGCCATTAATAAACCGGCCGGTGCCGACATAAATGCAGCCGCAATCAGGAAGTTCAGCTCAACCCCTAACGACGCGTACCCGACTAACGTACCACCAGCAACAGAGGCCAAACCACAAGTCATTACCGCAAAAAACTGAGAATCACTCATGTTTTTCAAATACGGTTTAACAACCAACGGGGCTTCAATCATACCGACAAAAATATTCGCGGTCGCAGAAAGAGATTCTGCCCGGCCGGTACCCAGAAACTTCTGTAAGCCACCGCCGATGACATTAATCACTTTGGGCATCAGGCCAATATGGTAGAGCGCAGAAATCAGCGCCGAGAAGAAAATAATGATGCCGAGTACATTAATCGCAAACACAAACCCTACACTGCCGGTAGCCAGGCCACCAAACAGAAATACAATGCCTTCCTGGCCATAATTGATAATACTCGACACGCCCCCGGTGACAGCATTCAGCGCCATTTTACCTGCCGGCACATACAACACGAGCAGAGCAAATGTCACCTGTAAACCAAATGCAAGAGAAACGGTTTTAAGGGGAATATTGCGGCGATTTGTTGATAACAGCCATGCAAAAAGCAATATAGCGGCAATACCTAGCAACGAAGTCATGAATCGGGCCTATGTTCTTAATGAAGTAGAGGCGCGCATTCTAAACAGTCGTTTATTATCGGCAACTCGTTCTGGTTAACTGTTTGTAACCAGAAAAAATGGCATCAAAACGACAAACCTTAACATTATGATTAAAATCGACTTTTATCAAAACCACTCTCTATTATTGCTGTATGGAAAAGATGTTTTGGCCACGACAAATGATGTGCTTTCAGGATCGATTAAATTTACAGCTTCACCAATGGCTTCAGCGCCTTATCCCAGTAGGGTGGTTCACCGATGTAGTTCTTAAAAAAGTTAATCGCTGCACTGATTTTTTTCGGTAGGTGCTTTCGGCTTGGGTAAACCGCATAGAAAGGCATCGACTGGTTTGCCACCCAATCCGGAAGCAATTGGATCAGCTTGCCTTCTCTAAACTCATCAGTCAGCAAATACGTAGCCAGATAGGCAATCCCCCACCCTGAGACCGTAGCATCACGCACCGCCTCGGCTAAATCGACCCGATAGTTACCTGACACTGTCACACACAGCCCCTCTTTATCTTTTTTAAATGACCAGGTGCCATAACTACGCTGGCGGCTTTGGTAAGTCAGGCAATTGTGCTGTTGCAAATCATTCGGATGCTGAGGCGCCGAATTTTTCATCAGGTAATCAGGTGATGCAGCAACTACAAAACGGGTATCCGCCAGGCGCTGGGCAACATAGCCATCAGGAATATTTTCGAAATTGGTGATCCAGAGATCAAACCCCTCTTCCACCATATTGGCTTTGTGATCAAACAGGCTCACTTCAACCTGCAGCTCCGGATACTGACGACGCAATTGCTCAATAGCAGGAATAATGTGCATGGTGCCAAAAGATTGTGACAACCCCAAACGCAGAATACCGGCCACTTCGTCCCGTACATCATTCATCATTGCATCAGCATCCTGAACGTTACATACAACCTGCTGACAAAATTCAACAAACTGCTGACCAGCCTCCGTCAGGGTAAAACTCCGCGTTGTTCGCTGTACCAGCTTCACGCCCAGCTCAGCCTCCAGTGCACCCAGTTGTTTGCTGATATGAGAAGTCGAAACCCCTAGTTTTTGTCCAGCGGCCGTAAAACTACCAGCCTGAACCAGAGTGTGAAAGATGACCATTTGGCCGGCACGATCTTGCATCAATTTAAGTAATACCTCTGCAGTCGAAAACTCAGGGAGTACGGACATCAGTATGGTGTCATATTGTCACTCCCTGCGAAAAGGGCGCTCAGTTTACTCAATTAAACGACAAATGCATCCCTGATGATGTATTGAGCGATATTTTACGTCATAGCATGATCACAACAGGCCCGCTTCAAGCACTCACAAGAATCGTACACGACCCTACCTGTCCTGGCTTTGGGAAAGGGGTGACTAAGTTGGCCATGTCAGGGGATCTACAGTTGAGGTTCGCGTTGATACCAAATCCATTAATTATCTAACCATTCAGATAATTAATGGATGGACACATCAACTTAAGCACGTGGTATTGACTTCAGTATTCTTGCCATAATTTGATCAATACGCTGTTCACGTTCTTCATCTGATCGCTTCAAATCTGTCAACCCCTGAGCTAAAACCCGCCACAGTGGAAGTACTTGTTCAGGTGAAAAAATAGCAACCAGTACAGAACCTTTCTCATATTGATTTCTGTCAACTCCGACGGTCGACAATCCAACCATTAGACCGGCTCTATTAAGGATCTCTTTATCACTCATCTCAGACTCTAGTGCTAAGCCAAAGCCCACTAAAACGGAAGGAGAATCGGTAATCGGAACCAATTGGTAGCCTCTACTTTCCATTAGCTTGGTAATGGAATTTTGCATATGCTTTACAAGCTTCTCTGCATCCGCATCATCTGATACATAGACTTTAAGCAAGGTCGGATGCCAAGAAAATCGTTTTGATTCTGTAGGTAGAAGGCTTAAATTCCCCGTCTTCACCATGTTTATTCTCGTCACCTGAAGCTCTGGTTCGGCGACTGTAACGCAGCCCGTCAAGAATAGAAGCAATAGTGAGCAAATTCGTAGTTTCATAATAATATAGGGCTCCAGCCTTTTTCATTACGAAAATACCTTACTCTTACATGGAGTTCTTTGGGTGTTGTCGCAAAGTTGATGTAGGCATGCAGATCACTGACAATGTGTGCACAGTCTTATGTTTCATCATCTAAAAATAACTAACACAAGTTTATCGAAGTACTAACGGTTAGGTTAATGAAGCTTGCGTCGAGGTAAAAGGTAAATTGCACAACAATAAATTAAGAGGAAAAGCGATATTCTGGCTAATGCACCTAAGATCCTTCCCAAACGGTAAATAACAGAAAACCCACCTTACATTTATTTATTAGCCCTTTATTTCAAGTTCCAGTAACGTCGCATTTCAAGATAGAGAAAAGAAGCTGTCCAGGTGATCAATACCAAACCCGTTAATGATTCAACTCCGGTTAAATATCTCAGATCTCCGGATGGTTCTATATCACCAAAACCTAAGGTCGTGAATGTCGTGAACGAAAAATAGACACAATCCAATAAACTGCCATCAAAATTTCCTTCTAAGCTTCCCCAATCTTCAGAACGATGCATATAATAATAAGCCAATCCAAAGAGCCATACCTCAACCGTATGAGCAATTAAAGCACCGAAGACGCCAAACACGATTCTCAGACGATGAAAGATATTCATCTTTGGCATAAGAGCTGTGAGTTGATATAAGAATTCGTAATGGATCATCACGGCAATCGCAGCAACTGCGCTATTAACTAAAGATACAGTTATCACATCGAACCTGCTTATGGTTACATTCTGTCTCTTACATTATATGCACTGACTGTCTGTAAGCTCAAAAAGTCATCGAAAAGGGCAATAACCACTGCCACTCATGCACGACCAAATCATTCCTATTAACCATATAATAATATTACAATTTGTACGATAAACCGCTATGGTGAAACCTTAAACAGATATTCCATAATCCTGAACCAATAATAACTGAGCAAGGAAGCTAAGGTGTTTGAGAAAGTCGTCGGTATTCTGTTCCCTGTTTTTGCGATTGTGCTCGTCGGCTATGCGATCAGCAAACGGCTGAAACCAGATTTTAAGCCGATCAACCGCATCAACATGGATGTGTTTGTGCCTGCACTTATCTTCTCGTCATTAGTGAATATGAAGCTCGACACCTCTCAGGTTTCCTTGCTGACCGCTGCCGTTTGTGCGGTGATTATGCCGGGGCTACTGATGATCGCCCTATGCCGAATTAATAAAATAACCTTTAAAGCCTGGGCACCGCCACAGATGTTTCGCAACAGTGGCAATCTCGCTATTCCACTGTTCAGCTACACCTTTGGTGAAACCGCCATGGGTGCAGCCGTGTTGCTGTTTGTAGTATCGACCACTTTACATATCACCGTCGGCATGGCACTGCTGAGCAACAAAGGAACCCTGTCGATTAAGCAACTCTTTAAAACCCCGCTGTTGCTGGCAACCCTTGCCGCTCTCGCTGTTAACTTACTGGACATTTCGGTCTGGAAGCCACTTTACGAAGCCACCCATTTGTTAGGCCAGGCTTCAATCCCGGTAATGTTACTGTCGTTAGGCGCGCAGATGATCAACCTGCGCCTGACGGGCTTACGCACCGGGTTAATGACCACCTTGTTCAGCCTTGGCACGGGTGCCATCACCTTCGCCATGATTTATATTTTTATCCCACTGCCTCACCAACAGCTTCAAATGATGGTGCTGTTCACCATGTTACCGCCAGCAGTAATGAACTACCTGTTTGCTGAACGATTTAATGTCGAACCGACCAACGTGGCATCAATGGTGCTATTCGGTAACTTTTTCGCGATTATCACACTGCCTATTTTATTGTGGGCGGCACTGGCAATTTAGAACTCTGCAGGGGTAATAAAAGTAATCATCGCAAGTGCAGGAATAATAAGAAGAGTAATGGAATGGCAATAATTAAAGTCTCTTTACGACAACATCGAGGGATGAGGCATAAGCCGCACCCTACTCGATATTGAATTATTTAATTTTCAGGAAAGCTGCGCCACGTACGCCACCAGAATCACCGTGTTTGGCTTTGATAATACGCGGAGGAACCGCGACAGACAGCAGATGTTTCTGCATACGTTTTGGCAATTCGTCGTAAATCAGATCGAAATTAGACAAACCGCCGCCCAGCACGACAACATGAGGATCCAAGCCAGTAAAAATATTAGCAAAGCAGATAGCCAGCAGTTCCATAAAACGATCAACATGCTCAACCGCATTAGCTTCACCAGCATGGTAGCTTTCGATAATTTTAATCGCTTTTAGCTTTTCACCATAATAATGCTCGTATAGCAGTTCGAAGCCACGACCGGAGAGGTAACTATCCATACATGCTTTATTGTTGCAGCCACAGTCGAATAAAGGTGGTTTTTCGCCAAGGTGGAACCAGGCATCAATCGGCAGACGTATATGGCCCAGTTCACCCGCAACATGGTTAAAACCTGAAAATACTTTTCCATCGTAGATCAAACCACCGCCAAAACCCGTGCCCAAAATCAGACCGATAACAGATTCCTCACCTTGCAGCTCTTCGTCCCAGGCTTCGGAAAGGGCAAAGCAGTTAGCATCATTTTCAATCGCCACACTACGCCCAAGTGCCGCTTCCAGATCTTTTCGTAACGTTCGCCCTTTCGCTGCCGGTACATTTACCGTCAACACGGTACCGTCACGAGCATCTTCCATCCCTGGAATACCGATACCAATATGACCTTCACAATCAAATTCCTGATCTGCTGTTCGCACCATATCGGCAATGGTGTTCACCAGCTTATCGTAATCATCAACAGGTGTCGGTACACGCTCAGTGGCAACACGCTCTAATTGTTCATTAAATGCGCCAAATTCAATTTTGGTACCGCCGACATCAAAACCATAGTACATCCTGTTTCCCCCAAAAAAGGTTAATACCAAATTCCCATCTATTCATACAAGGTGGTGCATTGGAAGAGAAAAGGGCAAGCTGCGCCTGCCCCGAAAGAAATTATGCTGATTGAGGGACTAGCTCAATCTCACCTTTGGCCAGCTTGCGCTTATACATCACCAAGGTCAGAGTAATAGGCACTGCGATGGCAACCGCCATTGCCAGCAGATAGACCATCCAGTATGCAGGCTGGATAGAAAGGATGCCCGGCAGGCCGCCGACACCGATACCGTTCGCCATCACGCCGGCACTACCACAAATCGCCGCGGCAATAGCAGAACCAATCATGGCGCTCAGCATAGGGAATTTATATTTCAGGTTGATACCGTACATCGCAGGCTCAGTCACACCGAGGAAAGCCGAAATGGCGGCAGGTACTGAAATTTCACGCTCGTTATGTTTTTTGCTGATCCAGATAATACCGACCACAGCAGAAGCCTGGGCAATATTTGACAGCGCAATCAACGGCCAGATAGGCGTGCCACCCATATCTTGCATTAACTGCAGATCAACGGCATTGGTTGTATGGTGAATACCGGTAATCACTAATGGTGCATACAGGAAGCCAAAAACCATCGAACCAAGAACTGCGAAATCACCCGTCATTGCCGCTTTCGCCGCAAACGCAACACCATCACCGATAACACGGCCAAACGGACCAATCAACGAGTGCGCCAGCACGACGGCCGTTAACAATGAAATAAACGGCACCACAACAAGATACAGGTAGGAGGGAATAATACGTTTCAGGTTGGTTTCTATCATTGCCAGTGCAATACCCGCCAGCATGGCAGGAATGACCTGAGCCTGATAACCGACTTTTTCAATCACAAACAGGCCAAAGTCCCAGACTTCCGGTGCCTGCTTACCGATCAGATAGGCGTTCATTAACTGCGGAGAAACCAAGGTAACACCCAGCACAATACCGAGGATCGGTGTGCCGCCCAGTTTTTTCACGGTTGCCCAGCAGACCCCGACAGGCAGGAAGAAGAAAATCGCTTCGCCGATCAACCATAAGAAGGAGTGTACCGTCGACCAAAACTGGCTGATTTCAACCAAGGTTTTGCCATCGAACATGCGAATGTCGCCAATCACATTACGAAAGCCAAGGATCAAACCACCGGTAATAATAGCTGGAAGCAGCGGAACAAAGATTTCGGCAAGGTGGGAAATTCCCCGCTCCAGCAAATTCATATTCTGGCGTGCTGCGACTTTGGCTTCATCTTTTGACGCCCCGCTCATGCCGGTCATTTCATTGAGAACTTTATAGACCTGGTCCACTTCGGTACCAATAACTACCTGATATTGCCCGGCGTTGGTAAAGCAACCTTTTACCATGGCGATCTGTTCTATCGCCTTGCTGTCTGCCTGTGCAGGGTTGTTTAACACAAAGCGCAGGCGGGTTAAGCAGTGACTGACGCTGGCAATATTATCCCGTCCGCCTATCAGCTCGACCAGACGCTCTATCTCTTGTCGTTTTATCGTACTCATGTTGATATCCATTCATATGTTGTGTGGTGGTACAGGCTTTCGCCATGGAACTGTTCCCAATTATTGTTACAACATATTTCCAAGATGGAAATGGGAACATTCCCAAACTGTGAAAGTCCTCACACCTTAGGTGTTTCTATCAACGCCTTACTCTGCTCCATAAGAATCCTGAAAATTGCTTTAAAGTGTTATAGCAACAGGATTTATTGCCTTCATTTCTCGTGTCGCCAGAAGCAAAAATAACATTTAAAAATTGAACCAATCAGGAGTAATTTGGCCTTTTCACCCTTTTCTAATCCAACCCGTTTTTAAAAAACCTGTGAGAGCCCTCACCTTTTGGGACTGTTCCCATTTCTTTCTGGTGCGGCCCCTTGTAATAATGAATGGGAACAATCCCATCAACTCCAAACATTAGCACGGGCTATATATTTGGCTCGTCTATATGGGTGCGTTCCTTATTACATCTTGAAGGGAATAACAATTATGAAAAAAGGTCTTTTATCTCTCGCTATTGCTTTAGGCTGTTCAGGTTCAGTCTTAGCGCAAGATCAAGTTACTGAACTTGAGGCCAGAATTACCAATCTAGAGCAGCGCCTGGAAAAAGCTGAACAAGTGGCTGGAGATGCCGAAAGCAAAGCGTCTGCTTTTGAGTTTCATGGCTATGCACGAGCAGGTTTGCTGATTGATGACAACTTGAATGGTGAATCTGCCATTACAGGACCATACATGACAGCGGCTGGCGCACTAGGTGGTGCTGTCGGTCGTCTGGGTGTTGAAGATGACAACTATGTTGAAGTAATACTTGATCATAATATCAGCCAAGATGATGGTTCTTGGTCGAAGTACCGTGTAATGCTGGCCGACAGTACAGAAACCAACAATGAATGGACTTCCGATGATTCAACGCTCAATGTTCGACAAATCTTTGCTGAGCTAGGAGGGTTGGATTCTTTTGATGGTGCCCTGTCGTATGCCTCCATTTGGGCGGGTAAGCGTTTTGACCGTGATAACTTCGATATTCACTTTATGGATACTGATATTGTCTTCCTGTCGGGAACCGGTGCAGGTATTTATGATGTTCAGTTCAGTGATGACTGGCAGAGCAACGTCTCAATTTACGGCCGTGATTTTGGGGCCATCGACAGCGAAAGCCTGGAAGTGGAAAACTACATTGTTACGATGAACAACTACATCGGCCAGTGGCAGTTGATGCTGAACGCAATGACAGCTGCAGACAATGAAGGTAGAGATGTAACTGACATATCTCCAACCAAACGTGCTGAAAATGGCTTCCACGCATTGCTGGCCTATCATGGTGACAATTTCTACGGTGGCGGCGAAGGTTTCTCAAAAACGGGTGTGATAATGGGCCAGGGTTTAGGTGCTGAACTGAAAGGGATTGGTTCTAATGGTGATCTAAATGAAGATGCCAAGGCTGTACGACTATTCAGTTACGGTGTCACTCGCTTTGCTGATAACTGGCGTATCGCACCTGCATTCTTGGGTGAATATAGCCAGGATCGTGTTAAAGACGGTGATGAGTTCATGTGGGCAACGGTGAATGTTCGTTTGGCGCAAGAGCTGACCAAAAACTTTGAAATGGTGTATGAAGGCTCTTACCAGTACATGGATTTGGATAACGGCACGGAACAAGCTGACGGTAGCTTCTACAAAGCCACTATTGCACCAACCTTTAAGCTAGATACTTCTGGTGGTTTCTTCCAGCGTCCGGAAATTCGTTTTGCGGCTTCGTATGTTGACTGGAGCGAAGATCTGAATAACTACTCTGTGAGCTTGGCTGACGATGCAAGCACTATGGGCGAAGGCGGCGAAGCAATGTTTGCACTGCAAATGGAAACTTGGTTCTAACTATAATTAGCAACTAAAAACCACGCCCTGTGGGCGTGGTGATCATATCTAGTGTTATTACCTTCGCTCATCATAGCTAGCTGAGTTAAATAACCCGCTTACCCTTTATTTGACTCATTGAGTTCAGGTTGACCGTTTAGCCTGCCCCAAAAATTTACCAGACCCATTGTTGTTCTGATTTTTTCAGCACACACAATACCGATCACCAGCCCAGTGCCCATCAATGCCGCGATCAGAACCATATTCATGTCATCAAGAATAATGCACGAGATCACAGCAATAGCTGCGCCAACTAAGGCTGGCGAAATAGCGACGCCAAGCCAGAGCAACAGATGAATGAATGCAGCAGTAACTCTGAGAAGCATATTAATTCCTTTTATTTTGACTATCAGATTTCCAATATTCACATAACGAAAGCGAATTCATCCCAAAGCTTTCGAATTTAACGACTAAGAGCGATTGATTGTAATATCAGAAACATAACCGTGCTCGGCGCTGACCAGCGCCTGCTTCAGCATAGTCGCTGCTTCCTCTGCGGTCATAAAGCCCGAGGTATCAAGATCTTTGCCACTGGTTTGCCAGAAATCCGTAGCCATTCCACCGGGATACACTGCGATTAGTTTCATCGGGCTGCCTTTCAGCTCAAGACGAACAGATTCGATCAACCCCCGCACTGCCCATTTAGCTGCACAGTAGGTCGACTCCCCGGCTTTAGCTACCTGCGCCGCCGTCGACATTACAACAACGACATTGACCTTCTCATGACGATAGCGCTTCACCAACTCTCGCAGTAATAAGATCGCCGATGTCACGTTGTTGTGGATCAGTTCGCCAATCAACTCAGGCTGCTGATCTTCAATGGGGCCAAAATAACCGCTGCCAGCGCAGTGGATCACGGTATCTGGTGCTTGTTCCAGCGAATCGAGCAAGGCTGAAATAGCCGGCGGATCACACAGGTCGGCCGGTTTTGTCTGAACGTCGCCAGAAATCGTTTTCGCCACCTGTGATAGACGTTGCTCACTGCGTCCGGTAAGTAACAGCGCTTGTCCGTCGTTACCATACAAATTTGCCAGCGCGGCACCCAGGCCACTACTGGCACCAGTAATTACAATCATACGATCCCTTCATTTAAACTAATAAGTGCGGCAGTCCGCATGCAATGCTTGGCATTTTATACCAGTTTTGTATTCTTTATGTGAATAATACAAAACTCGGCCTGTCTTTAATCATCCCCCCCAAAACTACCTCAAGATGCAGAGTTAATTGACGTTTAATTTGCTAATCCATTTACAGATGCGGTCATAATGGGACCCTCGCCAATAGATTTTTTTACACCCCTGACACTCCATAAAACCATCAGAAAATAACAAGACATCATCAGGTACGCGACCTTTTAATCGTTTACTATCAACCGGGTGCAATTGTTCATTACAATTTGAGCAACGCGTAAATGGTCTGAAACTGTTCTCCAGCTGTAAGCGGGTAACTACTTCCCTTAACTGCTGTTTTGGATCATCACTGCGAACCCAGTACCCATGAGTGACTGCCCTGTATTTAAAAATACCCTTGTCACGCGTCAAAATGATGCGTTTCTCATTCAGAGACAGTTGGACAATTTCACTATCGCTGAAATCTTTATTGTATAAGGTATCAAATCCGAGTAGTCGGAGCTTCAGTGCTAATTTCCCCAAATTAACATCCACGACAAATTTTGTTATCCGTAGTGGCTGTGAACGGAGGTGAACAAGAGGAGTGATATTAAAAGATTCAAATTCGGGATAAACAGAGACATGCTCACCGCCCTGCATCTGGTACTCGAAACCCACCGACTCGCCATCGACCACGATTAAATCGATTTCGGTATGTGGCACCCCAATCGCTTCAATCGTGTCTTTAATGGATGGATTTCCTGTGAATTCATAAGGAAACGTTATCTTGCGCTGTTTTTGGAGTAAGAAGTCATTGAGCTCTTCATAAAAACGAAAGCATGCGCTGCGTATGATGGGAGCGTGTTGTTGAGCCTTTGGGTCTATTTTTTGCATTCTTTGGGTATATCAGTATTATCTCTCATCAAAATAGCCGACATCATCAGATTTGGCCAGTTCGCTTAAAAAGTCGCTATTTAGCATGACAGCAGTGCAAATAATGAAAGTGGCTGACAGATTAAAATACAATTAAGAGACTACGCTTACGTACGTAGGCTCACTTTTGAAGAAGAGATTAGTCCGTGATAAGAGAAAACACCTTTGCACCATCCAATGTATGGACGAAGCCTTTCGTTTCAGAAGTCGCAGAAATTTTAAATTTGTTGCGTGAGTACGATTACGACTCAGCGACCTTGGTAAAAATAACGGCAATACCAGAGCGTAAGTTCCGCGATTGGAGCGCAAGGTATAAAAAAGAGCCGTTTGAAGTATCGACGATCCCGTATGCTTGCTGGTGCTTCTTAGCTGCTTTAGTAGGCAGACCGAATATTCAGAATCATGGTCGACCGTTACCGGCAGATATCCGTAAAATTTTGGGCACATTCAATGCCAGTGCTTTTCGCCCTGCCAATAAATTTGTGACTCCTTCCGCCGATCAACTGCGAGAAATTATCGGTGACAATGCATTTACAGGGTTAACAATCAGTGATTTATCGGCATCGTTTGATTGGAACAGCACCCATTTCAACGATAATTTAGAAAAAAGTAACATTCCCTTTTTAAATTGGTGCCTTATTTTGATGCTGCTTGGTTTGGATATTCAGAAAATGATCCTGACTGATCTCGAAGGTGAATTAACAATACATTAAGCTTTCACACCGGTTTAAGGTGTAAGCCGCAAGACAAAAGGCAAGATTGATGATTTTCAACATTAATGAAAATCATCAATCTCGTTGATTCTACGTTTACATGTTATCGTTTCGCTCGGCGATACACTCATATTCTCCCATCTCAAACTCTCGGCAAATCAGCGGTCGATTTTCGTAAATCGAACACATCAATGTATCGCGGTCTAAGGCTGCGCACCAACCATCCTCAAGACGTGCCATTACCCTTCCGCCCCACGAGTCAGTATCAATATAGCGCTCAGGAACGCCAGTCTCAGTAATGAGCATAACTTCTAACCGGCAACAACAAGCCTTGCAGTTGGCACAGGTTATCTCAGCTTCAGGCAGGGTGGTAATTTCGATTGTCATAAATTACTACTGTAACGTCATTTTGTCGCTAGCATATCGCAATCAGACCGTTTGTGCGCGATCTCATGATGAAGGCGAAATTTACCTACCGTCTTTGTCCGCTACTTAGCCCCCATTTTGGTGACGGCATCTTGCCATTTGGCGCGCTGTTTTTCTGATGAATTTATCACAGGCCCAATATATGTCGCTGATATCTTCTTGAAACCACAAAAAGCCAGAGTGGTATTTTTCAGTTGTTTATAGGCCGGGTTACCTTGAAACCATCGATAAAATAAGGGCGGCGTGTCCATGGTTAAAATGATATCAGCGGTTCGCCCTGCCAGTAGCTTTTCAGGAATAGATTTCCCTTCATGATACTTAAACGCGAAACCCGGTAAAATAGTCCTGTCGAATAATCCTTTCAGCTTGGCGGGAATTCCTCCCCACCAGACTGGGGAAATGATGACGACATGCTCGGCCCATGTTAGCGCCTTTTGAAAAGACTCCAGATCGGCCTCCAGTGGCTGGATCTGATCATAGCCATTGATCAGATTGCTATCAAAATCCATATCATGAAGTGACATCAAACGGACATCATTGTGTTGCTGGCTTGTAGACAGATAGGCTTCGGCCAGTTCAGCGCTGTAACTGGTTTGTTTCGGATTTCCATTTAGCACTAAAATACGCTTGCTCATTCGGTTGACTCCTTGTGAAAACAAGCAGTCTAAACTTTACCCCTTGGGGAAGAGTCAACCGTTATCGAAACATTTCTGAATTTCGCACCGGTAGTCTTCAACTTGTTTTTGGGTTGAGAGCAACGCTGCTATCTGAGCATCAATGGCTTGTTGTTTGTGCGCCAGAAGTTCCATCACCGCAAGCCAATCAAGCGTGTTACGACTAACAAGAAGGCTTTTAAGCTCTGACAGCGTGACACCTAATTTTTGTGCTTGTTTGATAAGCTGGATAAACTCAACATCGTGCTCTTCATAAACACGATAACGCCCCTGCCTTTTAATACCGGACAATAACCCTAATGCCTCATAAAGCCTTATCGCTTTCGCTGACGCGCCGGAACGTTTGACAACTTCACCAATATACAACCGCAACTCCTTTTATTTATACCCAAGTAACCTCAAGATGCTCGTTTCAGCGAGAATTTCCAGGCGCTAAGGTCAGACGCTGATTTGCAGATATAGTCGCTCTACATCAAAAATCAGCAACGCAACATTAGTGCCTGGAAAACTCGCCCTTCGGGAGTGTTCCAGCCAGCCCACTTCTGTGTCAAATGCACTCGAAAGGACCCGTCATTCCTTCGCACATTTTCCTTGAATTGAACTGGCTGGTATCACTCTGAATCCTGCATCTTGAGGTAACTTGGGTATATTTAGTATTACAGATGGGGATAGGTTAAAAACTCAGGAACGTATTCTAACCATTGTGCAGAAAATATCCTCGATCACACAGGCAAAGCCATTAGCGCGAAGCTTGTTTTTCATGGTACAAAGAAACACTAGTTAGTCTACTTAATCAAGGAAGAAGAGATGAAAGACGAAACGTTATCAATCCATCACGGCTATCAAACCGATCCCACGACAAAATCGGTCGCCACCCCAATTTACCAGACCGTCGCGTACGAGTTTGATAGCGCCCAGCACGGTGCCGATCTGTTTAACCTGGAAGTTCCGGGCAATATCTACACCCGTATCATGAACCCGACCAACGATGTACTTGAAAAGCGCATGGCGGCATTGGAAGGCGGCATTGCCGGACTGGTTGTGAGTGCAGGCAGCGCGGCAATTAACTATGCCATACTGACGCTGGCTGAAGCTGGTGACAACATTGTTTCAACCCCGCAACTGTATGGCGGTACGTACACCCTGTTTGCCCATATGCTGCCAAAACAGGGCATTGAGGTTCGCTTTGCCAAAGACGATAAGCCTGAAAGTCTGGCTGAGCTAATCGACGAAAACACCAAGGCGGTTTATTGCGAAACAATCGGGAACCCGGCGGGTAATATTGTAGATATCGAAACGATAGCCAATCTCGCTCATGCGCAGGGCGTACCTGTGGTGGTTGATAATACGGTGGCAACACCAGTGCTATGCAAGCCTATCGAGTTCGGTGCCGATATTGTGGTGCACTCGCTGACGAAATATGTCGGTGGCCACGGAACTTCGCTGGGTGGAATTGTTATCGATTCCGGTAAATTCCCCTGGGCGCAACATAAAGATCGCTTCCCGGTATTTAACCAGCCAGAGCCGTCTTATCACGGTGTGGTTTATACCGAAGCCTTCGGTGATGCAGCGTTCATTGGTCGCTGCCGTACCGTACCATTGCGTAATACCGGCGCGGCGTTATCGCCGATGAATGCGTTCCTATTACTGCAAGGATTAGAAACCCTGCCTTTGCGTATGGAAAGACACACGGAGAACGCGCTGAAAGTAGCGGAATACCTGAAACAACACGACAAAGTGAGCTGGGTGAATTATGCCGGCCTGAAAGATTCGCCCCATTATGAACTGGCGCAGAAATACATGGGCGGCAAGCCTTCTGCTATCCTTTCTTTTGGCCTGAAAGAGGGGTATGACGCGGGAGTTCGCTTCTATGATGCACTACAAATCTTTAAACGTTTGGTGAACATTGGTGATGCGAAATCACTGGCTTGTCACCCGGCTTCGACGACTCACCGTCAGATGAATGCACAGGAACAGCATGATGCAGGTGTCAGCCCTGAAATGATCCGCCTGTCTGTGGGTATCGAACATATCGACGATATTCTGGCTGATCTTGAGCAGGCGTTAAACGCTTAATAGAGCTTAGCTTAATCGATTTAGCGCTAATCAAGTAGGAGGAGGCCTCTAGGCCTCTCTCCTATCACACCACCGCACAAGCGCGGTCGCATACGATGGTTTTGAGTTTTTCCATCATCCTTTTGGTGACATATTGTTATCAACCACACCCCTTCGTTCAAAAAACCACCATCCAAATTAATTTCTTGTGATTTCCGTTCCATTTCTTTCATTCATTAAGCAACTGAAATGACAAATAAATTACATCCCGTCAAAAGCAGTATATTGATTTAACGTGATTTTCTAAAATTTAGCATTAGTGCAATTAATTTCTTAAATCTGTTATTTTGTTTTTTCATCTAATTGATAGAGCTGTTTATGAAAAACGAGACTACTGACTTATGCTTAAATGAGCTTGAAGATAAATTATTAAATACTCCAGTCTCTGACGATTTTTTATTTACGTTAAAAGAATCTTCTATAGACAGTGCTGATATTGCCGAGTTAATGTATCAATATTACCTTGGCTCTAATGACTATAATAATGCGATTTATTTTTTAGAACTCGGCGATAAATTCAATGATGGCTACGCCCAGCTTCATTTAGCATCACTGTACCAACAAGGTAAACACTGCCTTAAAGATAACAAGCGCTCTTTGGCACTGTTTCAAAAAGCAGCGCATAACGGTGAGCCAGAAGCACAATATGAATTAGGGTTAAGCTTGCTGCTTAGTGGTAGCAATGATGATTTTGAGCAAAGTGTTTATTGGTTGAATGAATCTTTCTTAAATGGAAATGATGATTCAAAAATACTGTTAGACAGTTTAAATAGCTAACCTCATCAAGAGTACAGCATCGTTTAACCACTAGTGCAATTTAAAGGCAGATTGTTTAACCTTTCTGCTATTTTGACCCGTTTTATATACGAGACAGTTTTGTCCTCTATATAAAATGGGGGAATACCGCAATATTACCACTACCATAGCCCGACAACTAAGCCAGGCTTTCTTGATAGGGGAGTTCTCGTTGCTGAAGTCACGCCTTGATCATTCTCTGTAGTTTACCCAACTTTATCCGGGCGTAATCCAATGACTGACCTGTTCTATACATTGCGCTGTTCATTTTTAACCAGCAAAATAACAATCGAATATAAAGTAAATAGCCTGGTTGAGTTGTAAAAAATATAACCGTTAAGTGTCAGATTCTTACAGTATGTATCTTTTTTTAATCAGATCATTTATGAATTTAAATAAAAAACATTAACTTTAATCAGAGTCTTAAGAGGGACAACATGGTCATACCTCTTAAGGGTTACATTGATGGTGTGAATGTGTATACTGGACCTATGCACAAGGTAGACGCTACCTTCATTTAAAGATTGAAATATAACGCTCTATGATCAATCTTTAAAGTAAGTGCTCTAATGTGTGTGGTAATCTCGGTAATTTTTCGCCCCCGCTTAAAGCGGGGGCTTTTTTATATTTATATACAAATAGCTCGCCGTAAAATGAATAAACAATGCGCATTTCTTATATTTTCATTCAACTCAAATATCAATACAATTTAACCCGTTTTTACTTTGAACCCCAGCCTCACTCAATTATATAAAGAAGGCTCACCTTCCGGACGAGTTTTAAACCGGCGATGTAACCACATATATTGTTCAGGAGCCTGCATAATTGACCGTTCAACAGCTTTTTTAATAAAGCCCCGGCTAACTCAGGTCGTTAACCGGGACTCGCGGTTAGAAAAAAGACGCTATGCGCACAAAAAACTGATTTTTACCTTTGTCGTTATCGAGCCCTTTGGCATATCCAAACGTCACCGGCAAGGTGAGGTTATATCCCAACTTGGTTTCAACCGTGATCTGAGTGCCTACGCCAGTGAGTTGCTTGGCATCTTTCCTCGTATCCCAGGCTGCTCCTGAATCAACATACAGGGAACCTGAAATATCACCCAAACCAATCGGATATAGTGACCAGTTACGCTCTGCACGTGCCAGCCAGGTTTCCAGCTCCAGCCGTTGAGTCGCATACTGATGGCCGCGCTGAGCCGACTCATCGTAGCCCCTCAGCGCCTGAGTATCACGGCCAAATAACTGCGTTTCCTCTGAGGTATCATAACCGCCCAGCCGGAAGGCTTTTGCGCTATCATCCGCATAGCCCAAGCCCAGTCGCGCTGTCAGGGTCGTACGGCCGGGTAGATCCCAGGTTCCTGACCACTGAGCCTGATATTTTTCACCGCTGTAATCAGCATTAAACACATCATTGGTTTCGGCTATCAGATCAACATAATGACCCCAACCAATGCCCGGTACATTCAGGTACGCTTCACGGTTGTCAAAGGTTAAGGCCAGCCCCGTTAAGGCTTCATGGGTTTCCCGATATTTTCCGATATTGGTAAAGTCTGGCTGAGACACTAAGCTTTCTTTATCCCAAACAATACCGGCATGCAGGCTGAGTTGATCTTCCCACGCCGTAAAGAGGTGGTTGCGCTGGAGCAGGGCAAAATCATCTCGGATAATACGATAACCTTCGCTGTTATCCTGAGTGAATTTATCAAAGCTGTGGCTGCTCTCTACAGCCACCACCCAGCGATTATCATAACCATATACCAGATTGAAATTGGCCAGATCATTCTTGAAATCCCAGGCCGCTGCCAGCAAGTAGTTATGCCGGCCTAACGCATCAGAGCCAGAAGTGATCACTCCCGCCTGAGTACTGACATCATCCACTTGTATGAGCGGAAACCAGCTATGCGGACGTACCGTCGGCCATGGGCTGTATGCTTCCGGCTCTGATTTTTCGACGTTTTCAGTTATCGCTGGCGGATAGTCATAACGTCCTTGCTGACGATTAATCGCAAAGACAGATAACGCCTGTGGCTGCTCAATGTAGCGCAACATATAACCATCGGTGCCATATGCCTGATAAACAAGACCTAAATCCGGCTGCCATTCCGGTTGAAACGCGCCGCCTATTTCCCGTGTCCATTGGGTGATTTCGCGGGTCTCTTCTTCCATCACATAAATATTGTAGATGCCATCATAATCGGCACTGAACGCTATTCGGCCGTCGGGTAAAAATACCGGACTATTTTCTGTGGCTCTGCTATCGGTCAATGGCTGCCACTGATGTTTATTCAGATCCAGCCGTTCCAGATTCCAGCCTTGCAGCGGACGTTTAACTGCAGCGATCAGATAGTCACCGGACGGAGCAACATCGAACGCGCCCAGCACGACATCTTGTTCACCTTGCCACACCTGCGTTGGCTGATCCCCCGACTGAATACCCAGCAGCCACAGTTCACTGAGGCCATCGACTTTACGGCTGGCAAGTAACTGAGAGCCATCAGGCATCCAGCGAACTTTACGAAAACGCTGTCGCTCAGTCAGTTGGATCCAACCGCTATTTTGATACAGAAATATATCGTTTAACTGCCGGCCATCGGCATAACTCACTATCCGGGAAACGGCCAAACCCGCATGCGGGTGCTGATCAATGGCTGTCACACCTTTGGTGTTAACAACCTCTTGCCAGTTGAGATCGTCTTTTTTCAGATCCTTAGCATTCAGCATCGCAATCACGGCGCGATCTTCGCCGTTATTACGGTTAACCAGCAGGCCATCTGTACCTGTCGCGGTGACTTGAAGAAACGGATTGTTGTCTAACTCACGACCAACAACAGCCTGTTGGTTGAGTATGGTGATCTCAGAGTCAAATCGGGTCGTCAAATACTGTTGGTAATCGCTCCACAGCATCTGAAAGTCTTTACCAAAGGCCTTTTTAGCGGAGCTGTTTAACAAAAAATAAGGCAATAATTTGCGGCTGTAATCCTGTAAAAACAGCTGAACGTTATCTTCACCATACGTCGCGGAAAGATATTCAATAAAGTAAGCCCCATAAAGATACTGAGAACCCAGCGGCCACTCACGTGAAGCCACGGCAACTTGTTCCAGATCTTTTAGCTCGCCACTTGCCACCTCCATACGCATTTCCATGTCGTACAGGCTGCCTTGCAAGCGGCCATAACCCAGCTCTTTGTTGGTTTCGAGATAAACAGCCAGCCCCTCCAGCAGCACCGACGGCGTCAGAGCATGCGGGAATAAAAACACATTGCGGCCAAACACCTTTCGCAAAGCTTTGACCGAACCTGATGCCAGCTCCATGTGCATAATATGGGCATATTCATGGCGGATAAGCATATGGAGCCAGTCATCATTGGCTTCCAGGCTGTTCACATCTTCAGGCGGACTCATGATTAACCTGATCTGAGCAAACGGTAATGGCGTTGCCCAACCGTTAGAAAAATCAAAGTCATCAACCAGCACGATTTCAGTTCGTGCCTGTGGGGGGAATTTAAAAAATGGCAGTAGTTCGCGGTGGACACGTTCGGCAATATCCAGCGCTTTCGCCGCATTTTGCTGGTGACCATCTAAGAAGTGAATGGAAAAATGTTCTGATTGCTGACTCAGCCAGGTTTGATCTTGCTGATCCCAGGCAACCGGTTTTGCTAGTACCGGTTGTGCCGACACCCCAAAGCAGGATAAGGCTGCCACCAGCGTCCAAGATAATTTATTCCGTGCCATTTCGCGTCCATTGCTATAAATAACAAATACATAAAATATCTGGAATTGGTATTATTTGATACCCATTTTGGTTTTATATTTGCTGACAGCCTGATTGAAAAAATCACGATCGTCATCGTCTTCAATATTATTACTTTGTTCAGTAAACGCCTCATATCCCGCTTTGGAATTTTTGACTTTCCATACGGTGTAAGCAGCTTGCTTATCTAATTCAATGCGGTTTTTTTCAGCTTGGGATAACAGTGCCAGGTTATACATAACCTACCTCGACAACGAGAATAATGGCGTGAATCTTATAAGATTTCACGCCTAAGACCAACGATAATAATACCTAACGTGAAAACCTCAGTCATCGCGAATCTTGGTCTTGCAGTAATTCAATCAGCCACCGCAATACCTAAAAACCTAGCTGGAATTTAAAAATAACAAAGAACGCAACCACAATCCCCATCATCAGCATCACACTCACCACCGGACTCAATGTTGATGCACTAGGATGTTTCACCGCATCCACCAGATCAGGCTCGCTGTCGTCATGCTTCTCAGTCGATTTCACTAAATCTTTGACATGTTCAGTGGCTGTATCAATCGACTCTTCAGCAGAATCGATCACCTGCGCCTCAAACCAGCGCTCAAAATCAACCAATTGGCTTGCGTCTACATTTTGGGTAAGGCCGAACTGGCCGGATCGGCTATCAATAACAGACACCACCAGCAGTTGCTCTTTTTCACACAACACCCAGCATGGAAGGTAATCACCATTCAATTTAACTTTGCTCGGATACGGATAAGCGTTATCACTAACCGCTTGCTGAAGTTCTGCTTTGCTGATCATGACTGAATGTACCACCTGCAGGCAACTTTCCAGCCAGTAGGCGACATTTTTGCGGTACGCTGCCTGACGCAGCGGTGCCATTCGCGCAGCACCACGAATAATGTATTCAACCAGTGCGTCATTAACCGCTTGCTTGTCGGGCCACATCTCTGTTTTATTGGCCGAAATTTTTAACCGGTGGAATACGGTAGCATCCTCGGCGACAAGATTGATATCCACACAACCTTTCGGATTTTGTTCCTGCAATGCATCCCGGTATTCAATTCGCCAAGGAGTGGTCAGTTTGCGAAGAACCACCGGATAGATTTGCTCAACGGTCGTAAGGTAGTGTTCATAATTAGTCATGATGTACTCACCCTATTGTTCTATTCTTCATATGGTAGGGCTCCCTGCCGCGCTTTACTTTGACTCAATTCCGACTTTGATGAATTTTTAGACTATTTTAGTTGCATGATCTTTGGGTATAAAGCCGCAATTGCGGCTTTTCGTTGGTTTCCTGTTACGGCTCGGGCGGTGAGTATTACAGCCCTATACCGACACCAAAAATGACTGCATTATTGGTCACATCGCCCATATCGCGGTATTCATACCCTAAGGTGAAATCCACCAACGGGATCAGCGTCAGAACGACACCGGCTCCACCGGTAAACCCCCAACCATCATCAGTCACTGTGATGCCGGATAATTCCCTGTCAACGTCGTAATAGTTAGTACCCGCTTTGGCGTACAAGCTACCGATAAGCAAGGGGAAGTCACCACGAAGAGTAAGCGGAAAAGCGGTATAATCAATATCGTTTTTTGTCGCATTTCCACTGGCGTCGACTTCTGCACTTCCTTGCACCACGCCAGCATTAACACTGAAAATATCATTGATCTGATAAGTCGCATTAATGCCGTATTCAAAGCCATATTCACTGTTGCCGTCATATTCAATGCTGGCAGCCCCAACGCTGGCCCCCACCGAGAGCCCCAAAATATCAGCGCTGGCAGGCATACAAATCAATGCCAGTGTTGCGGCAAGTAAAATCTTTTTCATCGCTACATTCCCTCGCTTAACAATTAAAATAGAATCAAATGTAATCAAGTTATTGTTATTTGATATGTTTTATCTTTAGCCTATTTTTACTTATACGCCAATTTTGTTACTTTTTTTCGTGCTCAACCTTTGATTATTCCAGCGAACCGGATACAAACTCCTGCATTTTATCATCTAGAATCTATTGGCTACCTTGCTTCTGCATTACAAGGTGCAATACAATGATCACACCAGTACATCTCCATCCGCATGATATTTACGGATTTACCAAAAAAATAGCCATACATATAAACCCACCGTTATAAGGCAAACTAAACCTTTTATCCTATTTCTGTGTACTAAAACGATGAAATCCATTACAAGATCACATTTCTGTGAAATCCATTTCATAATGTAAGTTATCAATAAATATCAATATAAAACCTTTCACTTTCAACAAATAACGTACGATTCTTATTGATAAGTTCACTTTTCAACCAAACCACAACGACTGACGAGCAAACGATCTTCATCACATTTTCAACACTTTTGGTAATCAATGCGTTTTTTTTTCATCATTAGAAACTAAAATGTGATCATGATCGCTAGATGAAGGCCGCGAATTCCATAAACTTCTCCACATCGAACGGCAACAACGCAAAGGCACCTTATCTATTTCTCTCTGAAGCGCGAGTGACTTGTGAAGAGCAGTTGATTTGTAACGAACTGGACTTCAATGAAGAAGATAGAAAGAGCAAGCCTGAATCAAGCCGTCATACATTGAATATGCAAGACAATAGAGGGTAAACACATGAACGAGATTCTGCTGGCTATTTTTGCAGGCTTAATTGTTGGCTTATTTTTTAGTGCGGTTAAGCTACCACTGCCTGCGCCACCAGTATTACCAGGCATTATGGGCATCGTTGGTGTTTACCTTGGCGGTATGGCATACCAAACTATTGTTGAACGTTTTTTCTCTTAAATACTTAAACCCTTTTAATAACAAATTCCTAGGAGTGAGCCATGGCTACCCCACATATCAATGCTGAACTTGGTGATTTTGCTGAAACAGTCCTAATGCCAGGTGATCCGTTACGCGCAAAGTTTATTGCTGAAAACTTCCTGGAAGATGTAAAGCAAGTGTGTGACGTACGCAGCATGCTTGGTTTCACAGGCACTTACAAAGGTAAGCGTGTTTCTGTAATGGGCCACGGTATGGGCATCCCATCATGCTCTATCTATGTTCATGAGCTGATCAAAGATTTCGGTGTTAAAAATGTTATCCGTGTTGGTAGCTGTGGCACCGTAAGTGATGACGTAAAACTGATGGATGTCATCATTGGTATGGGTGCATCCACCGATTCCAAAGTTAACCGTATCCGTTTCAACGACCATGATTTCGCTGCTATTGCTGATTTCCACCTGCTAGAAACTGCTGTGGGCAAAGCGCGCGAACAAAAAGTACCTGTTCGTGTCGGTAACGTATTCTCTGCGGATCTGTTCTACAGCCCTGAAGCTGACTTATTCGAAAAAATGGAAAAGCTTGGCATTCTGGGTATCGATATGGAAGCTGCCGGTATCTACGGTGTGGCGGCTGAGCTTGGTGCAAAAGCACTGACTATCCTGACCGTATCTGACCACATCACTCGTGGTGAGAAACTAAGTTCGGAAGACCGTCAGAAGTCTTTCAACGAGATGATGAACGTCGCACTGGAAACAGCGATCAGCATCTAATCCCGTTTGAGTAAAAAGTATTTAGCGGTCAGGGTTTTCCCCGATTCTCTGGCCGCTACCTCTGTCTCAGACAGAGTTAAGACCTATGCCATTATTCTAATTGATTGCATAATTATTATGTCATCAGTTCTAATGGCATAGCTCTTAACGGCAACGTTTTTAACGTTACGTAATGAGTAATGTGGAAAAAGGGAAATTAGTGTCCACAGGGAGGCTGTTCTTGAGCATAATCGCAGCTCAACATTTTGTAATATGTGGCGTCTTGCACAATTTGAATTGAGAAAAACATCATCATACATTGATGCTTTTTTCAGGCGATCTATGTTCAATATCAGCTGACTTGTGGGCGGCTAATACTGCACTGAATAAGAGGGCTACCTCTTATTCAGTCCCCTTCTCTTCTCCTGGCTTATGCACAAGGATAAGGTTAGGCTGCCATGATGAAAAAACTTCACCCAGTATCCTCTGCAACCCTGTTGCCACCAGCTTACGGGCATTTACAGCTTAATCACTGTAAAACAGTCAGCTGCCGTAATTTTGGTTCAATGGATGAACATAACTACGTAGTGCAACACTCTAATCCCCGCAGACCAACAATGATCTGTCGTGAATGTGGTGCGTTTCCCCCGGTTCTCAATAACCACGATGTCGTGGCTGAAGTTTCTCGTCTTAAAATCGCACAAAGCAGTGGCCTGCCTGCTTGTAATAATCCTGACTGTAGAAATCTCGGCCTTCCGGTACTGACCCATCGCCATCTTTATCATGCCTTTGGCTACAGCGGTGATCGCCAACGATACCGTTGCAAATGCTGCCAGGCCACTTTTGTCGATCGCTGGTCAGGTTTTAATGGCAAGCATATGGTTCAGCAAAAACTGTTAGCTATGTTATTTACTGGCTATTCAGTACGAGACATTTGCCGTCGCCTGGGAATGAACCCGAAAACCTTTTATGATCAGCTCTCGCATATTGCCAGCCGCTGCCGCCGTCAGCTATCGATGTTTGATGCCCGCTTGTTTAAACATGCGCAAACCTTATCGCTCGCATCAGATTTAAAGCCATTGCAACCAAACAGTGGTAACGGTGTGTTATGGATTGCCACAGGTGAAGCAACATCAGGCTATGTCGTTGGCCAGCATGTGAATTATCACCCGTCCGATGTCGATAATCCCAGCAATGATCACGACCCTTACCAAGACGATACCCGTTTTATGGCAGCACCCAACGCGCAGTTGGTTGAAGTACCGTTGCCGGCTCCTCAAGGTATTCTGGCTCGCGTGGATGCAACATACCGCGAAGTACTGGCCCGCCCTAATATGGAAGATCCGCTCAGCCATCTTCCGCGAATTAATTATCCGACCAAAGGGTGCTTAGTCCGTCCACAGTACACTGTTTACGCGCACTACCTGCATTTGTCACAAATGCTTGAATATAATGAGTCACTGTCTCTTTTTATGCCTCAGGAAACTTTATTGCGTTCGGCATGTATCTCTGTTTTCCTTAACCGTATTAAAGATAAAAGTATTCATCCGCTTTATGTCATCGAAGATAAAGACTGGCGACATGGTCAGCCTGCTGGACGTATTGATATCGTGTTAATGAGCTGGTGGCGTGATCGCTGGGCCTTCACCCGCCATGGTGACATCGGCAAAGGTATATGCCATATCGGCGGTGAAAAAGACAATGAAAAGAAATGGATGGAAATCGCGTCTCATCGAACTATCAGTGAATACCAAACCCGCTTCCACGACCAGTTTTCGCAATTAGTCGATGAGCCCCGTCGCAAACTGCGACCGGCAGGGCTATTGCCATTACTGGATATTTACCGTGCATGGCATAACCTATGCCGCCAGGATCGTTCTGGCCTGACCCCAGCGCAGCAAGTTGGCTTAACCGCTGCACCGCTTACCTTAGAGCAGCTATTAAGTTAGTCAGAGAACATGTTCAGCGAGAATTCAGTGGCTTTTAGGCAAAGCAGCCATATGAGCGAATAGAAGTTCTATTTGGAAGATGGCTAACGCAGTATAAAAACCACTGAAACTCGCTCCTTGGAAACTCCTCTGGAAACTCTGAATCATACATCTTGAAGTGGTTTGGGTATTAAACTTTGCTGTCTGGATCGACTTTCTTCTATCTTGCAAAGCCTCTAATTAATATTATTGTTATATTTGTTCTTAAGATGTTAAAGAAGTAGCGGGCTTTTCGCGACAAACAAGGATGTTAGGGATAGTGATGCGATTATTCCCACATAAAATCAAACCTATTTTACTGGCCAGTATGCTTTCGGTAGGTATTATTCCTGCGTTCATTTATAGCTGGATAAGCAGCGAGAAATGGTCGACGGTTGCACTTGAGCAAATATCTCAGGGTATTCACAACCGTACAGAGATTGCAGCGCAAAACATTGATGATATTTTTGCCAAACGCCTGCTTAGCCTGAAAACACTGGCTAACTCACCCGTTTTTGAATTAGACGCATCGATCACCCTTAGCGCATCTTCTAATAACAAAAGTTTTATCAGCCATTACTTGGCCGAGCTGAGCGCTGTTGATCAAGCCTTTAACGCCATTCACCTGGTTGAGAAAGAGGGCGAACACTTCAAGATCGCTGAATCATCCCTTGCAGGTCAACCGGTTAACCTGGCAAACGAGCTGAAAAAATTTGGCTTAAATGATTTCACCGGCATTATGGGCAAGATAAACTCAACGCCGAATAAGACTTATATCGCAGTGCCACAAAATGTCACCTCGGTCCCCTGCCTGTTGTTTATCACCAAAGTCAGCAACTCCCATTCGCCTAATCCCCGCAGCGAAAAAGAGCGCCTGTTATTGGTGGAATACCGACTGAGTGAAATTAATGAACGGCTGAACTACCTAGGCGATCATATTAGTAATGCCGACTATGTCTTCCTTATAAATCAACAAGGTGACGCCATACTCTCAGGTAAGTATCAGGGGCGCGTCCTGCAGGCTCTCAGTAACTTTAAACAGAACTATGATCAAGGAACGTTCCAGACCGACAATGAGCGGGGAGGAGTGACTCACTACACTAACCGCTATGGTGATGAACTCATTACCACTATTTCCAAATTGAACACCCTTGATAATAACAACCAGCCTCTGTGGTCGTTAGTGACCATAACCCCACAGCATACCGCAACAAAAGTGATCGATTACCTGCATAGCTACTTTATGCTGGCGCTATTGTTTACCGCCTGTATGGTGATTGTCTTATCGATTACTTTAACCAAACGTATCACGGTGCCATTAACAAAACTGTCGCGCTTTGCCGCCCAGTTTAAACTGGGGAACTATTCTCGTAATGAAACATTTACAGGCCCTCATGAGTTTCAGGTACTTCATGCTGCCTTAAACCAGGGGGCGGATAAAATATCTTCCGATACCCAGCGTCTGAATCAGGCACTGCACAAGGCCGAAGATGCAGACAGAGCCAAGTCGGCCTTTCTGGCAAACTTATCTCATGAAATTCGTACCCCGATGAATGGCATGCTGGGGCTTTCCCAGTTACTGCTGAAAACCGATCTGACAACAGAGCAAGAACATCATTTGCGAACATTGCTTGATTCGGGCAAACATATGATGTCACTGCTCAATGATATTCTGGATTTCTCTAAAATCGAACAAGGCCAGCTAAAGCTTGATAAAACGCACTTTTGTTTTACCGATTTGATCGGCACCATTGAAAGCACCTACTACTCTCTTGCTAAAGAGAAAGGGATCGGCTTCTACATTGATTGTGAATTTGAACCATCAAACTGGTTCTATGCAGACAAAGCCCGCATTCGCCAGATATTATTCAATCTCACCAGCAATGCGATTAAATTTACCGATAAAGGGGAAGTGCGTGTCACCCTGAAACAACAGGCTGGCCATCAACCCAATGAAAGTGTGCTCACCATCATTACTCAGGATACCGGTATTGGCATCGCGCAAGACCGCATACCAATGATCTTTGATCCGTTTGCTCAGGCTGAGGTATCAACCAGCCGACGCTTTGGCGGTACAGGCTTAGGCTTAAGTATTGTTAAACAACTCACCGAGCTAATGGGTGGCGATATTCAACTAGAGAGCCAGCCCGGAGAAGGTTCAACCTTTATTGTGACCTTAACGGTCAATCCAGGTCACTATGAACAAGAAGAGCAATCGGAAGTCGAGTTTGATCAAAGTGCCTTTATTGATCTCAAAGTGCTCATCGTTGAAGATAATCACCTCAATGTCTTAATCATCGATTCCTTCCTGAAGCAACACGGTTTTCAAACCCAAGTGGTTGAAAATGGTGAGGAGGCTTTGAGAATACTCGATGATGAATACTTCGATATGATTCTGATGGACAACCACATGCCGGTCATGGATGGGATTGAAGCCACAAAACGTATCCGGGCACTGTTATCACCCATTCACCAGATACCTATTTTTGCCTGTACGGCCGATGTATTTGAAGAAACCCAGAAGACCATGATAGATGCCGGAGCTGATTGCGTGATCACCAAACCTCTGGACGAGCGTAAACTACTTGATGCCCTGCAACGATTTAAAGGCCAAATTACCAGCATGGCGACGGTGCGCAGATCTCAGTCTGAACCACTCCCCGAAATGGATACCTGCATAACCGCATCAGGCTGGGAAAGCCTGCCGCCAGAAAGCTTGCCATCAATCAGTATGACTCTCGACTACCTCGACGATAGCAAGATTGAGCCGGCTGAGACATCACCACTGACAAGCGGTGTTCAGCTGCAACCGGAGCAGTTTCGACAGGTTGACTTGAATAGCCTACTGGAAATGATGGATCACGACCACGATAGTGTTGTGCAATTTCTGATCATGTTTACCGAAGAGCATCGCAACGATGTTGAGAGGTTTGAGCAGGCTCTGGACGAGCAGGATTTCGATGCCGCTATCTTGATCAGCCATACCCTAAAAGGGGTGTCCGGCAGTATCTGTGCTTATCAACTAAGCGAAGCCGCTCAAGTCGTCGAAAAACGCGTCAAAGCCAGCGAAATACCAACCGATTGCGAAATGACGGCATTAATCTCAGCATTAGATCGACTGATCCAAGAAATTCAGCAGCAAGTTATGGTTACCGGCCAGCCAGAAAATGAGCAAATGATTTAACTACAGATCATTTGCTCACTCATTACATGTCAGTCCAAAAACCAACCATCAACAAATTCAGTAATAACTTGGGCTGGAATATATTAACCATGAAAAAATGAGATCCAAACACGATTTAGCATGGCTAACAATTGACAACTTGCAGTAAAAAGACAATTATCATCACATCAATTGCTCCTAACCAATACATCCGCTCACTTGGTGTATTTATGGTTTGCGATATTTAAGTTAAGAGCACGTAAATATACTTTGTCTAGCTTTAATTTAAGCTAGCATTGAAACAATGTCCTATCACGTTAAGGGTCGAAAGATATGAGCACAAAACTGGAACAACTGCGCGCGCTAACTACTGTTGTTGCTGACACTGGCGACATCGAAGCAATCAGCAAATATCAGCCTGAAGATGCAACGACCAACCCGTCATTGATCCTGAAAGCAGCCCAGATTGCTGAATACGCTCCTCTTATCGACGCATCAATTGCTTACGCTAAAGCTCAGAGCGACGACAAAGCCCAGCAGGTTCAAGACACTTGCGACATGCTTGCCGTTAACATCGGTAAAGAAATCCTGAAAGTGGTACCAGGCCGTATCTCGACTGAAGTAGACGCTCGTCTTTCTTACGACACAGAAGGCAGCATCACAAAAGCTCGTCAGCTTATTAAAATGTATAACGATGCTGGCATCACTAACGATCGCATCCTGATCAAACTGGCTTCTACCTGGGAAGGCATCCGTGCTGCTGAAGTACTAGAGAAAGAAGGCATCAACTGTAACCTTACTCTACTGTTCTCTTTTGCTCAGGCTCGTGCATGTGCAGAAGCAGGCGTTTTCCTGATTTCTCCTTTCGTTGGTCGTATCATGGACTGGTACAAAGCGAAAGAAGGTCGTGAGTTCGAAGCATCAGAAGATCCAGGTGTTGTTTCTGTAGCGGGTATCTACAATTACTACAAAGAACACGGCTACAACACAGTGGTTATGGGCGCAAGCTTCCGTAACATGGGTGAGATCCTTGAACTAGCAGGTTGTGACCGTCTGACAATCAGCCCTGACTTACTTCAAGCACTAAGCGATGCTGAAGGTGATGTGGTTCAGAAGCTATTCTCTGACGTTGAAATCAAAGAACGTCCAGCTGCAATGACTCACGCAGACTTCCTATGGGAGCACAACCAAGATCCAATGGCTGTTGAGAAGCTAGCTGACGGCATCCGCAACTTTGCGGTTGACCAAGGCAAGCTTGAAGTCATGATTGCTGAGCGTCTATAAGCCTTAACATAATTTCAGAAAGCGGCCTTTAGCCGCTTTCTTACTATTTTGAATTGATTTAATTTTTGGTGACATAAGTATGGAACGTAAAGTCCTCGCAAATGCAATCCGTGCCCTGAGCATGGACGGTGTTCAACAAGCTAACTCTGGCCACCCTGGTGCGCCAATGGGTATGGCTGATATCGCTGAAGTTCTATGGCGCAGCCACATGAACCACAACCCACAAAACCCAGAGTGGGCTGATCGCGACCGTTTTATCCTATCAAACGGTCATGGTTCAATGTTGATCTACTCTTTACTTCACCTGACAGGTTACGAACTGTCTATCGATGATCTGAAGAACTTCCGTCAGTTGCATTCTAAAACACCGGGTCACCCAGAATACGGTTATGCGCCAGGTATCGAAACAACAACTGGCCCACTAGGCCAGGGGATTACTAACGCGGTAGGTATGGCAATGGCTGAAAAAGCGCTTGCTGCACAGTTCAACCGCGAAGGCCATGACATCGTTGATCACTTCACATACTCGTTCCTAGGTGACGGTTGTATGATGGAAGGTATCTCTCACGAAGCATGTTCTCTAGCGGGTACACTAGGTCTTGGTAAGCTGGTTGCTTTCTGGGATGACAACGGTATCTCTATCGATGGTGAAGTTGAAGGTTGGTTCACTGACGACACACCTAAGCGTTTCGAAGCATACGGCTGGCACGTAATCCCAGCTGTTGACGGTCACGATGCTGACGCAATCAACGCAGCTATCGAAGCCGCTAAAGCTGAAACAGGCAAGCCGACGCTTATCTGCTGCAAAACTATCATCGGTTTTGGTTCTCCAAACAAAGCAGGCTCTCATGACTGTCACGGTGCGCCACTAGGTGCAGAAGAAATCGCAGCAGCACGTGAATTCCTGGGTTGGAACCACGGTCCTTTCGAAATCCCTGCAGACGTAGCTTCTGAGTGGAACGCGAAAGAAGCTGGTGCAGTAAAAGAAGCAGCATGGGACGAGAAGTTTGCCGCATACGCAGCAGCACACCCTGAGCTAGCAGCGGAATTCAAACGCCGTACCGCTGGTGACCTTCCTGCACAGTGGGAAGAAAAAGCTAACGCTATCATTGCTGATCTTCAGGCAAACCCAGCAAACATCGCATCACGTAAAGCGTCTCAAAACGCACTAGAAGCGTTTGGTGCAATGCTACCTGAGTTTATGGGCGGCTCTGCTGACCTTGCGCCTTCTAACCTGACTATGTGGTCTGGTTCTAAGTCGCTAGAAACGAATGATTTCTCGGGTAACTACATCCACTACGGTGTACGTGAATTCGGTATGACAGCGATCATGAACGGTATCGCCCTTCACGGCGGTTTTGTTCCTTACGGCGCAACATTCCTGATGTTTATGGAATACGCACGTAACGCATTGCGTATGGCGGCACTGATGAAAGTGCAGAACATCCAGGTTTACACTCACGACTCAATCGGTCTGGGTGAAGATGGTCCTACCCACCAGCCGGTAGAGCAAGTTTCTTCTCTACGCCTGACACCAAACATGAGCACATGGCGTCCATGTGATCAGGTTGAATCTGCAGTTGCTTGGAAATACGCTATCGAGCGCAAAGATGGCCCGACATCATTGATCTTCTCGCGTCAGAACCTTGCACAGCAAGATCGTACTGAAGCACAAGTTGCTGATATCGCGAAGGGTGGTTACATCCTGAAAGATTGTGAAGGCAAGCCTGAGCTTATCTTTATCGCAACAGGTTCTGAAGTTGAGCTCGCAACAGAAGCTTACGCACAGCTAACAGCTGAAGGCCGTAAGGTTCGCGTCGTTTCTATGCCAGCTACAGACCTATTCGACAAGCAAGATGCAGCTTACCGTGAAGCGGTACTGCCCGCTGACGTAACAGCACGTGTTGCTGTTGAAGCCGGTATTGCTGACTTCTGGTACAAGTACGTAGGTTTGGACGGCCGTATCATCGGTATGACTACCTTCGGTGAATCTGCACCAGCAGGCGAGCTATTCAAGATGTTTGGCTTCACGGTTGAAAACGTGGTTAACACTGCGAAAGAACTGCTGAACTAAGCGTCTGTTTCACAAAATAATAAGAGAAGAGCACACTTGCTCTTCCCTTTAGCTATTATCGCCAAACTGTGTTTTACACAGTTTGGCTTTTTTGATCTTGCGACAGATTCTCTGATTTCCTACGCTGAAGTTGAATTGAGCGACGAGAAAATTCAGTGTCACTTGATGAAATATGACCCGCAACGGCATCATACGTAATATGGACAATATCAATATTATTGCCCGCTTTCAGTGCCGAAATATCGCCTACCGCCTCGCTATCGATCTTCATCAGACTTTGCTCTAAATCATAATCAGACCGTACCCCTCAATGTCATAACCAGAGCAAATCAACCAGCATTAACAGAATCGTCACAAAAACAATGGCAAGCGTGCGTTTCATCACTTTAATTATGTATTAGCAAACTCATAATATTTACTGTATAGATCCAGTAACTCAGAAAATCAGAGGCACTCAGTTGACGTCTGAGAGAAAATTGGCTTATATGCCTCCGGTAGCAAATGAATTTTGTTGTATTTCTGCTGTCATATGGAAAGCAAATCGAATACTCACTTAATGAGAAAGAAGGTAATATTAATGACATGGCAATTATCAGATCTTCTCCCCGTTCTGACCGAACATGAAGGTTGGCAAGTAGAAGCAAGTGAACAAACCCTCGTTATCCGCAACGAAGATAGTATCGAGGCGTTTCTGGCAGTTTCTGGTGAGCAGATCTTAGTTGAAGTACTGCTTTTCCCTCAGCAACAAGTTAAAGACATCAATGCGCTAAACAACGACATATTACGGACTCATAAGATGTTCCCGCTCTCTACGATTGGTATCAATGAGATCCAGGGAGACAGTTACTATGTCGCTTTTGGTTCGTTGTCTTCTCAATCCAAAGCTGAAAGTATCGTCATTGAAGTGGCAACGCTATTTCGTAATGTTGAAGCCTTTATTGAACTATACCAAGACCACCTCGCGGAGATTGCATAATGAGTGTCTGGAAAAAATTATTTACTGCCATTAAAGGTGGTGCCAATGAAGCAGCCGAAAACGTTGCTGATAGCCAGGCACTGCGTATTCTTGATCAGGAAATCCGTGAGGCCAAACAAGAGCTTCGCCGCTCTGATGAAGCATTGGTCAGCATTGTCGCTAAGCGTAAAATGTCACAGCAGAAAGTGGATGCCTTCACCAATGGCATTAATGAATATGAAGGCCATGCGCGTGGTGCCATGGAAAATGGTCAGCAAGATCTTGCTCTTGAATGTGCCCAGAAAGTCGCGAACCTGCGCACCGAACAACAGGCTGAGCAAATATACTTAGACCAGTTTGTGAAATCAGAACAAAGTATGCGTACCAATATTGCCCAAGCGAAAGACAAACTACGCCAGCTGGAACAACAGGTTGATGTTGTTAAGGCCAATGAAGCGGTGCAGAAAGCACAAGCCGCGGTATCTGCTACCAACGTGGGTGCTAATGCAAAAATGCACACCGCCGTTGAATCTCTTGAGCGCATTAAGCAACGCCAAGCAGAAAAATCAGCGCAACTTGAAGCAGCAGCTGAAATGGCCGAAGAGCAATCAGGTAGCAGCCTGGATAAAAAACTGGCCGAAGCGGGTATTACCCCGGGTGGAAAATCATCTGCAGAAGATGAGTTAGCACGGATCTTAGGCAAATAACAGAATTCTAAAACCTGGAGGTATACATGTCTGTATGGTTGCTAGTTCGTCGGTGGGCACTATTTCAATTTGGCCAACTGAATGGACGCAACCTATTGCTATCGCTGCTTGGATATATCGCGATCAGCTGGGTATTACTAACCATTGCGAGTGAGCATGTACTCACTCGCACTTTTACCGATTTTATTTATTACCTGTTCGTTACGGCATCGACAGTCGGCTACGGCGATATGTCACCGACGACGGCAGCAGGTAAATGGGTCGCCGCCTTATTCGTTATACCGGGCGGATTGGGTCTTTTCGCCATTTGTGTCGGCCGTATCGCTACCGTATTTATTCACTACTGGAAAAGCGGGCTATTAGGAAAACGGAGTCTTAAAGTGAACAACCATATCCTGGTGTTGGGCTGGAATGAACAGCGCACCCTGCATCTGATCAAGATGTTGCAACACGAAGAGAAAGGTCACCGCCCTATCGTGCTGTGTGTTCGCCCTGAAATCGAGAACCCCCTGCCGGGAGAGGTCGAGTTTGTCCGGGTCACCAGTTTTACCGACAATGATGGCATGGCAAGAGCCGGTGTCACGAATGCTAGCTGTATCATTATCGACAACCCGGAAGACGATATAACGCTGTCGGCAGCTCTGTATTGCGCCAGCAAAAATCCAGAAGCGCATTTGCTCGCCTATTTCAATGACGAAGCGCTAAGCCAACTGTTAAAACAACACTGCCCGAATGCGGAATGTATTCCATCCGTCGCCGTCGAAATGCTGGCTAAAGCCGCAATCGATCCAGGTTCAAGTGGACTACACCATGAACTGCTCAGCAGCCATCGAGGGATGACTCAATATTCTGTTACCTACCCTGACCATTGTTCTGCCACCAGCATCGATGCATTGTTCACTCGTTTTAAGCAACAATATGAAGCTACACTGATTGCAATTGATACCGGCGCAGGCATTGAACTCAATCCAATACTTAGCCGTGAAGTTCCCCCGGGTGCTACGCTTTTTTATATTGCGGACGAACGTATTCAGACGTTTGCGTGGTAAAAAAGACGCTGTTTCCAACCCTAAATACTCATCGACATCTGATCAGGAATAACAATGTTTGATTGGTTTAAGAAGAAAACAACAGCTGAAAAACCCATTCAACAAGCGCCTGAAATACTAGGTTTACGGCTTGGTGGAGCATTCGAATTAGATGATCTTAAACTGCGTCTTATCGAACCCGACCTTATCATTGAAGGGGCTTCGCGCACTCAGCTCATTAAGGCCGTTGGCGAGGTTCAGCTTGATGAGCAAACTCGCCTGCTCCGCTATTATACCGATGATGATGGTTTTATTCAGGTACTTACTCATGGCCAGACTGAAGCCGATGTCAGCGAAGTAAAACTTTATTATTTTTACGACACTAAACCGATTGATACAGAATCTGAGTGGAAGCACTTACTTCACAATCAAATTGTGCAACCCGCCTGGGAACTGGAAGGCCATACTTTTGAAAAGGTATGGGATAACAGCCGTCCTGTCGCGATGACAGAAAAAACCTGGCTAGAAAATGGCTCTATTAGCGAAACCGATCAATTCGTCATGATTTACGAGCGAGAGATCGGCAACGATATCTTCGAATGCCTATTAGTTGCTGGCGAAGAAAAAATAATCCATAACCGTGCCGAACACAGTCTGGCTACCAGTACTGGCATCAACCTTTCACCGACAGACTTTAAGCTGATTGGCTAGTTTGTAACTCTCTAATAATTAGGAACTCACATGGATGTTTTAGCGAACTCTTTAGCGGGCCTTGGTGCCTTTTTACTGTATTTCTCACTGTCACTGGTTTTCTTGTTACTGTTTAAATTTGTCTACGTGCGCTTTACCCCGCACGACGAATGGAAACTGGTGAAAGACGAGAAAAATATCTCCGCAGCCATTGCCCTGTCTGGCTCCATCATTGGCTACTGTCTGGCTGTTGCTGGCGCTGCCAGTAACTCAGTCAACTTAGTCGACTTTGCGGTTTGGGGTGTCGTGGCACTTATCGCTCAACTTATCGCTTTCATCATCATTCGCTTTGGTTTCATGCCGAAGATTGTAGAACGTATTGAAGCAGGGGAAGTACCCGCGGGTATCGTGATGGCTGCCACTTCTGTCTCGGTTGGCCTACTTAATGCCGCTTGCATGACTTACTAGGAGCCGCCGCGATGAAACGAAGTAAGCAGGTTGTACTGGCAAGTATGCGTAAAAATTGGCGTACATTCTCTGTTACGCCGATCACCGTAGCGTTTGCAGGTGCTGTACTCTCAGGATGCAGTGACAATAGTAGTGATGCATCTATTTATCAGGGCTTAGACGACTGTATTGATGACAACCCAAATTACAGCAGTGAATGTCAAGCCGCCTACCAGAATGCATTAGAAGAAGCCGAGCGCACGGCACCGAAGTATCAGACCCAAAATGATTGCGTGGCCGAGTTCGGGGCTAATGCGTGTATGCAATCGTCCAACAACAACTGGTTTATGCCGGCGATGGCGGGCTTTATGTTTGGTCGGATGATGGACAATAACCGGGGTTATTATTCCCAACCTATGTTCCGCTCTTATTATCCGGGCAGTATTTTCTATGATCGCTGGACGACGGCTGACGGTTACGATTACGGTAAAAGCAGCTATAAGAAAAGCAAGGTTCGGGTTTCAAAAGATCAAATGAAGCCTAAGCCAACGGTAAGCCGTACTATTTCTCGGGGTGGGTTTGGCTCAACGGTGTCAGCAAAATCGAGCTGGAGTAGCAGTAAATCATCCAGCGGCAGTAAAAGCTGGGGAGGATAATTTTTCAGCTTTACAGATCACGAGATATAAAGCCAGCATTGTTGCTGGCTTTCTTTTTTCAACAACGCTACCAGCGCCCTCATCTCCACTGCTATTTTCATCGCAGCAACACAACCGTATGTATTGTGAGCCTCTCTGGCTCACTTCACCTGGCTTGTATCGCCAGAGTCGTTCAGGGCTACATCTACTGCCTCCACCACAGAGTCAACACAGAGGAATTGTCTGGCAAGCAAATTTTCATCGCCCGGCTGGTACTTGCCTGTTTTGACCAGGCAAGCTTGTAGCCCGGCATTCAGGGCTCCTTCAACGTCACCGAAAACATCATCACCCACCATCAAAATCGCGTCAGCAGGAGCGGTTGTCGCAGCCACAATCTGGTTAAAAAATTCAGCGGACGGCTTACCGACAATAATCGCTTCGGTACTGGCAGCGTACTCAATGGCCTGGATAAAAGGGCCGGCATCCAGATGCAGCTGACCACCGAGCTTAAAATAGCGGTTACGACCAATGCCGATCAGCGTTGCGCCGTTTTGACAGAGCTGAAAAGCATGATCCAGTGACTCATAGCAAAAACCATCTTCGGCATCGCCGATAAGCACTACATTTGGCCGAGTTTGATCAAGATCGGCAAATTCAGGCTGGATATTTTTGTGGATCAGGCAGTAGGGGCGCCACTGATGTTGCTGTAGCAGTGCCTTGACAGCGGCGGGAGCGGTGTAGATCTGCCGCAGATCGATGTCAAATCCCAGGGCAATAAGATCTTCATAGATCTGGACGCAGGTCTTGCGGGAGGTATTGGTGACAAAGCGGACCTCAAGATCACTGGCTTGGGCGCGGTTTATTGCTTCTACGGCACCGGGTATTGCCTGGGTGCCAACATACAATACCCCGCTGAGATCAAAAAACAGTGCTTTGTACATCCTTATCCCCCATCTGTATTGTTGAGTATATACCCAAACGACTTCAAGATACTCGTTTCAGCGAGAATGACTGGACTGGTAGGCAAGGCGCTGATTTGAAGACATAGTAGCTCTACGTTAAAAAGCAGCAACACAGCATACCAGCCCAGTCAACTCGCCCTTCGGGAGTGATTCAGCAGGCCCATTTCGTTGTCAAATGACGTTGAAAGGGGCCCGCCATTCCTACCGTCATTTTCCTTGAACTGGACATGCTGATATCACTCTGAATCCTGCATCTTGAAGTTGTTTGGGTATTGGGTGTGGGGAGATTAAACGGATCCCGGCAGTTACAAGTTCGTGATCTTGGCAGATCCCTTTCTGAATATATTATTTCTGTGCTCTCGGTTATTTCTGTCCGTTTAGTGGATCTGTTTTCCCAACCCCACCAACGGAGCGCCGTCATCGTCATAACTCAGCTCGCACTTCATGATCTCGCCCTGAGACTCAACATGCGTGTAATCGCCGTTTGCGAATTTCAGTGCCGCGGCTGGGGTTAGCCAATCGCCGTAGCCACACAAGTCAGCCCAGCTGATCTTCATAATTTTCATGATGTTTCCTAATTAATTTATATAAAGCTGGATCAAAGTACGACCTTCTTCGTGATTTATCATCGTTCATCTCTGAAACCATCACAACCTTTCAGACGCATTTATAAGAATATCGACCAAAGGTCAGATAGATGATTTCTAGGGTACTTAGGATACAGGGAAGGATAAATCAGGGCTAACTGATAGATTTAGTATCATTGACATAAGCCGTATCAATTTTTGGGAGCAAGATCATTATTTTTGGGCTTAATATGCGCTACCGTCATACTCCCCTCGTGCTGTTCGCAGGGGGGAATATGACGTTTTTATCTTGTAACCTTTTTCTGAAAACAGTTTAGTCAGCAGATGCTAACCATTGGGTTTGTTGATGATTCAGCGGGATGGACTGCTTTTTTTTCAGTCGAAATTAGAGTAAAGACACTAGGCTGGAGGGCGGGCGATTACGAATAGGTACAAATTTACCACACCGATTTTTTGCAATAAACCCAACACGAATAAGATGATGTGCTTGTGAACCTTAGCCCCGCGATCAATGAACAACAATTTATAAAGTCCCACTATGGTGTCGTGATCCATCGGGATTTTAAGGCGCTGTATGCTGATGATAACTACGCACGTTACTTTGGGTATCAATCTGGTCAGGATATTCTCTCCCTGACTAGCTTATTGCAACTGATTGCTCCGCATGAACGTCAAAATGCTATTCACACCTACAATGCTGTCATGGCAGGGAAGGAACAACCCGGCGTACGCTCTTACAAAAATATCGACAAAAATGAAAATGAATTTATCGTATTGACGGTTGATCATGTTATTGAGTGGCAAGGCGAGAAAGCCATGCAAATCACGATTATTGATTTAAGCACTCATGTTGAAACACACCGCAAACTGCAAGCCAGTGAAGAGCGCTACCGCGAGCTGATTGATGGATCAATTCAAGGCATTGTTGTTCATCAAAATTTCAAACCTTTGTTTTGCAATCAGGCATATGCACAGATGCTTGGATTTGAAGATGATCAAGCTTTGATGGATATAAACTCTATTCTCCCGTTAATCTCTTCGAGATACCATCAACAAGCCCATCAGGATAATCATGCGCTACTTTCTGGAGAGAAAGACGCAATTAAGACCGAAGTAAAAGGGCTGCGTGCTGATGGTTCAACGGTGTGGCTAAGCATATTGTCAAGGCCAGTGCAATGGGATGGCGAGCGAGTCGTTCAGGTCACCGCGATGGATATCACTGAGCAGCACTTGCTAAGTGAACAGCTTGAGCATCGCGCTAACTACGATGGGTTAACCAATCTGCTCAATCGCCGTGCATTATCGGAGTTACTGACAAAACAGTTTGCTTATCATCAAACTCATTCAAATCCTTTGTGTTGCGTCCTGATTGATTTAGACAACTTTAAAGCTATCAATGATCAATATGGTCATCATGTCGGTGACATAATTCTTAAAGTATTCGCCTCTATCAGTAAAAAGAATATCAGGGAAAGTGACATTATCTGCCGTTGGGGAGGAGAAGAGTTTGTGTTAATTTTGCCTAACACCGATATTGAACAAGCTGAATTCATAGCCGAGCGTCTTTGTGATGCCATAACCAAGCTTAGGGTGGCAACAAGTAGCGGACATGTGAGCTTTTCAGCCAGTATGGGCGTGTCATCACTGTCGAACAACACGTCCAATGTCGATCTTTTGTTATCAAAAGCCGACAATGCGCTATATCAAGCCAAGCATCAGGGAAAGAACCGTGTCGTTATCGCATCATAATTGCGGACTTCACAATCGAAAGGCCGCTATCATGCGGCCTTTGTTGTATACCCAAGTAACCTCAAGATGCTCAACCGATAACAGCAACACCGAACAGGGTCTGATGGCCACGTAATACCAGGCCAAAGAGGATCAATCCGACCACCACGGCGATGACATCAAACAACACTTTCGGTTTTCCCTTCGGCACCAGGCTGGTTCTCGGCTTAGCCAGAAAAATATCTATCAGAGCATAAGCAAAGAAACCGCTAAAGAGCACAGTGGAAGCCAGATCACCGTTAGCCAGCAAGTGAACGAAGGCCCAGAGACAGGTGGCGATTAACATAGGGTGTTTTAGCTTGGCGCGAATATGAGTATCTAAATAGGCTGCAGTCAATAAAATAAAAACAACGGGCATCAGGGCGTGGGCCAGCGGCCGGGAAAAAGACAGCGGTGCCCACAACTGATCTTTGGGAGCCAGAGCAAAACCGTGGAAGATCAGCAGTAAGGCAATCACCGAAATAATGGAAAATAACGCCAAATAGGGCATTCTGCCCAACCTATCGATCAGCTGCTGCCTTGGTCCTGGCATCGTGGGCAAGAGATGGATGGCGATAAACAGGATCAACCCCAGCAATAAAAATTCCATTACTATTTCCTTATAAATTATATTATTAGCTATTTATCCGCATAACGAATTATTACTAATTGTACATCGTTGGCATTACTGAATCGTGATTGAGTTAGCAGCAGGTATAAAAAAACCACTCATACGAGTGGTTTTCTTAAATCTGGGTCTCCCTGCTGGACTTGAACCAGCGACATACGGATTAACGTAACAATCCGCCGTTCTACCAACTGAACTAAGGGGGAATTGTATGGTGCCTCAGGGAGGAATCAAACTGATCCCTCCCCATAATATTTTTACATCCTTTCAAAAATCATCAGTGTCAATACACTTATTATTTGTAGGTCAATGAATATATTAATGCTAATTTTTTTGGGTTAAATTGTGAAAAGTCCCAGTACATACAATATGTTCAGGATGAAACCTGTCAGGATGGCCGCAACTACCGGGACTGCTATTTTAAGTACAGGCCGGCCCATAACCTCGTTAAAGTAATAGAGGATAGCGAAGATAGTGAATCCGGTTGTGGAGCCCATTTTCATCACTGCCAGTACGCCACCAATCAACAATGCAAACTCCATTAGGGTATTCATTGAGTTGCGAATGTTATCTGACGAATTGCGGATGGACGGGAATTGCTCCAAGAAGCCGCCTATCCCTCGCAACAGGAAGACTTCAACACAAATAATAACGGCACCCAATGCCGCTGCGATCGGGATACTAGGAGCAAGGTAGCCGGCAACAAACACAAAAGACATTCCTACGACACCGTAAATCCCTGTCGTGAGAGCCGTGGTCGCGATCAGCGGGAGAAATGCGAGACCGCGCATAAACTCCGACAGTGCTACCCGCTTCATCGCTGCATCATAAGCAACAGGATCGGTCTGTTTGTACACTTCGCCCAGTGTGTAGATGGACACTTCCGAGCCGGCAAAAATACCTGCGTTCGCTACTGCGGCAATCAGGGCGCCGGTGACAGCAAGGAAAGGCAGGTTTTTGACGATACGTCTTTTACGCTCGTCAAACAGGCTGTGCATACCTGACATATCGGGTGGTGATATCCCGTTTTTCCTGTCAGTCAGATCTTTGCGGATAGCACTAGCCACTAACATGACCATACCAATGAAGATCTGAATCGGTTCAGGATAGATCGCGGTGAATTTGATGACCAGCAGGCGGGAAATGATAACAACAACGGCTGCCACCACCCCGGCTCGCCAGCCAAACTGATAGAAAATCGCAAGCAGCGGGAACAGAGCAAACGCCGACATCACCGGCGTACCCAGCTCGGCCAGGGCACCTAATGCATCGATCGGCAACCCGGTTAATACGGTATTGACTGCCGTGAGCGATGTGACCACCAAGATCCCCCACAAGCCACCAGCCAGTCCGGCCAGTACGCGGCTGCCGATCATCACGCCCAGAACATCAGTGGGTAAAAACAGCAACCAAGGGTTGAGTAAGCCGGTTGAAAGAGTGAATGAAATCCCCACAGAGACAACAAAACCAATAGATAAGCCAAATGCGGTAGAGCCCGCATCGCGCCTTGTCATATTCCCATCCGCAACCTGAGGAAGCATGGGGCGGATCCCATCGTGGAATACTGCGGCGCTCATGTTGGCGATAACCGCGGTCATGGCGCAGAGCAGTGCGACTAATCCAATATGCATAACATCCATGTTTTGTCCTTACTTCTTGGTGAGGATAGAAATGAGCATAGGAATGGCGTGTTCAACATGCTCAATAGAAAGTCCGAAAGCCACCTTACCCTCATCGACAAAACGCTTTACTTCGTCTGGTTTAGCCTGAATGGATGGCTTGGCGATGGTGCAGCTCTGCGGGTAGCCAATAATAGCGATTGCCATAGACAATGCCGCACCTGCACCCGTGTTACAGCAGCCGATGTAATAATCAAGCTGGCCAGTTTTCACTTTCATGGCTGCATCCATGTCGTTCAGGATGTGGCAGTCAAAGATACCGGGGGCCGTGGCGTCAATTTGCTCTTTTATCTGTTCACGCTGCAGACCAGCAATACCTATTCGTTTCATACAGTAACCTCTTTTATTTAGCCAAATAGCTGGGTTGGATTGTGTTTCAGCATGGTGTCTATCTCTTGCTGGCTGATCCCACGCTCGCGCAGCATTGGGATGAATGTATCTATCAGGTAGCAAAAACCCAGACCGCCATTTTCTTTCAGGTGAGACCGGCGAGTGATGTCCATGGAAAGCATGACTCGCTCTAAATAACCGCGTTCAGACAGGGCTTCCAACATGTCTAAGCGCTTGGTATCGGGGTAATAGCTGTTTTTTCCGATCGTATCGAACTGCACGTAGCAGCCCTGATCAATGAGCCAGATAATGTCATCAAGGTTGTCTTTCAGATCACAGTGGCCAATCGTCACTTTGTTCATGTTGACGCCGTACTGCTTCAGCCACTTTACCTGTTGGCGACCCATCGTACTCATCGACTGGTGAGTAGATATTGGGCAGCCTGTTTCCAGGTGGGCATAGGCGGCAGCTTGAAATACTCTTTTCTCGATGTCGGTAAACCTGTTCTCACTGCTGCCGATTTCACCGATTAAACTGGCTTTCAAATCGCTTCCGGCAATGCCGTTCTCGATTTCACCGACCATCTCGCGACCAATTTCCCGTGCCGACTTGGTATACAGCTCAGGCGGGAAAAAGCCATTGATGTAGTAGCCCGTAGAAAGTAAGACATTCATCCCGGTATCACGCGTTAAATCTTCAATAAAATGATGATTTCTACCCATAAAACGATTGGTCACTTCTACGATGTTGGATACACCGCGTAACTTGAGTTGCAACAGTTCTTCTTTGATCAGATCGTACTGATCCAACCTGCAGTCGATATCACCTTTTTGCGGCGACAAATCAATATGCAGGTGTTCGTGAACATAGGTATAACCGCTGTCGTCAATCATATTGCTCTATTTTTCCATCACCGTTTAATTCGCTAATAACTCGGCGTTATCTCGCCTGCCACGACTTTTTTCTGGTGAGTGATCAGGGCATCCCTGTCGATTAGATTTCTCAAGAGTGTTTTAATATACACTGCCTCATTTCGGACCAATAGTACCGCCTCAGAGGCCATTTCACACTCGGGGATATGGTTAAGTGACTTTTCTGCCAGACCGAACTTATCCATGTCTATGGCTTCCGTCAGCCAAATCACCGCATCTATATCCCTGCTGGCCAAATGGGCCAAACTGTCACCGTAATTGATTTCGACAATGTCAATATCTTGATCCGGGAAAGCCAGTTTGGTCAGGATCTGCTGGTCGGGAGAATCCGGATCGACGCCAACACGGCGGATGGCACCATATTCGCCCTTACGGTAAATCACCCTGTGATCATGCGAATAGGAGTTCTTTCCCAAATTAACGGCAACCGTCAAACCGTCACTGTAACTCTGTGCTGCAAGCTTCGACATCATGGCGATGTCATGCACGCCGGAGCTTAACAATTTTGCTCTGATCCCGGCACCTCGCATGTGAGCGAAGTACAACGGCAAGCTACCCATCTGGGCTTTCAATCCGCTAGCCAATCCTTCGTATTGCTTGGTGTAAGGCAGCGGCATAGCACACACAACGTTACCAAGCCCTGCCAGACGGACAATTTCTTCACTGTCTAAGCGAGATATATAAGTACCATTACGGCCCTGTCTCGAAAGTGCTATCACACCCTTAGCTTCAATTTTTTTTAAGGCTTTTTGAACTAAGCCAACCGACAGCTCGAACTCTTCAGCCAGCGAATCAATAGTACGCAAACGAGCGCCTTCTTTTTGAGACATCAAATATCGCGCGATATTGATGACTGCGGCACCTTCTTTTTTTATATATGTTTTAGGCATATCAAAACCTTCATTATTATGAATGTTTAAATGATACGCCTATGTTAGGCCAAGTAAATTAGTGCCGACCATAAATGAGATGCCTATCAATAAGAAATAGGCTATGAGGGCATAATATACCTTCCAGGCCCATTATCAAATTAACCCTCGCCTCTGTCGCATGATTTCCATTTATATTTGACATTACTGTAAGTCTTATTAATTTGCCATGAAGAGGTGACGTCTTTTTCATTTTATGAGAGCGACATTCCAATAAGGGAGGTAATTGATAGCCCATCGATACCGTGCTCTGAAAATATCCTTCACTTCACGCTGGCTTAGTTTGCAAGAAGAATAATCACGAATATATTGAAAAAGGTCTTTAAGGGAAAGTGACGAAGTTCATAACTGACCCTTTTGGTTTGCAACAGAACCATTGATAATTCTAATTGCGTCGCAAATAAGTGTCTTTCTTATCATCAAAAAAATGAAGATTTAAATTCTGTGAGTTTGAGCAGCCCATTTATTTTCAATGCAGATTAATATCTGCTCATAAATTTTCGGGGAAAAATAAGTTCAAAGGAAAGAGTATGAAAGTTTTTCTATGCTGTGCTGCTGGAATGTCAACCAGTATGCTTGTAAAAAAAATGCGGGAATCCGCTGATAAACAAAACATTGATTGCACTATTAATGCTTATTCAGTTTCTGAATTTGAAGCGTCATTAGCTCAGAACGATGTTTGTCTGGTAGCACCGCAAGTTAAGTTCCAATTTGAAGATTTCAAGAAACGTGCTGAAGATAGCGGTAAAGCTTGTGGCCTTATCGACATGATGACCTACGGCATGATGAAAGGTGACGTAGTTCTTGAACAAGCAGTAAATCTTTATCAATCGATGAATAACAAGTAATTAGGAGTTAATTCATGTCTGTACTTAATGGTGTTATGGGCTTCGTTGAAAATGTCGTGGCTCCTGTTGCCGCGAAGGTTTCAACTCAGCGCCATATCAATGCAATAAAAGATGGTTTCGTGGCAACAATGCCGTTTTTGATTGTGGGCTCTTTACTTTTGGTATTAGCTTTCCCACCACCGGGAGATAACTTTTTCCTTAACGGCTGGTCCTCCCTTACGGAGATGATTGGTCGAGATAATATACTTACACCGTTCCAGATCAGTATGGGAATTTTTGCTGTTTATGCCGCATTTGGTATAGGCTTTAGTTTGGCTGAATCATATGGGCTACGCGCACAAAACTCTGGTTTACTATCATTATTCACCTTCCTTTTGGCGGCAGCTCCTCTTCAATCCGTTGAAGGTGTTGGTGGTGTGATACCAGCGGCTTATCTGGGTGGTACTGGCGCATTTACCGCAATCATGGCTGGTTTGTTTGTTCCGGAACTACAGCGCTTCTTGCGTGATAAGAAGATCAGCCTCAAATTACCAGAAGCTGTGCCTGAAAAAATCGCAGCGTCATTTGACCTGCTAATTCCAATCGTCATTCTCGCAATATTGGTTCCGGGCCTTAACTCTATTCTTGGTGGCTACGACCTAACGATTCCAGCTGCTGTTATGGAATTATTCATGCCATTAGTATCGGCATCAGACTCGTTCTTGGCATGTCTACTTGCCGTTGTTATGATTCAGCTACTTTGGTTTGCTGGTATTCACGGTTCAGCCGTTGTTGTTAGTGGTATCTTGGCTCCAATCCTATTGGTCAACCTTGGTACAAACCAAGACGCACTTGCAGCTGGTCTTGAGTTACCGAAGATTTTCGTTAACCCGATACTTGACTTCTTTATCTTTGTTGGTGGTGCCGGTGGTACTTGGGGCCTCGTTGTTCTGATGATGCGCTCGAAGGCTACCCACCTGAACGTAATCGGAAAGATGTCAATCATTCCTGGCACCTTCAATATCAACGAACCAGTTATTTTTGGTACGCCTATCGTAATGAACCCGAACTACTTCATCCCTTGGATGCTTTCACCAATGATTAATACATGTATTGTGTGGTTTGCCTTTAAGACTGAGATAGTGTCTAAGATTATTGCACTTCCACCGTGGACGATGCCAGCGCCTTTTGGTGCGGTTATCGCGACAAACTCAGGTACAGCGGCCATTTTGGTTGTAGTCTGCGTACTGGTGAGCATGGTTATTTTCTATCCGTTCTTCAAGGTACATGAAAAGCAATTGCTTCTCGAAGAGCATGCTAATACTGAAGATGCACCGAATGCAGAACCTGTAAAGGCTTAATCATGACTTTCGAAATTAATACTCAAGAAGATATTACTGAAGAGTTTTTAATGACGCTACTTTGCAAAGCAGGTGAAGCACGTTCAGCTGTTATGCAAGCGATGGGTGAAGCTCGTAATGGTGAGTTTGAGCGTTCTGAGGCGATGCTGGTCGCTGCTGAAGAGGCGCTTACCGAAGTACACAAAACGCAAACAGGCTTAATTGGTTTCGATGAGGGTGAAGGTAAGGTCACGATGACTCTTATTCTTACTCACATTCAGGACCACATTATGACTGCTATGTTATGTCGCGATATGGCGAATGAGATCATTGCTATTCACCGTCGGCTAGACAACGCATAGAGTAAGCGGCGATAACGCTGAGTAAATAGCTCTAACTAACTATTAAGGAGGCCTTTTAACTGGCCTCCTTATTTTTTTGTGCGCTCATCACTCAGTCGCTCATCAAATGGTCAAGAGTAATAATGAGTGTGTCAATGTCAGAAAAACAGGCCATCGTTTGATGGCCTGTTTTCATTTATTCTTAATCTAAAATTTCTTTCACTCGACCGACATCACCGCTTTCTAACCTAACCTTAATACCATGGGGGTGTGTCGGTGATTTAGTTAGAATATCTTTCACTATTCCCTTAGTAAGGTTTCCTGTGCGCTGATCTTTTTTCAATACAATTTGAACCTCTAGTCCTGCTTGTATATCTGAGCGGTTGGTGCCATTCATAAGTTTATCTCTGCTTAATCGAGTTCTTTGATATCTGTAGGTCGTAATATCACTCACTTGCAATACATTAGCTAGTACCTTGACTCATAAATTATGATTGATTGAACAGATTAGTTTTTTATCTATGAAGCCAAACCGTCGTCATCCTCGCTCTTTGTCATCAATTAAAGAGCTTAATGTTGATTTTTTCATTATCGATTGGATTTACAGTAGCGATTATCGGGGATCCACAGTCCACTGAACCTTCCGTGCATGATGGATCCCTGATAACCGCCAGGTAAGTTTTGAGAAAGCCTACAAGTTCAGTGTTTGGCGGTTTCTGGGATGACGGACTTAAACCGTTTCAATCATCTTCACTGTGTTTAGGTACTAGCTTTATACCCAAACCACTTCAAAATGCAGAGTTCAAAAGAGACACACTCTTCTATTAATCACTATCCTTGAACTTGACTCCAGTAGTGTTCTGAATGGTTAGATATTTAATGGGATCGGGAATATCTGTACGACAGCAGTTTCCCGGTTGTGAGCAGTGATACAAATATTGATGTGATGCTGAAGCAAAAAAAAGTCCTCAACCTTTCGATTGAGGACTTATATTTAGAGGCAGCATCTCTGCTGCCATTTTTATTAATTATCTATTTAGCTGCAAGCCTTAACGAGCGCCCATGGACCACCCGCATCAGGCTGGTTGTTATTTGTCCACCATTTTGCCTTATAGACATTACCCTGGTAAGTCACCTCATCACCGCCGGTGTAGACAGTACCTGATACCCATGGTGCTGGACATGTTGTCGATGCCCCAGCTTCAAAGCTGACCACCAATACAGATGAAGCACTGACCGCCGTAAAGGTATAGCTGTTAGCGACAGGCTGTGTAACACCGTCTACCACAATAGATTTCACTTTGAATCCACTGTCGGCAATGAAATTGACGGTAAAATCTGTTCCGCCTTTGGCTTGTAGAAGACCATTTGCATCTGGTGTCGGGGAAATAACACCGCCAACGCCGTTGACCGTGGCACTGATTTCAAACATCACAGAAATATCCGTGGTAACTTCAGAGAAGTTTCCGCTAAAGCCTGCAAAATTTGATGCACTCAAAGTTTTAACATCAGTATTTTTCAGTACGATTCTTTTCTTGTCGCCTTTTGCATACGGTTCGATCAACGTGAGTACCGTGTCAGCCCCTTCTTGTGTCAGTTTGACGGCAGAAAATGGTACTGGCTGATTGCTTGGTACTGTCAGAACAGTTTTGGCCGTGTCGAAAGTGTTGGCGACCAATTCCATGTTCCAACCCCAGTTAATGTGGTTGAGGGGAACAATGAAGCCAAGACGATCGTATCCACCAGTGATGTTGCTAAACATCTCAGAAGTAATGTCAGCAAGAGTAAGGCCAACTAACTCGTAAGAGGCATATATCCCGCCATCTTCTGCTTGTGGACCAACGATGATCGATGTTGGAGTCTCGTAAGCCTTAAGGTGTTTAAATCCGATACCGGCACTGCCTTCGATTTTGTCAACGGCCGGGTCAAAGCCCTGTACCACTTGCTTACCAGTATTCCATGCAAGAACATAAGTATCTGACTTGGATAGCACAGCTGCTGGATTTGCAGAAACTGCAGCGGCAGATACGCCTTTCAGCACAACACTCTGTCCGGCAAATTGCAGCTCGGTATCACCGGCCATGTCTGAAATTGTCAGTGATGCCAGCGGATCAGGTGTCTGCCAGCCTCGAAGTACAATCAGATCATCACCTACGGTGAAATCAGCAACCGTTGTGACAGAGCCTTTTTCTTCATTGAGTAGAATTTGGTCTTTGCCGCCACCGGTGATCACAGTATCACTGCCCCATCCGGCTGTCATAACTTCGTTATACGTGGAGCCGTGCGTTATGCTGTTTCCAGGGACATCAAACAAGGTGTCGTAACGACCGAACTTGTGCACGTATTTCGTAATGCAGGTACCCAGTTCATCACAGGTAATTTGGTCCTTGGTTAGCAAAGTGGCAGTTCCCCATGCCCCGCGAAGGTGGGCGGCAGCCAGAAGCCCTGACATTGTCGCTTGCACTTGGATTGGCTGGCCGTTTTCATCTAGATCTGGCCAGCTTTTTGCCAGCGCCTGCGCCCATGTCATGTTGGCATCGGCTAGCAACTTGGACATCACTTTGTAGTTGAAATGCATCGCATCACGTATTACCAGCTCTTGATTTTCCGGTAGGAGCAAGTCATTAAACGAGTTCACGCCGTTTTTACCAACAAAGGTTCCCTCCCATAAGTTGGTATCTGTGACATAAACTTTATTGCCGCCAGATCCTTCAATTTCAGCCAGAGCTTCAGTTTTACAGCCGATCCAGGTGGAATCAGGAACGAACATGTAGAAACTGTCATAATTTGTTCCGTCGATGGTGACTTCTTTCGGGCTATAGTAACCCGCATCGATCAGCACGGCCTCACCGAGTTGATATCCGACAAATCCCCATGCGTTCATTGAATTAAATTGCATAGAACGGAACATGGCGCTGTCGTTAGGGGTCAGCGGGTTGTAAATGGTGTCTATCCCCAGCTTAGTGAAAAAGCCGTTGATGGTTGTTGGCTCTGAGACCATAATTCCGGTAGAACAATCTCGCACCAGGCGGCCAGGCTTGGTCACTTTGGAATAGGTGTAGACTGGGTTATCTAAATTCTCCAGGTAGAAATCAGCAAGCGCCGGATTAATCCCCGATTCAAAATCGCGCAGCGCATCAAGAAAAGCTTGCATCCCGCCCTCTGCGGCAAACGCAGGAGAAGACAATCCTAAAATAACGGCAGCTGATACTGCTTTAATATGTGTTTTCAATGTTCTATCCTTGTCATTGGTACATTTAAATAGGGCATAGGCCCAGGTGTCATTCCCAATAACAATTATTGGGAACTAATTTTTTAGCTTGGCAAAGGTGCTGCAGCCGGTAGCGCTTGTGGGCTGAACAACGTTCTCTGACCTTGTGCTGTTGCATAATTCTATTTAATAAGAGATAAGAACGAGCTTCCGCTTACGGGCAACCCCGCACCAAAAAATGCCGTGGCACTGGCTCCCACATCGGCAAGTGTGGTTCTTGTCCCCAGCTCGACGCCGCGGGTATGGTTTTGATACACCAACAGGGGCACCTGTTCCCGGGTGTGCCGGGTATGGCCGATAAATGGGTCATTGCCGTGATCAGCCATTACCACCAGCAGATCATCGCTTTCCATCTGCGCGATGACCTGTTCTAACCCCTTGTCTGATTTCTCAAGTATTTTCCAGTACTGACGCGGATCCTGAAGATGTCCGGATAAATCTGTTTCCTGGATATTGGCGCAGAAAAAACCTGTTGTATGTTGCTGTAAATCCTGATGCAGAAGCTCAAAAACTCTCTCAGTATCGACTACTGAAAGGTAAGAGGTTCCGGTTTCATTCTGGACAATATCTGCGACTTTGCCGTACAAGTATGTGTGTATGCCCACTTCGTTCAGTTTTTGAGGAACCTGTGCGGCAGCATCGACGCCATAGCCCAAATGGACCACCTGAAATCCGTTGTCATAAGTACCGGAATCTGGCGCGTTGACGCCTATGTATTTAACTTCGCCCTTTGGATCAGCCTTGGTTTCGATGGCATCGAGTATTTGCTTCATTGAATTCACAAGACCACCAAAGGCAATATTGCGGCCTACACCATTGGCTGAACGCACCACCTGGCCAATCTGCCTGACCTGCTCGAAACTGATCTGAGAAAAATTTGCTGTCAGGTTGTATACCTGTCCCAAGTCAGCTTCAAGATTGTCACCCACCACGACGCAATCATTCACGATAAGAACCTGCAATCCGGGTTTTCCCAACCGCCTAACCTGATGGTTATTTTTCAGTAATGCCTGTTCTATGGCATCAATCGACTGCTGAAATGGCATGACAACCGGCGGTTTGGGAAGGGTACCCATGATCTCCTGGTGGCCCATGAAAGTGTCTCCGCCTTCATGTGCAAGCCATGCCAGGCCCCAGTTCGCACCGGGGTTTGCCTTCATAACCGATTTTGTTTCGCCCACGACATTGATTAGCCCAAGCTTTTCAAGCGTTGGAAGCGTTTTTAGCGGGAAGTGGTTGAGTAATTTTTCTGCGGTACTGGCACCGGTGTCCTGAGGGCGCACCACCGGAACATCCGGCATTTCACCGACACCGAAACCATCTAATACCACCACGATAAATCTAGCCATAAGACACCTCATTGCCTAAAGAGTCATAAGTGCCCACTAACTGTGGAGCACCCTGAGAAATACCTGAGATCAGTGCAACATCGCTGCGGGTGACGAATATTTGAGTGCGGAATGCCATAACCACCGGCGAGCCAATAGCAAATTTCCCCTCAAGCTTTAGGTGGTAATCAATACTTGAATCGTCATCGTTGCTAACGGGCACGATCACCTCCTGCCCCGTTTGGTCGTTTTCATCTTGCCGTACCAATGCCGAAACAAGATTACCCCGGCGGTAATAGCCGCCACCGTAGCAGTAACTGTGCTCTCCATAATGATGTGAAACCTCACTAAGATAGAGCATCGAAATCTTTTCAGGCTGGCTGCCGTCCTGATTGGCGGGTGTCGTACCTGTCAGCGCATGTCCGGGTTCACCGTGCGTGCCCCCGTACTCCGCCAGCATGGGAAGTGTTTCACAGCTTGTCGACGATGGACCGTTTAATTGTTCAACGGCATATCCCAACGCTTTAGCCTTATTCGCTGCTAATCTCAAGGTGATCAGATTCACCGTGGGCTGTGTCGTGTTGGTTTCAGAGTTGTATAAAAAGCAAGGGAAATGCGTCAGACCAACTAGCTTGAGATTGGGTAAAGCTGTTATCGCTGCCAGAACCTGTTCCAGCAGTTCGAAAGGGAAACCTGATTCTTGATTCACGTATAAGTGATCATCCACTCGGTAAAACTTCAGCAAAATCCCTTGTGTTCTGTTCGCTTTTACCGCCGCTGAAGATATTTCCCGGGCCTTATCCAGCGAGTAGACGGTGATCACCTCGGGCTTGGTATCCGCAACCAGCGAAGGAATCATACTGCTTGGCGGCTGCACCAGATGGCCGATGTGGGCCACCTTGATTCCGGCCCCAGCAAGTTGACGAGCCTCCTTAAAATCAACGCAGACGATACCCTGGTACTGACATTCTTCCACCAATATCCGGGCAAGTTCTGGGTTGCGCCCGATCTGCTTGGTCATCGCATAAAGCTTAATACCCAGTTCGTCCGCTTTGGCTTTGATGCGGTTGGCATTAGCCGTGAACTGATCAACGTCAATGACATAGGTATCAGGTAATAGCCGGCCTTTACTCAAGTAGTCGGCAGCCGTATCTATTAGTGCCTGGTTCTGCTTTTTTAAGGCATTCAAAAACATAAAGAGAACCTTCTTATATAGGATAAGAGCCCGCCCGTTGTTGCTTAGGGGGAGGTGAGCGAGCTCTTATATTGGGTTAAATTGCGAATAGTCCCAGTACATACAGTATGTTCAGGATGAAACCTGTCAGGATGGCCGCAACTGCAGGCGCTGCTATTTTGAGTATTGGTCGGCCCATGACCTCGTTGAGGTAGTAGAGAATGGCGAAGATGGTGAATCCGGTTGTAGAACCCATTTTCATTACTGCCAGTACGCCACCGATCAACAATGCAAATTCCATCAATGTATTCATTGAGTTACGAATATTATCTGAGGAATTACGGATGGACGGAAATTGCTCCAGGAAACCACCGATCCCCCGTAATAAGAAGACTTCAGCGCAGATAATGACGGCACCCAGTGCTGCTGCAACGGGAACACTTGGAGCAAGGTAGCCAGCAACGAATACAAAGGTCATACCGACGACACCGTAAACCCCAGTCGTGAGAGCCGTGGTCGCGATCAGAGGGATAAATCCGAGGCCACGCATAAACTCTGACAGAGCGACCTGCTTCATCGCGGCATCCTGAGCAACAGGATCAGTCAGTTTGTACGCCTCGGCCAGTGAATAGATGGACACTTCCGAGCCGGCAAAAATACCTGCGTTCGTCACCGCGGCAATCAGGGCGCCGGTAACGGCAAGGAAAGGCAGGTTTTTGACGATGCGCTTGGTGCGTTCGTCAAACAGGCTGTGCATGCCTGACATATCAGGTGGTGATATCCCGTTTTTCCTGTCAGTCAGATCTTTGCGGATTGCGATGCCTACCAACATGACCATACCAATGAAGATCTGGATGGATTCAGGATAGATCGCAGTGTATTTCATGACCAGCAGGCGGGAAATAATAACAACGACGGCTGCCACAGCCCCGGCTCGCCAACCAAATTGATAGAAAATAGCAAGCAGCGGGAACAAGGCGAATGCCGACATCACTGGTGTACCCAGCTCGGCCAGTGCACCTAAGGCATCGATCGGCAACCCGGTTAATACGGTATTGACTGCCGAGAGCGATGTGACTACCAATATCCCCCACAAGCCACCAGCCAGTCCGGCCAGTACGCGGCTGCCGATCATCACACCCAGAATATCTGTAGGTAAAAAGAGTAACCAGGGGTTGAGTAAACCGGTTGAAAGGGTGAATGAAATCCCCACCGAGGCAACAAAGCCGATAGATAAGCCAAATGCAACAGAGCCTGCATCTCGCCTTGTCATGTTACCTTCAACGAGCTGAGGAAGAATGGGACGGATACCATCGTGGAATACTGCCGCGCTCATGTTAGCAATGATTGCCGTCATGGCACAGAGCGATGCAACTAACCCTAAATGTACAACATCCATGTTATGTCCTTACTTCTTAGAGAGGATAGAAATGAGCATGGGAATGGCGTGTTCGACATGCTCAATGGAAAGTCCGAAAGCCACCTTGCCCTCATCGACAAAACGCTCGACTTCGGCTGGTTTGGCCTGAATGGATGGCTTGGCTATGGTGCAGCTCTGCGGATAACCAATGATGGCGATTGCCATGGATAGCGCCGCGCCTGCCCCCGTGTTGCAGCAACCGATGTAATAATCCAGCTGGCCGGATTTCACTTGCATTGCTGCATCCATATCGTTCAGGATGTGGCAGTTAAAAAGACCTGGGGCGGTAGCATCAATTTGCTCTTTTATCTGTTCACGCTGCAGACCCGCAATACCTATTCGTTTCATACGCTAACCTCTTGATTTAGCCAAATAGCTGGCTGGGATTGTGTTTTAGCATGGTGTCTATCTCTTGCTGGCTAATGCCACGCTCGCGTAGCATGGGGATGAATGTATCCATCAGATAGCAAAAACCAAGACCGCCATTTTCTTTCAGGTGAGACCGCCTAGTGATGTCCATTGAAAGCATGACCCGCTCTAAATAGCCGCGTTCAGACAGCATTTCCAGCATGTCTAAACGTTTGGTATCTGGGTAATAGTCATTTTTTCCGATCGTGTCGAACTGCACGTAGCAGCCCTGATCGATGAGCCAGACAATGTCATCAAGGTTGTCTTTCAGATCGCAGTGGCCGATCGTCACATTGTTCATGTTGACGCCGTACTGCTTCAGCCACATTACCTGCTGGCGGCCCATTGAACTCATCGACTGGTGAGTGGAGATTGGGCATCCTGTTTCCAGGTGGGCATAGGCGGCAGCTTCAAATACTTTTTTCTCTATGTCGGTAAACGTGTTCTCACTGCTGCCGATTTCACCGATTAAGCTGGCTTTCAAATCACTTCCGGCAATGCCGTTTTCGATTTCACCCACCATCTCGCGGCTGATCTCCCGTGCTGACCGAGAGTGCAATTCGGGTGGAAAAAAACCATCGATGTAGTAACCTGTTGAGAGCAAGATATTCATTCCGGTATCAGCCATTAAATCTTCAATAAAATGATGATTTCTGCCCATAAAACGATTAGTCACTTCTACGATGTTAAATACACCGCGTAATTTGAGTTGCAACAGCTCTTCTTTGATTAGATCGTACTGATCCAGCCTGCAGTCGACATCGCCTTTTTGTGGCGATAAATCAATATGCAGGTGTTCGTGAACATAGGTATAACCGCTGTCGTCAATCATATTGGTCTATTTTCCCGTCACAATTTATTTCGCACAGTAGAGCGAGAACAGGTTGCAAAGAAAGAACGAGTTTTCCGTATCCGGAGCCTGCTCGATACCAAAGCCGTCAAGGATCGTATTGTTTGTCGCCTCGATCACCGGGAAGTCATCATCGCTTGTGATCTCGGCAAGAAGCTCCTCATCCAGCCCATGTTCAATTGGCTCGCCGGAGAGAATACGATCCGTTGCGCGTGCGAGGTGGGTCATGGCTAGCTGTAATTGCTCTGTTGATGTGTCCAGCTGCCATTTAGAAACCAGCAGTTCGACGGCTTTTACTGTTCCGTCATGAGCAATCTGGGATATCACCCCCGCATCTTTAAGTAACGCTAACCTTTGCTGCATTATTCCTCCGCATCTTCGCTAATAGCTCGGCGTTATCTCGCCTGCCACGACTTTTTTCTGGTGAGTGTTCAGAGCATCCTTGTCGATCAGATTTCTCAAGAGTGCTTTAATATGCAGTGCCTTATTACGAACCAGTAGTACCGCCTCAGAGGCCATTTCACAGTGGCGGATATGGTTAAGTGACTTTTCAGCCAGACCGAATTTATCCATATCTATGGCTTCCGTCAGCCAAATCACCGCATCTATTTCCCCACAGGCCAAATGGGCCAAACTGTCACCGTAGTTAATTTCGACAATTTCAATGTCTTGATCCGGGAAAGCCTGTCCGGTCAGGATCTGCTGGTCGGGGGAATCCGGATCGACGCCAACACGCCGGATGGCATCATATTCACCCTTACGGTAAATCATCCTGTGATCATGTGAGTAGGAGTTTGCTCCCAACTCAATGGCAACGGTTGAACCGTCGCAGTAATTCTGTGCTGCAAGCTTCGACATAATGGCGATATCATGCACGCCGGAGCTTAACAATTTTGCTCTGACCCCTGCCCCTCGCATGTGGGCAAAATACAGTGGCAAGCTGCCCATCTGAGCTTTTAATCCGCTGGCCAACCCCTCGGAATGCTTGGTATAAGGTAACGGCATGGCACACACGACGTTACCAAGTCCCGCCAAACGAACAATTTTTTCACTGTCCAAACGAGAGATATAAGTACCATTGCGGCCTTGTCTCGAAAGCGCTATCACACCTTCTTCTTCAATTTTTTTCAGGGCTTTTTGAACTAAGCCAACCGACAGCTCGAACTCTTCAGCCAGCGAATCAATAGTACGTAAACGAGCACCTTCTTTTTGAGACATCAGATATCGGGCGATATTAATGACTGCGGCACCTTCTTTTTTGATGTACTTCTTGGTCACATTTAAATCTTCATTTTTTTGAATGTTTAAATGGTACGCTTATGGTGAACTAAGTAAATTAGTGTTGGGCATAAATGAGATATTGGTCAAAAAGAAATTTTTCGAAGCTTATTAACATCAAGCTTTCTTGTTAGAAAACCCAGTTTTCGACATAAACTCATCCATTCTAGTGCCTTGATAACCACTTCGAATGCAGGGCTCTGCCGTCACCTCAATGAATACCAATCGGGATAACATCAGCCTGTTCTCATCTTTCTTGCTCACCTTCATCTCCCAACAATAACCGACAAAAATAAACTAAACAGTTTCGTATCAAAAAGTCTTGACATATTCTTTCTGTGAGCTATTCTCTATCACAAGCAAAACAAAACGAAACAGTTTAGTTCATTCGCAAGGGGTTATAATATGTCAGTTAAAACAATTGCACTATCTACATTATTATTGGTTTCTGCATCAACTACGATGGCCGCTCCAGGTAATGACCATGATCATAACGTCAGTGATCGCTATGCGAATGAACTTCGCCTGAAAGCTTTTGAAGGTGAGGCTGCTTATCAAGTAAACGTTAATCCACAGCTGTTGGTTGACCATGACGAGAACGTATCAACACTCCGTGCCACAGAATTACGTAAGCAAGCATTGAGTAAGCCTGTACGTAATGTTGAGTCATCCGTACAACGTGATCGTGACGAGTCCGTATCAACACTGCATGCCACGGAGTTACGCCTGAAAGCCTTTGAAGATAATTCCTTTGCTATGACGCAAGTTGGTCAAACAGGTGGCTATGATTTCTCATCTGACTCTGTAACCAGTGGTATTGGCAGTCATCATCAAAATCACCGCTGATCTTCAAGAAATGGCGTTTTAATAATGGCCAGATTATTATCCCGATTGGTATTAAGGTTGCCTCTGGCGGCCTTCGTCGTATCGGAACGTTACAGTTTCACGCTGTACCCAGAACCACGTTCAGTTCTAGCGTTGTTAACCTAATACCAGCCATACACTCACGCCCATCATTAGGCTTCCGGCAATCCTATTCATAAGCATGACATTGCCTCGCTGTTGCAACAGGCCGCGCAGGGTACGACCGCCAGTTGCGTAAAGCAGCATACAGATCAATTCAAAACACAAGATCACACTGATCAGAATGGTTGCCTGCGGACGCAACGGCAGACTCGCATCGATAAACGGTGGCAACAGCGAAATCATAAACGCCCACGCTTTCGGATTGGCAATAGCGGTAACAAATCCCTGAGTGGCCAGTGCAATCGGCGTGACGTTTACCTGACTCTCCAAATCGGTAGGAATAGCCATTTTCCCGCGTGAGCGCCACATCTGAATACCCAGATAAAGCAAGTAGGCTCCGCCTAAGTATTTCAACGCCAGAAAAATGTTGGGATGGGCCAGCAAAATAGTCGCGACGCCGATCAATGCTGATATGGAAACTAACGCGACACCGACTAGCTCACCCGCCATCATCCACAAGCTTCGACGAACGCCAATGGTCATGCCCAAGGTCATCGCCAGCGTCATACAAAGTCCCGGCGTGGCTGACACCGCGAAGAAGGTTGGTATAAATATTATTAAAACAGAAGGATCCATAGGACTTATTCTAAAATAGGAAAAAAAACAGTCTACATACCCTGAAGGCAATTACCAAAGCAATAGTTAGCTGCGGGCTATCAACACTCTAAAATGCAGTAACTTAGGGGGCCAACTACCTATGCTCAAGCACAGACATCTTGATAAAGCTGATCGGCCAATTGTTGTAACACTTCTGCTTGAGGGTGGGTATGAGCGAACGTTCTCAGGCCATATATCCCCATTACAAAATAGCGTGCCAAATGAGCGCTGTCTCTCTGCGTTGTCAGCTCACCGGTTAATTTTGCTTGCTCAAACTTATCGGTTAAAGCTTGCTGCCAATTAGCGAGGCTTTCAGAGATCATGCTTTGGACTTCAGCATCTTGATCGGCCACCTCATTGAGTGCTTTCGTAAGAAGGCAAGATTGGGATGCGTCACAACTTAGGCACTGTTGGACGATATTATTCAGATAGTTTTTTAGCTCTACTAATACCGGTTGTGAACCTGAAAAAAAGCCTTGAAATTCAGCATTCCTGTCTTGCCTATATTGTTCTAAAGCGGCCAGTAACAGGCCACGTTTATTGTCAAAAGCACAATAGATTGAGCCTGGATGTAAACCAGTCACCTTGGTCAAGTCCTGCATACTGGTCTTGCCATAACCTTTATGCATAAAAGCGATCATCGCAGATCGCAGTACTTTTTCTCTATCAAACTCTGCATTTCTCATAGCTGTTTTTCACACTATTTAACCTTATCTAATTTGATTGTACTTAAAATTGAATATTTGTTCAAAATAACACTTGAATGATCGCTCAAGAAAGGGCATCTTGAATGGACATTCAAGAAAGGAAATCGTTATGACTGATAACCTGTTTCAACCTTTTGCTCTAAATAGTACGATTAGCCTTAATAATCGTATCTTGATGGCACCACTGACCCGCTGTATGGCCGACGATGATCTCGTACCGACACAGGCTATGGCTGAATATTATGGTCGTCGCGCCGAAGCAGGTTTGATCATTTCAGAAGCAGTTCTTATTCGTCCCGATGGTCAGGGTTACCCAAACACACCAGGCCTATTTTCACCTGAACAAATTAATGGCTGGCGCAAGGTGACTGATGCAGTGCATCACAACGACGGTAAGATTTTTGCCCAGTTGTGGCATACCGGCCGTGTTGCCCACCCTCACTTTTTTGGTGGCGGTGATGTTATGGCACCCTCTGCTGTCGCTGTTGAAGGCAGTGTGCCGAGAATGCGCGAGTTAACATATCAAGTTCCTAAAGCTGTCACCCATGATGATATTGCGCAACTTGTGAAAGATTATGCTCAGGCCGCCAGCAATGCTATCGATGCCGGATTTGATGGTGTCGAGATACATGGCGCTAATGGTTACCTTATCGATCAATTCTTGCACCATGACAGTAACCGCCGCACCGATGAATACGGCGGCAGCGCTGAGAATATGTCTCGATTTGCCTTAGCTGTGGTTGATGCTGTTACTGAGCGTATCGGTAATGAAAGAACGGCACTTCGGGTAAGCCCAGGAGCCTATGTTAATATGGCGGGCGATAGCCGTGACCGTGATGTCTTTGATTATCTATTGGCTGAGCTTGAACGCCGAGACTTGGCATTCCTGCATATCGGTATTTTTGACGACAGCATGGAGTTTGATTATCTCGGTGGTCGAGCATCAAGTTATGTGCGCGCTAATTACAGCAAAACGCTAGTCGGTGTCGGAAGCTATACGGCTGAAGCCGCAAGCACCGCGATTGCCGATGAGAAATTTGACTTGATTGCGATAGGTCGCCCTTTCATCGCAAACCCGGATTATGTTGCCAGAGTACGTGAAGGTGCTGAATTGGTTAACTATTCAGATGAGATGCTGGCCAGTTTGGTCTAGCAGAACTAAATAATAAGAGGAATTAGTCTTATGGCTACGGCTTCATAGTATTACCACAATATGACGAGGTTATCTCTCTTGGTGATATTTTGATTCCTTAAAAACGACAGTCGAGCTAGCTCGGTATGGGCAGATGTCCGGTCTTAACCAGAATGACCGTTTCTTGGGTTACGAAAGGATAATGTTCGCTCATATGTGGGCTTCGTATCCAGGTCTTAGCGGAATAGCGGCCATGCTCATCTTGAAACTCCCCTGATAAAACCAAGATTTCTTCGCCACCAAAGTGCCGGTGAGGTTGGAACCTCTTGTTTGCAGGCCACTTCACCAACGCGACATGTTCGTGTTCAAATTCGTGGAGCGGCATGACTTGTAGTCCGCCAATCCCAGCAAGCCAGGGGGTTGCTGAGGTATCGATGCGTACCTGTTTATCATCGCCCACGCTAAATTGATTAAGTTTGACGAAGATGATACAGCCTTGTTTGCTAAAAGGCGTATGATGGCTTCCGGGTGGATTACGAATATAGGTTCCTTTTTTGTAATCGCCCGTTTCATCAGAAAATACGCCATCTAAAACAAAGATCTCTTCACCCATTGGATGCTTGTGAGCGCTAAAACTGGCTCCTTTCTCATATTGCACGATGCTCGTTACATGACCGACATCCTCATCTGAACGAGCAAGTGGTTTACGAAGAACACCCGCTGAAGGGCTGGGAATCCAGTCTATCTGGTTTGTATCAATGACAACGCGTTTGCTGAAATCTAGATTAAGCATAATTAGGGCCTGTTTGATTAAAGTTCACCGTTTGTTTCTCCGTGATTAATTATCCCGATTGGTATTTCACTTCATATTGACTAGATGGTTTAATCTTAGGTCGGATTACAGACCACTGAAAAGCAGGTGCAATGTGGTCGGGTAGGAACTTTTTGGTACATCTTTATCATTTGATTTTTATCCTGAAAACTCAGCAATTAGAAAATCGATAAAGCAGCGGACTTTCTTCGACAGATAACGACGGTGTGGGTATATCGCAAATAAACCAAACTCCAGTGTGTGATAACCTCGCAAGATTTCTTGCAACAGTCCCTGCTCGACCTCTGATTCCACGATGAAACATGGGATCATGCCAATCCCACCATCAGCCATTGCAATTTCCTTCACCGCTCGCGGGCTATTAACCGCGATTCGCGAGCTGACCTCAATTGAATCAGTCTGTCCATCCGGCGATACAATCGGCCACTGTTTACCGATCCGAAAATTACTATCAATGATGCAGTTATGCTGGCTAATTTGCTGAGCGTTTTGCGGAGCCCCATTCCGCTCTATATACGCAGGGGATGCATACAATGATAAAGGCAGCGTTTTGATATGCCTCGCGATCAGGCTCGAATCGTCTACGCTGCCAATTCGGATCACGACATCAATGCCCTCTTCCAACATATCAATCATGCGATCCGATAACTGCAAGTCGATACTCATATCTGGGTAAGCATCCAGAAACTTGGGTATCAGTGGTGACAATTTCATCTCACCAAAGGTTTGTGGAACACTGACCCGTAACTGGCCTCGCGGGGCGGATTGCGATCCGGTTACGTTATCTACCAATGCTGCAAATTCTTCCAACAAAGGGATCACCTGATCATAATAACGCTGACCCGCTTCAGTAAGTGCCAAACGCCGGGTTGAGCGGTTAAATAAGCGCACACCCAGGCGATTTTCGACTTCACCCACATACTTGCTGACCAGTGCTTTTGATATGCCCTGCCGCTCGCTTGCAGCGGTAAACGACCCCGTTTCAACCACTGCAACAATTGTTCTCATGCCATCTAAAGTATCCATAATTGTCAATATAGCATTGACAATTATTCAATGAAAACCCTATTTATCAACAATCCGTTAACAACGATACTTATCCCATCAGCAACAGACCACACCAATCAAATATCACGCAGGAGTGAAAGTTATGTCAACAATTAAACTATACCGCCACGCACTTTCAGGTCACTCACATCGAGTAGAAGTGTTCTTGTCCATTCTTGGATTGAATGCCGATATTATTGATGTTGATCTGGCAAAGGGAGCCCATAAGCAACCTGAGTTTTTACAGAAAAACAGTTTCGGTCAGGTACCAGTAGTTGATGATGGAGACATCACGCTTTCTGATTCAAACGCTATTCTTGTATATTTAGCAACTCAATATGACGACAAGAACACGTGGCTACCGCAAGACGCTGTTCAGGCTGCTCAAGTACAACGTTTTCTCTCTGTTGCGGCAGGAAAAGTTAACTCCGGACCAGCTGCAGCACGTCTAGTCAATGTGTTTGGAGCGGGTCTCGATAAAGAAGCTGCCATTGCCACAGCTCACGGGATCCTCGCCCAGTTGGATAACCATTTGGAAGGCCGTGATTGGCTGGTGACAACAAACCCAACGATTGCTGATGTGGCCAATTACACCTACATTGCACATGCACCCGAGGGGGATGTTTCCCTTGAAGCGTATCCCAATATCCGCGCTTGGCTAACACGTTTTGAAGATCTGCCGGGTTTCATTCCGATGCATTCAAGCGCCGTTGGTCTGAACGCTTAAGTCAGCAACATAACCCTGTTTAAACCTGACAATCTCCCTCACCGGTAATTGTCAGGCATCCCCTTTAATTGGCAGGATTCGTGACATGAAAACGACATCAGATTCATTCTCTAAAAAGGACTCTTCATCTCAAGCTGAGCACTCACCTTTCCATCACGGAGAGCAAGCAGTGCAGAGTCGCCTGGGGGTGCGAGAAAAGATGGAGCGTTTTGGTCGCCAAGTTATCCGTGACTTTATGCCTGATCAGCACCGTGAATTTTATAACCAATTGCCGTTTGTTTTTGTGGGACATGCGGATAAAGATGGATGGCCCTGGGCATCTATCTTATTCAACGATCCTGGCTTCATGAGTTCCATTGATGACAAAACCTTAGAGATCAAATCCATACCCGTTGTTGGGGACCCTTTGGCAGATGCTATCCAGAAAGATACCCGGTTAGGTTTGCTGGGTATCGAACTGACCACACGGCGGCGTAATCGTTTGGCAGCGCATGTTATCGAATGTTCGACAAAACACTTTCGTGTTCAAATTGATCAGGCCTTTGGCAACTGTCCGCAGTACATCCAAACCCGTGAACTGGAAATGCTAGACCCAGCCCTGTCACCCCAACCATGTGTCGAACAAATTCATGCCTTCGATGAACAAGCCAGTACGTTGATTGCCAACAGCGATACATTCTTCGTAGCAAGTTTTGTCGATAACAATAGCAACCAGGCCAGTGAAGGTGCGGATGTGTCCCACCGCGGTGGCAGGCCTGGCTTTATTCGGGTAGACAATGACAAGACCTTAACCATTCCAGACTATCTCGGTAATTCTCATTTCAATACCTTTGGTAATTTTATTGAAAATTCAAAGGCCGGTTTATTGTTTGTTGATTTTGAAAATGGTCATCTGTTAACGCTAACCGGAACTGTTGAAATTCTATGGGATAGTCCGGAAACGAAATACTTTGAAGGGGCCGAACGCTTATGGAAGTTTCATATCGATCATGGCCGCTGGATCCGCCACGGTTTGCCGCTGCGCTGGAAATTGGATCAATTCTCACCAAACACCCTGCTAACCGGAACCTGGGAAGCTGCAGTAAATCTGCAACAGGCCGAAGCACATAAGAACGAGTGGTTACCGTATGCTGTGACCAAGGTGGTAGAAGAGAGCAGCGTGATAAAGTCCTTCTACTTGGAAGCTCAGGGACACCAGCCGCCAAAATTCGAACCGGGCCAGTTCTTAACCGTTAAAACCGAAATTGAAGGGCAGGAGCAGATCCGTACCTACACCCTCTCCAGCGCCCCGGCAGATCCACAATATCGTATTAGCGTCAAACGCGAAACCTCGACTGACGACAACATCCCGGATGGCGTTTTTTCTAACTATATTCATGATCATTTCAAGACCGGGGATATTCTTTATGCCAAGGCCCCCTGTGGTGCTTTTACTTTTGATGCCGCTGAAGAACGACCCGCAGTATTGCTGGCAGGTGGCGTAGGGATTACCCCCATGGTATCAATGGCACGTCATGCGCTTAATGAAGCGATCCGCACCCGTTCTGCCCGCCCCGTCACCTTTATTGGCGCGGCCAGAAACCAGGAACAAAGAGCTTTTTTTGAAGAGCTGAATACAATAGCCGAGGCGTCAGGCGGCCAGCTCAGAGCTTTTTGGTCACTGGGGCAGGTGGATAAACATCTAAGACCCGGTAGGGACTTTCATCATCATGGACGGATTTCGGGAGAGCTTTTACAGGCTATATTACCACTGGACGACTACGACTTTTACTTATGCGGCCCCACCGGTTTTATGCAATCCACCTACGACATTCTGCGTATGCTCGGGGTGAGTGATGCCAGAATATACGCCGAGGAGTTTGGTCCTGCTTCACTAAAAAGAGACGCAGATCATGCCACCGCCGAATTCAAGCCACTACCTGCGGCAACAGAAGCCATCATTGAATTCACAGATTCCAACGTGGAACAAGTGTGGTCAAAAGACGATGGTTCGTTACTCGACTTTGCTGAAGCGCACGGGTTTACACCTGAGTTTGGCTGCAGAAGTGGTCAGTGTGGTGCCTGTAAAACCAAACTTGTATCCGGCAAGGTGGCTTATCAAACGGATCACGCTTCATCAATCAACGAAGATGAGGTGTTGTTGTGCTGTGCAGTACCTGCAGCCATTGAAGGCGAGGAAATCATCAAACTAAGCATAAAACTCTGACCGTTCAAAGTGATAGTCGCTGTTATATTACGGCGACTATCACAGGGTATGGTTGAATACGATCTCAAACGTTACAGGGTTATGATTTTGGTCTCTAAAGGATCTCTCTGAGATACATTTCTTTTGCTATGTCGATAAGTGCCATGTTTTTAGTTATCGGTAACGATGCAATCAGGCCACTATAGATCAGCTCTGCTTTCACGGCTTTAAGGTGCGCATCATCGACATGATGCTTAACAAGCATTTCTGTAATTAAGTCAATTCTGCCTCGCTTGTATTGCGTACAAGTGGAAGCGATATCCTCATCTTTATTGCAAAATTCACTATAGGCAAGTTGGAAGTAACAGCCATAAAACTGATCATTCACCACCAGTTGACGGAGCCGTTCAAATAACTCTTCCACTTTTTGTTCTAACGAAAGTTCCGGATTGTTAATCAGGTCTTTCAGTGAATCAGTGTATTTATTGGCATAGTAACGAAGTGTTTCAGATATCAAGCACTCTTTTGAATTGAAATACCGATAAATAGTCGCTTTAGAAAACCCTGTTTTCGACGTGAGCTCATCCACGCTAGTACCTTGATAACCATTTCTAATGCAAAGATCGGCCGTCACTTCAATTATCTTCAGCCTCTTCTCTTCTTTCTTACTCATCTTCATTTCCTCGACAACAACTCCATACCTTAAAAATAAACTAAACAGTTTCGTATTGAAAGCCTTGACATGTCATTTCTGTGAGCTATTCTTTATTACAAGCGAAACGAAACAGTTTAGTTTACTCGGAAGGGGTTATAATATGTCTATTAAAACAATTGCACTATCTACATTATTGTTGGTTTCAGCATCAACTGTGATGGCCGCTCCAGAAAAAGAGCATGATGAAAGTTATGGAATGGCTTATGCGACACAATTGCGCATTCAGGCATTAGAACCTTCTACCGTAACTGCTCCTTCTTATGTAATTGTTGATAGAGATGAAAATACATCGACCTTACATGCAACAGAGCTTCGCAAGCAGGCAGCATCGGAAAAGACATATCACGCAACCAGTTATAGCTCACGAGATAGAGATGAAAAAGTATCGACCTTACATGCAACACAACTTCGCAAGCAAGCTTCATTGATGTAAGTGAAGCGCTCGTATGGTCTTGACGTTAGTTACGGTTTTTAAAACAAAAAAACCGCCATCAGGCGGTTTTTGTCACTGCGTGTGCAGCAATCAGAATCAATAACCGAAACAAGTCGGGTAGCGGAAATCCGTTGTGTAAACAGAACGAACATTCCAGAAATTTGTTGAAATTAAACCTTTCATAATGATCACCTTCTAAATTATTTTACTATTGAGTATTAAGCTGAACTCGGTTCCCTGGAGGCGATTAACGGGCTCATCCTTTGAGCATTTTTCTTTCTTCGTCTGAAGATGTGGTTACTATATCAGAGAGAAATTTAATTACAATAATTATTTGAAGTGGATCACACTTTTAGCGTTAACGTGATGCAGAACACCACAAAAGTGTAATTAACTTTCACCAGTTACAGCTAACGTCACAATCGTACACCAGCCATAACCTATAGCCTGGCGCTCGTTCTCCACGACTTATTTCTTAAGGGATCATTTCCTTGAGGGAATGTCGCCAATGGCAAGTACCATAGCTGATAACGAGAAAGGTTGGTTGGTATTCACATCTGGATTTATCCCAAAACAAAGAAAACCCGGTATCAGTACCGGGTTTTAATTAGCCAATGTGAAAACTAAATGTAATCTGGCACATCCAGGGTTTCGCCATGCATCGTACCGGTTACCGCAGCTTCATAGGCTTTTGCCGTATCAGCAGCCGATACACCACCAGCAGTATCCATGCCCATCATAGCCATCGTTTCTTTCACAAAAACCGGCGCAACAACATTTAATCGCAGTTGATCCAGCTCCAGCGCAGCTGCTTTAACGTAGCTTTCTAACGCGCCGTTAACCATGCTGATTGAAGCACTGCCCGGCATTGGCTGGCGAGACAGCACCCCAGAAGTCAGCGTGATTGAACCAGACTGATTGATATATTCACGACCGATTCGGACCAGGTTTACCTGTCCCATCAGCTTGTTATTCAGAGCCAACTGATAATCTGCATCTGTATGACTGCTTAGCGGAGCAAAGTTCGCCAAACCCGCGGTAGAGATCACGGCGTCAACCTTTCCGACCTGTTCAAACATCGCACGAATCGAATCAGCCTGGCCTAAATCGACTTGCACATCGCCATCTGAATAGCCTGCAGCAATGATCTGATGATCCCCAGCCAGACGCTCAGTTACTGCTTTACCAATTGTACCGGTCGCACCGATTAAAAGAACTTTCATGACTCTCTCCAATCTTTCTATTGTTCGTTAAGTTGGTATTAGCTTAGCTCTGTGCTTAAAATAGAAAAATAACCTTGGTATGAAATGATTTTTCTCATGAAAAGAAAAATAGATCTGATCAAAGCAATGCGGACCTTCTTAGTGGTGGTTGAGCAACAGAGCTTCAGTGCCGCTTCGCGCCAGCTTAACTTAGTGGTCTCTGCGGTAAGTCGTCAGGTCGCTGATTTGGAAACGCATTTTGGCTGTCAGTTACTGTATCGTACAACACGTGCCATGCACTTAACTGCCGAAGGGCAATACTATCTGGATGAATTCAGAGATGTGCTGACCCGCCTCAACAATCTTGAAGCGAATGCAAATGAAAGACAGCACAAAGTCGCAGGTCACTTGCGGATCACTGCTCCTCACAACTCCGGCAGTCTTGGGATCCAAAATTTAATCAGCGACTTTCTGAAACTGCACCCTGAAGTAAAACTTTCCTGGATGCTGGTGAATCGCTACGTTAATTTAGTTGAGGAAGGTGTCGATCTGGCAATCCGCGTTGGAGAATTACCAGACTCAAGCTTTGTTGCCCGTCGCTATACCGAGCTACAAATACGGTTTGTGGCAAGCCCTGACTATCTGGCAGAGCATGGCACACCTACCCACCCTAAAGAACTTGTGCAACACACCTGTATTGTTGACAGCTCAAACCGCTTGCCGGGTCGCTGGCCTTATCAAGATGCTAATAAAGAACAACACATTAGTGTTAATACCACGATTGAAGTGAATCAGGGCGATCTGGTGGCACAGTTTGCCGCTGCGGGCCATGGCATCGCTCAATTACCGGACTTTCTGATCCAGCACTATTTGGACAGTGGAGAACTAATCACTATTCTTGAGCCGTACCAGTTACCTCCTATACCAGTTTCATTGGTCTATCCGGCTAACCGGATGATGAATCCTGCACTGCGAGAGCTGATAAGCCACCTGTTAGATCATAAGCCCGCTGTAAGAGATTAGGAGAGTAAGCCTGCATTGAAATTACAGGGCATAGCTCTCATTAGGCGAGTGGACACCTTACTCCAGCAGATAGGGCTTGTGTGTAGCTTAACGATTTTTAATTCGCTGCATTTCTGGCTAAAGCCACGTCATTGAACTCCGGCTCTGTACTCATATGCCACCAGTAAGCCGTTCTCACTGGCTGCGAGAAGTCGAGAGACTCACCAACCTTCGGTGTCACCAGCTCAACATTGTAAGAGTTTGCTTCCTCAATCAGATCATTTACTGGCTCATCCCAACGGTGCAGGAACAGCTCATAAGTTGACCAGTGCACCGGGAATAACTTTTCAGCCCTGACATCGAGGTGAGCTTGCATGGTATGCGCTGCCTGCATGTGGCCCCAGCCTTCAACCGGATAACCGCTGCCTTCTTTCACATTGGCTGCAACTTCAATAAATGACATATCAAACGGCCCTAACCGCTCACCAATTTGCTGGAAGTGTTCACCGTAGGCTGAATCACCACTGTAAAACACACTGCCAGCTTCAGCCTGAATCGCCCAGGATGCCCATAACGTTTTATTGGTATCAAGCACACCCCGGCCAGAATTGTGATTGGCAGGCGCAGCCGTTATCGTTACCGTGTTGATTTTTCTACTTTCCCACCAATCAAATTCTTGAATGTTCTTGGGTGAAACGCCCCATGCTTCTAAATGGCGACCAACACCTAAAGGCACAAAAAACATCACATTTTTATCGGCATAAAAACGCGCGGTACTCTCTTCCAGGTGGTCATAATGGTCATGAGAAATCACAATCACATCTGGCGTTGGTAAGTCTTCACGGCTGACAGGTGCTGCAACGTTACGCTGAAACAGTCGCGCAAACATTGTAGGGGCAGCATACTCAAACACAGGATCAATTAGCACTCGCGTTTGATCTACTTCAACAAACAATGACGAATGCCCCAGCCAGGTAACCCGCAACTGATCGCTTCTCTTTGCCAACAACGGCGTGTCGACACCTCTATAAGGTAAGGCTTCAGCTGGCTTATACTGACTACGTTGAGCGAAAAACTTCCACATGGTTTTGACCATGCTTTCTTCTGTTTCTACCAACGGAAGACGAGAAATCACTTTGCCATCATGAAACTGTGGCGAATTAGCAATACGCTCCTGACGCAGATCTGCACTGCGTACATGGTCACCACTCACAGCGTGAGTATCACACGCAGCCAGTCCCAATACTCCCATTAAAGAAATCAAAGACGTTTTCACCATAGTGCTCATATTTTTCGCTAGCCTCAAAAGTAAACGACGGTGTATACTTTTAATCATATTCATAATTAGACAAAAGTAAACAGCGTCGTTTACTTTTATTTTACTCATTGGTTGGAACATGACTAAACTTGCTGAAATTAAACAAGAAAATATTGTTGTTGCTGCGATAGAAATTTTCACAGAAAAAGGGCTGGAACAAGCCACTATGGAAGCTATTTCAAAAAAGGCAGAAGTCTCTAAGCGTACTTTGTACAAGTATTACCCGACCAAAGAGAGCCTGTTCAGCGTCATTATCGAGCGCCTTTTATCGAATATCCATGAGCTCACTAATATTCAATTTGATCAGAATCAGTCGGTTAAATCACAGCTTAGTGCTATTGCAAAAACCGAAGTCGAATTGCTCTGTAGCCCAGGTTTTCAGTCGCTGTCTCGCATGGTGCTGGCTGAATGTATCCGCTCTGGCGATTCCGCCGCTATCATGATGGAAAAAATCCAGAGCCTGGAAGGGTGTCTTGGCCTGTCTCAATGGATCAAGGCAGGGATCGACGCTGACAAATTAGATGTTGAGCACCCTGAAATTGCCTCTGAACAATTCTTCGCTGCGCTTAAAGCCGTGGTTTTCTGGCCTCAGATGTTAATGCATCAACCTGTCGCAAGTGAAGAAGCACGCCTGGTGGCGATTGAAACAGCAGTCACTCAGTTTCTCAGTACTTATTTGAAGTAATACAACATTATCGACCTCACACAATGCTCAATCTTTTACCCTAATAGGCGTAAAAAATGTCATATTTCCTCTTGGATCGCAGCACGATAAGGATAGAGAACCATGCTCAGAATTGATTGTAAAGAACGTAAAGATTGGCGTAAGGTCGCGGCAGAATTTGGATTCGGCTTTCATTCCATGTACGACGATCCTTACTGGGATGAAACCGCTTATTATCAATTCACTTTAGAGCAGATCGAGCGGGATCTGGAAGATCCGACCGAAGAGATCCACCAGATGTGCCTGGATGTCGTCGATACGGTTGTGCGCGATGAATACTGGCTGCAAAAATTTCAAATCCCGGAAATGATGTGGCAAAACGTGCTCGAATCCTGGCAGCGCAAAGAGCCTTCTCTCTATTCCCGTCTGGATTTTGCCTATGACGGCACAGGCCACGCCAAACTGTATGAAAACAATGCCGATACACCCACTTCTTTGTATGAAACCGGCTTCTGGCAATGGCTGTGGCTGGAAGATCAGGTTAAAAGCGGCACGCTCAGACGTGATGCCGATCAATTTAACCTGTTGCAAGAGCTGCTAATTAACCGTTTTAAAGAGTTGGCAATTTTACAGCCAGGCCAGACATTGCACTTTTCCTGCTGCAAAGACACCGAAGAAGACCGTGGCACCGTGCAATATATGGAAGATTGCGCTAAAGAAGCCGGACTCTCGACCGCCTTTGTCCACGTTGAAGATATCGGCCTCAATGGAAAAAATGAGTTTACCGATAAGAAAGATCGCCCGATCCGCTGGATGTTCAAACTCTATCCATGGGAGTTCATGTTCAGGGAAGAGTACGGGAAGTATCTCGCTGATAGTAAGGTTAATTGGCTAGAGCCAATGTGGAAATCAATCCTGAGCAACAAGGCATTGCTGCCTTTGCTGTGGCAAAAGTTCGAAGGCCACCCCAACCTGCTACCCGCCTACTTCCCCGATGACCGGAAGCTCGGCAACCTAAAAGACTATGTCATCAAGCCGATTTTTGCCCGTGAAGGTGCCAATATTGAGATAGTGCAGAACGGACGGCAGACACTGCGAACCGAGGGCCCTTATGGCGATGAAGGGGTCATTTATCAGGCCTATCACCCACTGCCTAAATTCGGCGATTACTACACCCTGATCGGTAGTTGGCTGGTCGATGATAAACCGGGCGGCATTTCCATTCGTGAAGATACCTCAAAAGTGACGCAGGATATGTCACGCTATCTGCCGCATATTATTTTATAAACTCTGTCGACTAAAAAGCCGATATCTATCGGCTTTAATTCAATTCAAATACTACAGGCCACGCTGCCACTCCTGTCGTAATGGCATAGCACCAGGATGACTGATAGCCAGATTAACCTGCTGCAGTAATTTAGCTTTGTCCCGCCCCAGTATTCCCTTCAATACCAGATAGTTCGACGCATGATCGGAGCGAAAAACCGTCTTTTCCAGCTCTAGATGTTCTAGCAACCACTGCATTTCCTGGAACAGCTCCGGCTGCGTCAACTGACGAAACTGGCCGTCGAACCCCGCAGCAAAACGCTCTTCTCCAAGCGGAAACGACACCACCAGCGTCGATAGATAGTCGGGCTGTGCGGCATTCATCAACTTTGCCGAGTTCAGTGCATGCTGCCGGCTTAGCGTCGGTCCGCCAAGACCATTGAGGATCATTACCGAGCTTTTCATACCAGCCGCTTTGATCTTATTCAGGGCTACCAGCGAAGACTCAAAAGTCTCGCCCTTCTCTACCCTCGCCAGCACCTCATCATCACCGCTTTCACAACCGACATACATCAGGCTGAGTCCCAATTGACGAAGCTCAGCCAATTGCTCAGTGGTTTTATTGGTCAGGTTACGCGGCAGGCAGTAACTGGAAATCCGCTGTACGCCGGGCAGGTACTGGTTGATTAACTCACAAATTTGTTTCAGGCGGTGAAAAGGCAGTGTCATTGCATCACCATCGGCAAGGAAAACCCGATGCACGCGCGCTCCAGACTCCGCGATAGCTTGCAGTTCCTGTTCGATAACATCCGGCTTTTTCGGGCGGAACTTCTTCTGTGGCTGGGTGTACATGTCACAGAAAGTGCAACGGTTATGACTACACCCATTGGTCACTTGCAAAATAAGCGATTTCCACTCCGAAGGCGGGCGAAATACAGGTTCTATATAGTCGAGCATGAAGACACTCCCAGTTGTTGGCCATTTCTGCCTGAATGTTATCCTATTTTTCTCATCAGGAAGTCAAGCAACCGCATCTAGTTAAAGGCCTCTCTCCCTATAAAATATACAGTGGCTTCCTGGGTCACTGTTTTTTTATTTCTGCCTTATCACTATTCGCAATATAGCTTACTCTTCTGCAATACAGTTCGAGCTGGTAATAAATATACATTTAGTTTTGAAATCGACCCCATCGCCAATAACACTGAAGGCCGTTCAAGGTTAAGTTCAGCCAACTAACCCTACATCACGTCTAAACTAATACAGATATACCCAAACCACCTCAAGATACGAGATTCAGCTCTTGAGGTGCTTTGGGTATATAACTCTGTGGATCCATTTTATGCGTATTTTGGCTTTATTGGCGAAAGGCATTTTGATGACGCAGCTATGTTAGAAGCGCTGTTCCTGAGTCCTGATACCAATCTTAGCCATCCCATAAAAATAGAGCCACGAGCAGGGAAATAGCAATCACCGGCTCTTGGCATCCCCTATCGTCAGCTTTCCAATAACACTCTGTGAGCCTTTAAATTAATACACTGCACGAAGTCTAAGTCGTGTGTCTTCACATATTTTCCTATACTGACAACATACTCGGGAGGAATATCATCTTTGCAAGTAACCGGCTCACCCGGTCGCTATATCAATCTCATTCAGACTTTAGAAAGCTTGCATGCGCTATAAACTCCACCTCAAATGCATACATAAAGCATATGCAACAAGCGCATCACATAAACATTTGAGATAGCGGCACAGCAAAAAGATAAACACATTACTATCTAACCTGACGGGATTAAGTGGCACCGGAATGACAATCAGCAAAGCAAAAACATTAATCACAACCAGTTTACTCGGCGCTTTGGTAACAACCGCCGCTGGTGCGAAGGCCAGCTTTGACGATTATGGTCCGCTGAAAACCTATGCCCAGTCACCCCTTCAGTCAAATAGCCTAACCCCGCTATTACGTTCCGGTTTCAGTAACAGAGCGGGATCAGTCGAGCTATATGCTACTGGCACCATTGCCAGTGTCTGGGCCGAGACTGAAGATTACACCGCCGACTATTATCAGAATGCCCTGACCGTCGGCGGGCAGTGGCAGGTGAATGAAAGGTGGACACTCGATCTCGATTACACCTGGCATTTTGCCGCGAATAACCATCTGGATAACTTAACCAAGAATTTCCATGATGCGTTTGGTATCGGCCAGAACGGCAGAGAGGGTGTTGATGATCATTCGTTTGATATTTCAGATCCGGAACATGGAGTTGAAATCCATGATTTCAGTGGAGAAACCCTAAGTAGTGCCATCACGTTATATACCGGTTATCAGGTATTTGAGACTCGGCAGCACGGTCTATCGGTGGGGGGATCGCTATATTATAACTATGTGTCCAGCGGCCCTTTTGCAAACAGCAGCTTTGAACAATCACTGCAAGCTAACTATGGTTACCGCGCCGGCAGGCATCGAATCTATACGACATTGGGGCTATCACATCGCCGTGATGACGAAGCACTCGCTGATCTTCCCTATAAGAAAGTCGCCTTTATGGCGGCAATGGGGTATCAGTTCATTATAACCGAACGGCACCGTTTGTTATTGGAATACCACATCTATGAAGGTGCATCCGATGCGAATTCAGACCTGTCAGAGCCCTCAAATGAGGTGCTGTTGGGCTACCGCTACCACCTCAACCACGGTGCGCTGGAAGTCTCTATGATTGAAAATGTCGTTAACATGGATAACAGTGCCGATATTGCCTTTACTTTAGGCTACCGTCACCGCTTCTAGATAATGCCAATCGGGAAAAGTATATGACCAGATACTTATCCCGATTGGTATAATTTACAATGTAAAATGACCGGCAAGATTTGCCAATACCCGTGGGCTCAGGGAGACATGTTCTTTTTAATTGCCCTGTCACGCTGTTCAAAACGCTCGATCATATAATCAATAAACACCCGTAACCTTTTCGGCATCAACTTACGCTGCGGGTAAACAAAACTCACAGGTGCGTTAGACATATTCCAATCAGGTAGCAGGGCGACCAAGCGCCCTTCTGCCAGATGTTCCCGACAGATAAATTCCGGCAAAATCGCAATACCCAACCCATCCAGACAAGCCATTAATGAAGACGTTATTGTATTTACCCGTAATCTATACGGCAGATCGACATGTACGTCTTCATCGGCTTGCTTCAGATGCCAGTTGGGTATCTTCACAGCGGCGTTGTAGATCTTAATTTGGTGATGCGGCGGCTTGAGATCTGCGGGACTGTGGATCTCTCCGTATTGGGACAGGTACTCAGGACAGGCCACCAGCACGCGTTGTGATGAATGGAAAGGTCTCGCGACCATGCTTGAATCGGTGATATCGCCTATCTGAGCATATAAATCAATGCCTTCCCCGATAATGTCGACTTCACGATTTGTCAGCTCTAAATGAATAGTGACATTCGGATACAGCTTCAAAAAATCATTAATATATTGTCCCAGTACTAGGTGGCCCAATTCCACCGGCATGACAACATTCAGACGACCACGGATCAAATCCTGATTGGCTGTTACTTCCAGCTCCGCCTGCTCCATAATTTCAAGCATCTGCACACAAGACTGATAAAACACTTCCCCTTCCTGGGTCAGAACTAAATTACGCGTCGAACGTGTGAGCAAACGCACACCAAGGTGAGATTCCAGCTCGGCAATTTTACGGCTAATCGTTGATTTCGTGAGATCTAACATCTCGGCAGCATGAGTAAAGCTCCCACATTCAACCACTTGGGTAAACATTGCTATCGTATTCAGATCCATAAGGCGCCTATTATTATCTTTCCTGCAACAGTGTTTCCCTTTTTTCCTATCCAATCAACCAATCTTTTTCTTTTACACTTCGCAACACAAAATTTATTGACTTAGTAACGTGATAAAAGAGAACACTATGGCTGAAACCAAAAAATCCAATAATAAAAAAGCCCCGCTCATTGCCACCTTGATCATGCTTTCGTTCGGTATCGCTGCCGGTGGTTACTGGTTTGGTCACGGCCAGTATTTTCAATCAACCGATAATGCCTACCTGCAAGGTGATATCACCAATATCAGCCCAAAAGTCTCTGGCTATATCATTCAATCTTATGTAGACGATAACCAACACGTTAAAGCCGGACAATTACTGGCTAAAATTGATGATCGCGATTACACCACAGCCAAAAATCAGGCCAATGCGAATCTGGCCGTCAGTGCTGCCGCCATTGATAACCTGGACGCTCAGTATCAACTGCAACAAACATTAATCCGCCAGGCAAAGAGCCAGATTGCTTCTGCACAGGCTGAACATGAACGCGCCCAACAACAGATGAGCCGTACCCATAGCCTGTTAAAACGCAATTACTCGTCACAAGATGAAGTCGATGATGCAGCCTCACATCTTAAAGTGACTAAAGCACAATTAGACGAAGCCAACGCCCGTTCTCAGGCATCTAAAGATCAGCTTAATGTCATTAACAGCCAAATCGCACAGGCTCAGGCAGCAATCACAGAAGCAAAAGCCCACTTAGAACAAGCCGATCTGAATCTGAGCTATACCAACATTTATGCTCCGGTTGATGGCATTGTTGGCAAGCGCAGCTTACGCGTCGGACTCTATGTACAACCGGGGATGCCCCTGATGAGCCTGGTTCCGACCAAAGCGGTTTGGATAGAAGCAAACTTCAAGGAAACCCAGCTGGCTAAAATCCATCCCGGACAAAAAGTAACCGTTGAACTGGATGCCTTTCCGGATCAACCCCTTGACGGTATCGTCGACAGTTTCTCTCCGGCGACTGGCGCTAAGTTTGCTTTGCTGCCGCCTGAAAATGCGACCGGTAACTTCACCAAAATTGTCCAGCGTGTCCCTGTGAAAATTGTGCTCCCTCATCCGGAGCAATTAACCGGGCAACTGATCCCGGGGCTGTCAGTCATTGCGACTGTTGATACCCGGGGCTAAGCCATGAGTGAGCAAGCTATTACCAACACCCATTTGGCATCAAAACAAGCTACAGCAACAGAACACAACAATGAAGTCCCCCGCCGCCACTGGATTGCCTTGATCGGGGGGCTGATTGGGGCATTCATGGCGATCTTAGATATTCAGATCACCAACTCTTCGCTGAAAGATATTCAGGGGGCGTTGTCTGCAACATTAGACGAAAGCTCCTGGATCTCGACCTCATATCTGGTCGCAGAAATGATTGCGATCCCGCTGAGCGGATGGTTATCCGTCGCTCTGGGCAAACGCCGCTATCTAACCTGGACCACAGTGCTCTTCACGGTGTCATCGTTACTCTGTTCTACATCGTGGAACATGACATCGATGATCGTGTTCCGTGCCCTGCAGGGTTTCAGCGGGGGAGCATTAATTCCGCTGGCCTTCTCATTGGTGGTACAGCTACTCCCGATTAACAAACGGGCTGTCGGTATGGCAATGTTTGGAATTACTGCTACCTTTGCGCCTTCAATTGGCCCAACTTTTGGCGGCTGGCTGACCGAGAACTTATCCTGGCACTACATTTTCTATATCAATGTGCCGCCCGCCATTTTGCTCATCATGATGGTTCGCTATGGCTTAGATGACGAGCCGTTAAATATTAATAGCCTGCTTAAAGCTGACTGGCTTGGTATTGTGACAATGGCGGTGGGCTTAGGGTGCCTGGAAGTGGTACTGGAAGAAGGGAGCCGGGAAGAGTGGTTCAGCTCTGACTTTATTATCACCCTGATGGCTATCTCTGCAGCCAGCCTTATTTATTTTGTGATCAACGAGCTGCAGCACAAAACCCCGTTAGTCAACTTACGGCTATTGGGAAATCGCCACTTTGCGATATCTTGCTTAGCGTATCTGATATTAGGTATGGCACTGCTGGGGTCGATTTATGTGCTGCCATTATATCTGGCCCAGATCCAGCAATACAATGCGATGGAGATCGGTGGAGTACTGATGTGGATGGGCTTTCCCCAGCTGCTTATCTTCCCGTTAGTGCCCAAGCTGACCCGGATTATCAAACCTAAATATCTGGTGACCTTTGGTTTTGCCATGTTTGGTTTGAGCTGTTATGTGAATACCCACATGAGCATCGATTTTGGCGGACAGCAGCTGATATTTTCCATGCTGTTACGCGCTATCGGCAGCCCGTTTATCATGGTGCCGCTCTCATTGGTGGCCATGCAGGGGATCAGCAAGCAGCAAACCCCTGATGCATCGACGCTGACGAATGTAATGCGTAACCTAGGCGGAGCATTCAGCATTGCGATTATCGCGACCATGCTTGATAACAAGACCCGGGAGCACCTGGCCCACATAAAAGCCAGTTTACCGAGTGTCAGTAGCGATGCCTGGTATCAGCTCAAACAACAGGCCGGATTTTTTATCCAGTCGGGCAGTGACAGTGGCACCGCTATGGTACAAGCACAAGCCTCACTCATGGCAACCATGCAACGCGATGCAGCCATCATGGCCTATAACGATGTGTTTTTAGTAATGACCATTTTCTTGGGTATCGCCGCATTATTGATGCTATCGAGCCGGACGGAGTAAAGGATAGTAACTAGTACCTAAACACAGTGAAGATGATTGATTAAAACAGTCGAAGTCCGTCATCCCAGAAACCGTCAAACACTGAACTTGCAGGCTTTCTCAAAACTCACCTGGCGGTTATCAGGGATCCATCATGCACGGAAGGTTCAGTGGACTGTGGATCCCCGATAATCGCTATTGTAAATCCAATCGATAATGAAAAGATCAACATTAAGCGCTTCAATGGATGACAAAGAGCAAGGATGACGACTGTTTGGCTTCATCGATAAAGAATTAATATGCTCAATCAATCATAATTAATGAGTCAAGGTACTAGATACGCATATAAAAAAACGGCAATAACTTCTGTTATTGCCGTTTTTTGTTGGATTCGATTTAAAGTCAATGACGGAAAATGAATTAGGCCGTCGCCAGGTTCTGCTGGCGTGCTTTGATTTTCATCTGCGCCAGCACCACGCCGCTCAATACCATCAAACCACCAATATAGTGATAAGACGCTAACTGCTCATTTAAGATCACACTGGCAATTGCAGCGGTCATCACCGGCATTAAGTTCATAAACATCGCGGTACGATCTGCTCCTAAACGCTGAATACCCTGTAACCAGCACCATGGGGCAATTACCGAAGCGGGGATCGCAGCATACATAATTAGCGGCAACACCTCAGACGTGATCGCAATACGTTCGCTGCTTAACAGCAATGGCGTTAGCATCATTACCGCAAAGACACCTTGCACATACACAGACTGCCAGTTAGTTAATGGCATCTGCCAGCGTTTAAGCAACACACAATACAACGCATAAACAAATGCAGCGATCAATAACAGACCATCACCCTGAGTAATACCTTGTGCTGCCAGCATGTGGACATCACCATGGCTCAACATCAACACAAGTCCGCCAAGAGACAATACCGCCCCCACGATGGCAAGGGGGGATAAGCGTTGTCCTAACAGAGGCACGCTCATGAACATACTGATCAGCGGGACCAGCGAGATAATTAACGCCATATTGGTTGCTGTGGTGGTCACCGCGGCGAAATAGCCCAATGACTGGTTCAGTACCATGCCCAGTAAAGCCAGAAATGCCAGTTTAGACAAGTGGGGCTGAATGGTTTTTCTGTGGCGCCAGACGGATTTTGCAACAAAAGGTGTTAGCACCAGCATGGCAAATAACCAGCGGTAAAATGAGATCGCACCCGGATCAATCACGCTATACGAAAGTTTGTTGACGATGGCATTCCCTGCCCAGATAGAAACGGTTAATAAGGGAAATAAGTAGAACATTGTTTTCCTTGCATCGGTTTATAGGAATAGGCTGTTTGTCTTTTTAACTATTCTGGCAGGTCATTTAAGATATAAATATCTCTAATCAGACATAGTGACTCTATTGTCAGACATTTAGCTTTTTATTCACTTAGCTGAGGATGTTTCGCTTCTAAAGAGAGAATGATGACAAACCCAAACCACTGATATGAAAGCAAATTACTTAACTTTAAACATTGCAGCTGTAATATTTCCTAATAAGAAACAGTGTAAAATCATTGAGGAATGAACATATTCGGTGATTGATTTTTAATCGAACAGAATGTAGCGTGGTCTGACCAGGATAAATTCGAAAAAGGAATTTCCAATGCGTAAGAATCTCAAAACCTATCGCCGCTTAATAAAGCTGCCTTTCGGCCATAAATTGTTTTCCCTGATAGTCTGTCGTGTTGCTCCTTATTTTTCCTCCATCAACCCCCTCATCACCGAACTGAAACCCGGTTATGCCGAAGTCAGCATTAAGAAGCGACGCAGGGTTCACAACCACATCAACACGGTGCATGCCATCGCCATGTGCAATATGGCAGAGCTGGCCGCAGGGATGATGACAGACGTATCAGTGCCGGTGAAAAGCAAATGGTTACCAACAGGCATGACGGTGCAGTACTTAAAAAAAGCAAAAACCGATTTAGTCGCCGTCGCAAATGGAAAGAATATTGAATGGGATACGGAAGGGGATAAATTAGTCCCGGTCGAAGTCACTGATACTGAAGGCAATGTGGTGTTTTCGGCTGAAATCACCATGAATGTGCGGCTGAGCTGATTGATACCACACGGGAAAAAGCCGCATGTTGCGGCTATTTTCCCGACAGGGATTCTTACTCTTTTAAGTCATCCTTAGCATCACAAAATAACGTTGTGGCTAAGCGAGCCAGATTATACGCATCAACATAACCCGAATGTTGTCGCCCTTCCCACTCGATCCCGGCAATTTCCATCGCAGTTCTCTGTCCACAACGCTTCTTGGTAACATGGCGTTGCAGCCTGAATATGGTTGCCAGATTCAGATATTCGTTAAACGGCACTTTTAAGCCTTTCGCTTTGCATTCTGCCCGCAAAATCAGATCATCGCGGCCCCAGGCAGCATAGATTTTATGGCGACCACCGAATTTCTGCTCGATCGATTTCAGAATTGTAGCCAGCGGCTTACCGTTTTTCTCAATGACTTCCGGCTTGATGCCTGTCAGCTCGGTGCAAAACTGGGAAACCTCATCATGCTCAGGTTTCACATAATGCTGGGCGCGACGAATGATCTCACCAGTCTCTAAATCAAGCTCTGCCAATCCTATTTCTATTATTTCGCCGGTATTCGGTTCCCGGCCATCATTCCAACAACACATTTCGAGATCAAAACAGACTATTCGATTAAAATTCATTACCTTTCCGGGCACGACGCAAAAACAGCCTGGCATCATAGCATTTTGCCCCCTTATCGCCAAAGGCTCATGGTGGGGAGATATGGAATAAGGTTTGATGACAAAGAGATAACTCGCTGAATAAATTGGAGTTGTCACCATGCGCATGCAAGGTGATTCAACAGGCTCGCCGATTCAGACTGCAATCCAGAATGGTTATAAAGTGACACATAAGGTCACTCAAGAGGTCGATCACACAGGTCATGCAACAAGTCCACCAAAGGGATCAAAAGACACCCTGCATTTCTCTATACTGAAAAAAGCTAATACCTTCTATCTTCGTATTCTTCACTACACTGGTGATCCGAAACGACAATCGGTGACGGTGTCACTAAGAACGAGTCAGCGTTATCGAGCGGTTGGGAATGCCGATTACCTGAAACAGCGGCTCATGGAGGGAATAGGTAACTACGGTGATTTTGAGGATATCCGTTTTGCTTCAAAAGCCATTGCGCAATCTGAGCTGCAACGTGAGCAGATTGACTGGTTCACGACAGATAGCCGCCAGATTGTTCGTCGAGTTGTGCCAGTGCGCCATAATAGCAACGAAATGGAATCACCACGCCAACACACACCGTTAATGCCACAGGCTGTAGAATCGATTGTAAGTGGGCCACTAATGACAATCAGCCCGCTGATTGAACAGTTCATTGAAGATAAGGTTTCATCCCGTTCATGGAAACCATCAACCGAATACTGCCGCAAAGCTTCATTCACAACACTTGAAAAGTTCATCAAGCAATTGAACTTACAGGATAAGCCGCTTAATGATTTTAAACGCGACGACTTAATTCAAATAAGACAGGCAATGCTTGATGATGGCTTCAAGGCTTCGACCGTCAACCTTCGGATGGGTGACTTTGTATCGCTGTTCGAGTTTGCGGAAATCAACGAATTTATAGAGAAATCACCCGCTATTAAGCTTAAAGTTCGGGAAAATAAGCCAATAAACAAAAAGGAACATGCTAAATCGATACCAACAGAAAGCATCCCCGCTTTGCTAACTCACATTGAAGAATTTGCTTCGAGTCGCAGAGTACAGAAGCCACATTCACCTTATCTGGGCTGGATAGCCCGTGTCGCTGCAATTACGGGTTGTCGCATTGCAGAGTTAACCCAGCTACGAAAGGCAGATGTAAAGCAAACTGACGCTGGGAACTGGTATATCTCAATCCATGAAGAGTTCGAGGGCAACTCAGTCAAAAACTCGAATTCTATACGAGATGCTCCGCTTGTAGACGGTGCTTACGGATTCTACCTGAAGGCATTTATCTCTGAGGTAGTTGGGACGCTTGATAATGGTATGGATCACTTGTTCCGAACCAAAGGAAAAGCAAGAAACACGCTGAGCAACTGGTTTAGCCTGGCTATGAAGCACTTCAAAGGCAAACTGACCAACTCGATATCCTTCCATTCGTTCAGACACTCGCTCAGCACCTTGTGCCTCAACAAAGGTATGCCTGAAGCGTTTACCAAGCTTGTTCTTGGTCATGCGGGGGGAACTATTACTTATGGTTTATATGGTGCGGCAGGGGTTAGTGTCGACGTACTTCATGAAGAACTAGTAAGCAAAGTGTTCCAAATGAATAGTTGTTAGGCTTAGGGGGGGACTGGACCACAGCAAAATACCCCCTCCCCCCATTCACATATGTCCATCAAAGACGTAACTGATTTTCAAAGTCCGAAACTTTGATAAGTAATGCTTAATTTATCGGATTCTTGGTATGCGGGGCATGTCCCTGACAAAAGCCCCCCCAGCTCCTTCACCAAATCCGCCTCGGAAACGTCAGTCATTTTAAGAATCGGAAACGTTGATTTGTACTACTTATTACACCTTGATTAGCGGAAGTTTGAGCTGCCCCAAAAACCTGTACACATATGA
>NZ_JAKJSP010000060.1:0-40847 GCF_050337085.1 Photobacterium sagamiensis | reverse complement strand
GAGTCTTATCATGCTGGTTTTCAAGTTCTTGTTTCTGCTTTTGGGTTAGAGTCATTTTCATAGTGTGTAGCATGATCCTCATTATTAAAGAAATCAAGCATCATCAATGATCACGGGTATATATATTTTGTTAAATCATTTGTTGTTTACTATTTGCATGTCGAGTGTTTTCGAAATTTTGACGTTTTGATAAGAATAAACTTTTAATTATGATCGTTATCATAAGCCAATTATCATGGTTCAAATTATATTTCCACCATAGATTTTATTTCATGGAGGTTATTTTGGATATTATAACAAATCTTTTTCTAGATCTTTCTTTTTGGGATATAGCGATTAAATTGTTCTTTGGTGCGGTTATAGGCGTTTGCTTGGGTTTAACGGGTGTGGGAGGCGGCGTACTCATCATCCCAATCCTGCAAGTGGTTTTTGGTATGCATGCTGTGTTAGCTGTTGGTACTGCAAGTGTTATAGCTTCTCTTGTTAAACTTACTGCTGCATTTTCTCATATCCGAGTGGGAAATGTTGATTGGAAATATGTCATATATATGTTGATGGGAGCTATTCCAATCACATTAATTACTGCGCATTTTATTGTTGCTCTGAGTAATGCTCCTGAATATTCTGTCATCATGAATAATGTAATTGAAATACTAATTATATCAGTTATGTCATTTTCTATGATATCCATGATTATGAAAATGAAATCAATTAATGCAGAAGCGGTTGCTTCGACGCAAGATAACGGCTCACGATCTAAGGCTGTTTTTTCTGGTGCCTTTTGTGGTTCTGTATTAGGTTCAACAGGTATTGGTGGTGGAGTATTATTATTACCGATGCTCAATAGTGTGTTAGGTGTAAGTATCAAAAAATCGGTAGGTTCTTCAATTGTTATCGCGCTTGTGTTATCCGCAATTTGTGCATTTAACTACAGTCATGGTGGGCAAAGTGATATTCCAACAGCATTAATGTTGGTTTTGGGATCTTTGTTGGGTGTACCTTTAGCGATACGTTTGGTTTCTTGGTTTTCTGAGAAAGTGCTTTATCAAATTACTATTGCAATAATAGCCGTGAGCTTGTTTATTACTGTTATATATTAAATGACTTCAGACCAAATTATCATTGTACACTACATTTACACTATGGTTTGGTAGTGACTACAACTTGTTAATTATAGCTTTGGTTATTTTCTTATAGCCCTATTGTTCTCAGCTTGAGGTTAATCTCGAATTCAACTCCTAAGTGAGACACTCGCCAATATCAAGCAGCTAATGCCATTTCTTTGAAAATAACGGCTGACTGCTTGAACCATAAACACTTCTTTAGCCGATGATTTATCCTAGTTTGTGTAAATAGAATATTCTCGTTAGTTACCATTCTTAAGTCTGAAGTGGTCAAGTAAAACCGTGGCCAGTTTTACTTGATCACTTCAAAACCCGCAGCTACGCAGGGGTAACTCTCATAAATTTAACCGTGATAATGGTATGTGTAACTTTTTTACTCGACAAAAGTGAATTGAATTTTATGAAATTTGATGATCTAGATTTATTTCGTATAGTTGTTGACAACGGCAGCTATACTGCAACATCAAGAACAACTCAGGTACCAGTTGCAACCTTAGCCCGTCGAATACGGGTATTAGAAGAGTGCCTAAGCATTCGTCTGCTCAATCGCCATGCCCGAAAGTTATCTTTGACCGAAGCAGGTCAGAAGCTTTACGAGGAGTGTTCGCCATTACTCCAACAGCTAGTTCATACTACAGAATACATCAGCGAAGAGTGCGGTGGTGCAGCAGGTAAGCTCCGCATTGCAGCTCCTTCGAATATTACCAAGGTTATGTTGCAGCCAATGCTAAATGCTTTTATGACCAAGCATCCTGTAATTAACATCGAGTTGTTTATAAGCAACCAGTTTGAGCAGTTAAATCCAACGGACTGGGATGTGATCTTTTGGATCGGCCCCCAGCGAAACTCAACACTTATCGCCCGACGTATTACTGTTGTTGAAGACATTTTGGTTGCCAGCCCAAAGTACTTGGCACAGAATCCAGCACTCAAGCACGCCCATGATTTGTATTCTCATATGTTGCTTAAAGGTAATCCGCTGCTTCGTTGGCGCCTAGCTGACAATAATGGTGAAATCGTGACTATCAGTGGATGTGGTCGCTTTGAAGCAAGTCAACTCAATGTTGTACGTAAAGCTTGTATCGATGGTTTAGGGATCGCCCTAATGCCTGACGTGATACTGACAAAATATATAGAGCAGGGGCAGCTGGTACGCATATTAGATAACTGGTCAGCAAGCTCCCGTGAAGTTTACCTGCTTTATAACCATAGAGAATATAAGCCAGGGAAGCTGCGCTTATTTTTAGAGTTTGCAAGCCAGTACTTTGAGTTATAGGTCAGCAGGTATTCTCACCCATCGGGTTTAATGTAATGAACCATCCCACTCCATAACGTACCGCGAGGCTATGATTATGGTGAAAATAAAATCAGTCATTATTGATGGGTGGGAGGGGGCTGTTGCAAAAAAACTGATGAGGAAGATCTAGCCGGTAATTGACTTAAAATTACTAGTAAATCACTTCAACATTGAAGAGACGATTCATAAAGGCGGATCTTTCCCGCACAATGGTTTTACGTTCATCATGACGTAACCAGAAATCAAATTGCCCTTTGTTTAACATCCGCAATGACTCAAATCCCTGGAGGGTTGACCAGGCTCGCTTTCGTATTTTGAAACAACCAGTGGCTACAACGAGTTTCTTAATTGGGGCGTGATCGGATTCAATGCCATTATTGAGGTACTTAACTTGCCGCTGCTCAACATCAGCTCGCAGTCGTCCCTCCTTTTTCAAGCGGGCAATCGCATTGGCGTATGAGGGATTTTTGTCGGTATTTAACGTTTTAGGCTGATTATCTAAGTCATAATATATCAAGCACCGCCTTAGGAACTGATAAGCGGCTTCTTTATTACGTTTGTGAGAGAAATAGAAATCCAGCGTTTCGCCTTGTTTATTGATGGCTCGGTAAAGGTAGTGCCATTTCCCCTTCACTTTGACGTAGGTTTCATCGAGCTGCCACGAAGAGTCTGTCCGGATGAATTGATGGCGACGTAATTTCTTACGTAATGTCGGGGCATATTCAATGAACCAACGATAAATGGTCGAACGGTTAACCGAAATCCCTCACTCTCCCAGCATGCCGCTGAGGTTCGCGTAACTCATTGGGGTCGAACCATACCAACGAAGGCACCAAAGAATGATTTCAGGAGCAAAGTGTTTCCATTTAAATTCGGGGTTGGTCATTGAGTCGCTGGATTAGATGGGAAAGAAGGAATTCTGAGTCTTGGCTGAATTTTTTGCAACAAGCCCTAAGTAAGTTTTTCTATACTTTTGACATGACTAGTTCTAGGAGAGCAAGATGGAAAGTACTGATGATCAAATGCATGTAATTTTGTCGCCATCTGTAATTCGATGGGCAGGAGGAGAGTCTTTAGCGGAGAACTGGTATCTTACTCAGCCAATACCCCAGTTGGGAAACCTAACAGCGGAAGAAGCTGTACACCAGGGAAAATCTGCTTTAGTTATAAGCTATCTTGAGCAAATCATGCTTAACGGATACGCATAAGTATATGTTAATTATGTAGCTATAGTTAATGACTTTTAATGTTTGAGATAGGGCTTATTCGTGATTATTTCTCATTTAGCCTTATGAGAATATTGACAAAAAATATATTTTCTCGTAGAGTCAATTAGGTAAGTCAATCGTTTTTGTGATTTGACCATTTTAGATGAAAAAGCTTGATAAATAAGGCTTTTCTAAAAAGATTTCAGTAGAGATAGTCTTCAAATCCCTATCTCTCCGCCAAATTCAAAGAAGCCAGCTTAATTGCTGGCTTTTTTACGTCTATTGCTCGGAAGAACCAAGGGTTCAAATCCTCTAATACCCAAAGCACTCCGCCAAATTCTAAAGCCTCAGCAGAAATGCTGGGGCTTTTTTGCATCTGTTACTATCCCGTCCTGGTTCTTAACCTGACATAAAAACAGGCGGAGAGGTTTGTTTTTTAGGGTTTATCTTAGGCTTATGACACAAGCTCGTTTCTGACTTTAGTCGGACTGCTCATCAGGTTGTCGAGCACAAAGCGGTTAAAACTACTTTGAGAGTTAAAGCCGAGCATATCTGAAATTTCAATGATGGGTTTATTCGTCTCCCTCAATAAATTCCTGCTTTCACTCACTCTGACTGCCCGTAATAGATCCTGGAATTTAACCCCTTCTCTGGATAGTTTGCGGTTTAATGTCCAGCGGGAACAATTATTCAATTTACATATAAGCTCTAAAGAATTATGCAGCGAGTTGACATGAACCATCTCTTTTAAGTCACGGTATAACTTATCCTTTAGAGACGGTTGTTTAAAACGTGAATTAATGGATATAATTTTCTCATCGGCGATGTGTTTTAAAGTCGTATCTAAAAATGAGTTATGCTGTTCACTTGCCGTATATAACAATACAGTAGGAATGAATATTTCATCCTTTGAGCAATTGAGCTTAATAGCTGTAGCAAAGAAATCACTATACTCCCCTAAGTTATCAAGCTTTTTAAAAGCAAGCGAAACCGTGAGTCCTTGTATCGGTTTTGGAGAAAGGGAACGTAGTATTAAAATGATTATAACGAAATTTGCCAATGCTCTGAAGTCCTGACCTGGCATACAGCTATCTGAGATATAACGCAGAGCAATCCCGTCAGGTTGCTGAATTAAGAAGACATCGTCACAGTTACCAATAATAGTACGATACTGAATGAACCTCATCAGACAATCACGCAACGTGGGCCCATTAAAGACGTAGGCTAATTCACGAAAATCATCAAGAATAAAATCGACACCGTGCTCTAAAATCCTGGGGTGCTGAAGATTATTTTCAACGAGAAGCTGCGTTAGTTTATTTTGTCTGATCCCATCAATGTAACGTTCAGAGTTAAACAGCTCAACGTGATTTAATCCTGTGAACTTGTCAATATCATCGTCAGATAAGCCAATTCCTTTCAGTTTATTATATTGCAAGCACACGATCTTGCTATTGACGACCTTTAGCATAATCTCACGATATCCCATGAAAATAATATCAACAATCACTATGCTATATCAGAGCGAGAGATTGCTTTGTAACAAACAGTAACAAATCAGAACATTCCAGCCATTATTATAAATCGGTCACATTTTTGATTGTTGCACCCCAATGCAAAAAGTTTGCACCCAAATGTGAAGAGTGCATGCCGTGAGTCTGTAAATATTCTCACAACCCAATCAAGAGTTGTGTCACTCGGTGTTTTCAGTTGATAATCCTTATCGACTTTTATCGGGATTTCGTTATTTGTTTTGCGATGAGTTTCAGATCATGAAAGAAGCATTTTTCTGCCTTTTTGAATAAGACAGCGCTTAACACCCTGTCTAGGATAACCAATTACATTATGAAAAGAATTTCCAGTTTCGAATGGGGGCGACTGCTTGCCCTTTTGGCGATTATTACCATTCATGCCAAACCTTTTATGACCTTGCCCGTCATTGATGATCAACCATGGGCAGGCATGATCCTAAATCAACTTAGTCGTTTTGCCGTTCCGTTGTTTTTTTTGCTAGCAGGTTACTTCATTCAGCCTAGTTTAACGGTATCTCCCAAACAAACCCTGATCCGCTATTGTTCCCCTCTATTTAAGGTATGGGTAGTATGGAGCGTGATCAGCTTACTCACACCATTTAATTTAACGATAGTTGCAGAGCAAGGATACTTAGCGGAGCGTTCTGGCTACTGGAATTTTTTATTACAGAATCCGTTAAACACCCTTTTTGAAGGGGGCTTGGTTCACTTATGGTACATCCCGGCTCTGCTTTGTGCCGTCGCTATTGTCTCAGTACTCATGTCTTTCAAGCTTGAAAAATTGATTATTCCTGTTGCCTTGGCACTCTATGTATTTGGATTAATGGCGGGTAGCTATCAGCCGGTATTCGGGGTGGAACCTGCCATTATGACCCGCAATGGCCCCTTCTTCAGTACCTTGATTGTCGCATTGGGTTTTGAAATACGCCGTAACGACCTTCGGATACCATTACCTGCAGCGGTTACACTGTTATTTAGTGGCATGATACTGCACTTAACCGAAGCCTATCTGTTGATTGCAAAAGGTAGCCAATTCATCAGTCATGATTTCTTGCTGGGTACACCTATATGGGCGCTGGGGCTATTTTTTGTTCTCCAGGCAAAGCCTAGTTTCGGTGACAGCCCTCGGATCATGCAATGGAGCAAAGATGTGTTGGGAGTGTACTTGTGCCACCTTCTTATCATCATCTATCTCATGAATTTATCAGGGCTTCTGGGGATCAGTATACTGCTCAGAGATCTCACTATCATTCCACTGACTTTTGTCCTTTCGATGCTGCTGATCAAAGCTATCGACAAAACACCACTGAGAAATGTGTTACTGCGTTAACCATAACTCCGCGCTATTTAAGTTTTTCGCTGAAGAACAGCTCCTTCAAATTAGAATGGCCAGCAGAAATGCTGGCCTTTTTGCATAGTCAGCAGCCCACTGCCTCTCACTGCGTTATTGGCCTCTCAGGGGGCAATCAATGTAACTTGGGCCGACCGTGATTTTGCAATTTGTTGCTTCATGATTTATATATTTGCGAACCAGCCCGAAAAAGCGTGCGCTTACCATTGCCTTAGTTTGATGATAATGATGATCTTTGAGGTTTAAGGACAAAAGATATTTTTCTGCCTGAACCTTAAAGAGTCGTGAAATATATGAATCAAGAGGGTGGTTAAACTTAATAATGGTTAATAGCACCTTTGGGCAGCCTCTTGCCTACCATTTAAAACCAGTATCGAAAATAACTGGGCCTCCTAATGAATTGTACCGTTAAATGACGGCTTTCATATTTGTTCGGAGAATGCACCAGGCTGAGAAAATGACGTCACCTTCAATCGATGATTATATTTGGTCAGAATTGTTTCTTAATGGTCTGGATTATTTACACATGATGGTTGGAGTGATGGCTTCTCTTTAATGTTGCAGGCGTATAAATATAAAGACTATAGAGCTTCAAGGATGCTCAGTACAGATAAATCTTATTTCAATAGCGCGATATTGGAATGTGTTAAAAGAAATAGTTATTAACTTTGAAAATCTAATAGTAAAACTGAGGAATTAAATTAATGAGAAAGTTGGGCATATCTGTTTATCCTGAGCTGGCAAGTCTAGAGCGTAATAAGGAATATATCGAAACTGCGGGCAAATACGGTTTCAGCCGTATCTTTACCTGCCTGTTGTCTGTAGATGGTGATAAAGAGCAGATCATCGCAGAATTTAAAGACATGGTATTGTGTGCAAAAGAAAATGGTTTTGAAGTCATTGCTGATGTTGCGCCGCATATTTTCAAGGATCTGGGTATTAGCTACGATAACTTGAGCTTCTTTAATGATATGGGTGTTGACGGTATTCGTCTGGATGAAGGCTTCACTGGTAATGAAGAAGCCCTGATGACATTTAATCCATATGGCCTGAAAATCGAGCTTAATTCCAGTGTTGCAAATGGCTACCTGGACAACATTCTGTCTTTCCATCCAGATACTGATTACCTGATTGGTTGCCATAACTTCTACCCTAAACGTCGCTCAGGCCTGAGTCGTGACCACTTTATTGCCGGCTCAAAGATCTATAAACAGCATGGCCTGCGTGTCGCTGCTTTTGTTAGCTCGGGTGTAGAAGGCGCGAAAGGCCCTTGGCCGTTGGCAGATGGCCTGTGTACCATCGAAGAGCACCGTGACTTGCCGATTGATGTGCAAGCCAAAGATCTGTTTTATACAGGAGTGGTTGATGATGTGATTATTGCTAACTGCTTCCCAAGTGAAGAGGAGTTGAAAAAGCTGGGCGAGCTGCACAAAGGGTTAGTGACACTGGATGTCGAACTGGAAGTGGAGCTGAATGACGATGAGCAGGCTATCGCGTTTGAAGAGTTGCACTTCTTCCGAGGTGATCGTGGTGACTACACCGTTCGCTCTACCATGCCTCGCCTAAAGTTCAAGGATGCCGTTATCCCGGAGAAAAATGCCCGCAAGATCCGCAAGGGAGACGTGATCATCGAAAATGCAAACTTGCCACGCTATAAAGGTGAGCTGCATGTTGCACTGGTGGAATTTGAAAATGACGGCAACAGCAACGTGATTGGCCGTGTTTCTGATACTAACCTGCGTTTCATAGATCAAATCAAGCCTTGGCAGAAATTTAAACTGGCAAAAGCATAAGCTCGTTTAACCTAAACAGCACTTCAAGCTAGCGAATCGAGAATAGTTGTTAGTGGTGAAGTTATGTAAGGTGCGTTTTTTCATGAGAAGCAACCATACTGTCGTAATCTTACTCAAGCGTCGTACGCTGATTAAGCCGTTTCAAGTTATGGTTGCTTCTATTTCAATTTATGGTTGTTTCAACAACTTTTGTTGAAACAACCATAAGTTGATATTTGTGATTTGTTCACTATCAGTGCATTAGAAGAAAAACAACCATAACCTGATATGGGCTAAAACAACCATATGTTGATATTTTCTGACATTAATACGGCTGTCTCATATTTACATGAAAGTAAATTTCATACACTAGCTACTAAGTCGAGCTGATTTTTTAGTTGAGAAAAGATGGCTACTAGAAGTCGCCTCTAAGAAGTTGGTCAGGTACACCAAATCACTTCAATCAGAAATTTGCCAGCCATTCCTATAGCTCGGTTACTCCTATTTATAAGCGTTGCACAAAATTTTGTAGTTTTTGTGTCTTAGTGATTTTTTCGCTCGGTTTTGGGTAAATCGGGCGTGAGGAGCGACGACTCTCGAAGTTACGTTGAAGTGTTTCGGTAAGTTTCAATCCACGCCATCCTTGTTGGAAGCCACAGAGCCAGATAGCGAAGGAGTGTTAACCAGACCACAAAACGGATAGTTCGGATAAATAAATTATGGAATAAAAGTTTCATTTGACTATTATCTTGAACAGTTGGTTTTGTTTTGTGTCAATGCTGTGGTGGTGCCACAGCGCACTATGAGGTTTGATCATGTCTAAGCTGTTGTCGAAATACCAATCGCCTGATCACCAGGGCTGTAGCCAGAAGATCACACCGGCGTCCGCCGGTTGGGACTATGTAGGGTTTGAGACGTTTGAGCTGGACGCCGGCCAAAAACTACGGCTGGGCGGCTTGGATCAGGAGCTGTGTCTGGTACTGGTGGCGGGCAAGGCGACCGTTACCACGGCGTCACAGACGTTCGAGAATATTGGCGATCGTATGGATCCCTTCGAGCGGAAAAAGCCTTATGCGGTTTATGTCACTAGCGGGGAGGCTTGCACCGTGGTCGCCAACTCCCTACTGGAGCTGGCAGTGTGCAAGGCGCCCGGTAAAGGGACCTACCCAACCCGCCTGATCGCCCCGGAAGATATCGATGCCGAGCAGCGTGGCCAGGGTTTCAACAGGCGTTATGTTCACAACATTCTGCCTGACTATAAAGACGCAGACAGCCTGCTGGTAGTGGAAGTGTTCACCGATGAAGGCAATACCAGCTCCTATCCGAGTCACAAGCATGATCAAGATGCGGAGCCCAACGAAACCTACCTCGAGGAAACCTACTACCACCGTTTGAACCCGTCCCAGGGATTCTGTCTGCAGCGGGTCTATACCGACGATCGAGCGTTGGATGAGTGCATGGCGGTCTACGACAAGGATGTAGTGCAGGTACCTAGAGGTTACCACCCAGTGGCGACGGTGGCGGGTTACGATAACTACTACCTGAATGTGATGGCCGGGCCGGTGCGCAAGTGGCTGTTCAGTTGGGAGCCCGCTCATAACTGGATCAACGCGCAAGCCTATGCCGATAAGAACGGTAAATAGCCGCTGTTGCTGACGGTCGGTTACAGCCACAGAGAATAACAAAGAGTAGTCAGCGCTTGCCGCATGTTGAAGCGGCGAGCCCCCTTTTTTTAATTTCGTGAAATCAGACACCCAGTGTCATTAAGGAGTGAGCTATGTTCAATATCGCGCTGTTCGGTGCAGGCCGGATTGGTCAGGTCCATGCGGTCAATATTGCCAATCATCCGGAAACCACGCTTTATTCTGTGATTGATCCCTATCGTGAGGGGGCAGAAAAGCTGGCTGAGCGCTATCAAGCGCGGGTCCAGTCGGTTGAAGAGGCGATGGCGGATCCTAATGTCCATGGAGTGTTGATCGGCTCCGCTACCGATACCCATGCGGATCTGGTTGAGCTGGCAGCCCAACACGGTAAAGCGATCTTCTGTGAAAAGCCGGTTGATTTGGATATCAGTCGGGTGCGGGATTGTCTTGCCGTGGTTGCCGAGCATCAGGTGCCGTTGTTGGTGGGTTTCAACCGCCGCTATGATCCCCATTTCCGTCAGCTGAAACAGCAACTCAGCGCGGGCAGTATCGGCCAGGCGGAATCGCTGTTGATCACTTCTCGGGACCCGTCGCCGCCACCGGCAGAGTATGCCCAGGCCTCGGGAGGCATGTTCCGCGACATGACTATTCATGATCTGGATATGGCGCGCTTTATTATCGGCGAGGATCCTGTCACCATTTCGGCTCTCGGTAGTTGTATGGTGGATCCGGCTATCGGTGAGGCGGGGGACATTGACACTGCTGTGATCGTAATGGGCTTCCCCTCCGGGGCGATAGCCACTATCAGCAACAGTCGTCGTTCCGGCTATGGCTATGATCAGCGGATTGAGCTGCACGGCGAGAAGGGCTTGCTGCAGGCAGGGAACGTAACTGAGAATCTGGTACAGCATTGGGGCGAGCAGGGCTGTGTCAGCGCCAAACCGCAACATTTCTTCCTGGAGCGCTATCAGGCGGCATTCGTGGCTGAATGGCAGCACTTTGTCGATGTGCTGGCTGGCCGCTGTCAACCTGAGTGCAGCGGCGCTGATGGTGAATTGGCCCTGATGCTGGCCGATGCGGCGTTGGAATCGATGCGTACTGGCCAGACTGTCACCTTGTAAATCAAAGTGCTAGATACAATTAATCTGCGAGAGCATAAAACTGCTCTCAAGGTGAATAAGAAAAGATGTTTGCTATACACCTAAGCTAAGTTGAGTCTGAATTTCACAAAAAAGCCCGCCGGGCATAGACCGGGCGGGCTTTGTTTATCCGATACTGCTACTTCGCTGTTCGTTTTTCCAGTTCGAACGCCAGCGAGACCGTCAGGGTCTGTGCCAGACACAGTGAGGCGGATTGTGAGCGGAAGGCGTCGACCTGGGCCTCCTTTACCACAAAACAGACATCGCTAAACGAGGCCAGCGGGCTGATCTGGCTGTCGGTGATGGCGATCTGTTTGGCGCCCGCGTCGGCCGCGACTTCATTGAGCATTATTGTTTCCGGGGCGTATGGCGAGAAGCTGATGGCGATCACCGCATCGTTTGGCCCGATCATACTCAGCTGTTCCTTATACATCCCGCCCAACCCGTCGATCAGAAAGGCACGGCGCTCCAAGTGGCGCAGCGCATAGGTCAGGTAGGAGGCGATACTGAAAGAGCGGCGCAGACCGATCAGGTAGATGTTGTCGGCATTGGCCAGTAGCTCCACCGCCTGCTCTAGCTTTTCCTGTGGGGTGTGGGCCGCCAGCTGCTGCATCGCCTGGGCATTGGCGCGGGCGAACTCCTGCAGGATCGCTTGGGGCCGCTCCGGTGGCGTTTGCTCTGCTTCCAGCTCCTTAAACAGTCTGACCCGATCGGTATAGTTGGCCGTCTCCTCCACCAAGTTGCGGCGGAATAACTGTTTCATTTCGTTAAAACCACTGAAGCCAAAGGCATTGGCAAAGCGAATCAGGGTCGAGGGCGGTACATCCGCCTGCTGGGCGATCACTGCAACAGTATCAAATGCGATGCTATTGGTATTGTCGAGCACATAGCCGGCGACCTGCTGCAGGCGCTTGCTGAGGTTCCCGTAACGGCTGCGGATCTGATCTTGCAATTCGGTCAGGTTGGTTGCGGCAGACATAAAAAACTCCTTAAGGTGGAACCGCTCGATTGTATTGATTTCTGGCCGTGGATGAAATTAATTTTTTGAATGTCGGCCAAATCGGTCACAGTTTGGAATGGATATTTCGCTATGATGACGGCCTGAAGTGACGTTCCTACGGTCTTTGACTGGTTTGCCCAGACCCGCTCACGGGTTCAGCTTTTTCATATAACCTTTTCCTAACCAGTCGTTTCATAAGCTATTAATGGTGCGAATGGGACGTTGGGCGACGCGTTTCCCCTTAAGTCTGTAGGGCTTGCGGTTGACTTTCTATGATCGCCGCCGTGGTGCGGTGGAGAGCAGATGATAAGGATCACAGGCTCATGCTGCAGGAATAAATTCCAACCAGATCACATTGCAAACTTAATGTTTCATTTTAACTTGAAAATGAAACGAATGTTTCGTATAACTAGTGCATCTGCCGAGTAGCGGTAGAATGATCCGCAACAGACAACCCATGCACTGGTGTCGACGGCCATTAGCAGCCAGCCGGTATCGAATTGATTTTATAGGCAAAGCAGATTGGCTTTGCTTCGGGGAGGAGAAACAGATGATATCCAGCAGTAAGCCGTTAGATCTTATTTGTATGGGACGGGTAGCGGTTGATCTTTACGGTCAACAGATCGGCGCTCGTCTGGAAGATATGGGCAGCTTTGCCAAGTACCTTGGCGGCTCGTCGGGCAATGTTGCTTACGGTACTGCGCTGCAGGGGCTTAAATCCTCAATGCTGGCCCGCGTGGGCGATGAACACATGGGGCGTTTTCTGCGTGAAGAGCTTGAAAGTGTCGGGGTTGATACCAGTAGCCTGATCACAGACAAAGAGCGTCTGACAGCATTAGTCATTTTGGGCATTAAAGACGAAGACACTTTCCCGCTGATTTTCTACCGTGATAACTGTGCAGATATGGCCATTACTGCCGACGATGTAAAAGAGGAATATATCGCTTCTGCACGTTGCCTGGCGATCACCGGGACTCATTTGTCGAACCCTCAAACCCGAGAAGCGGTGCTGACCGCACTGAAATATGCCCGCCGCAACGGTGTTAAGACGGCGCTGGACATTGATTACCGCCCGGTATTGTGGGGCTTGACCTCTTTAGGCGATGGTGAAACCCGGTTTGTCGAATCGCAGCAAGTGACGGAGCAATTGCTTGAGGTGCTGGGCCTGTTTGACATCATTGTTGGTACGGAAGAAGAGTTCCATATTGCTGGTGGTTCTACCGATACGGTTGAAGCCTTGCGGGAAGTGCGCAAAGTATCTGATGGTGTGTTTGTCTGTAAGCGCGGTCCATTAGGCTGCTCGGTCTTTGAAAACGCGATTCCTGATGATCTGGATGATGGCATCACGGTTAAGGGGGTGCGTGTTGAGGTACTTAATGTACTGGGTGCAGGCGATGCCTTTATGTCTGGTTTACTTCGTGGCTACCTCAATGACGAAGGCTGGGAAAAAGCCTGCTCATATGCTAACGCCTGCGGTGCTTTGGTGGTCTCCCGCCATGGTTGTGCGCCTTCGATGCCGACAAGAGAAGAGTTGGACAACTACTTGTCTCGTGCCCATGAAGTGCCTCGTCCGGATTTAGATGAGCATCTTAACCACCTACACCGAGTTACCACCCGCAAGGCAGAATGGGATGAACTGTCCATTCTTGCCTTCGACCATCGTATCCAGCTTGTGGATATGGCCCGAGAAGCCGGTGTTTCGTTAGACCGAATCAAGCCGTTGAAAAAGTTGATCCTGCAAGCGGGTCAGGAAGCGGTCGAGAAAGCCGGACTGAAAGGCAAAGCCGGTATTCTTTGTGACGGCACATTCGGTCAAGACGTATTGAATGAAATTACCGGCCAAGGCTGGTGGATCGGTCGTCCTATCGAGCTTCCGGGATCGCGTCCGCTGCGGATGGAGCACGGCAATATCGGCTCGCAACTGATTGACTGGCCACTTGAGCAAATCGTTAAGTGCCTGGTTTTCTTCCATCCGGAAGATGATCATCCTCTACGCCTGGAACAGGAAAAAACGGTCAAAGAAGTGTACCAGGCATGCTGCAAGTCAGGTCATGAGCTGTTGGTGGAGGTCATCCTTCCGGCTGATATGGAGCGCAATGATGAGCTCTACGCCCGTGCGCTGAAACGCTTTTACAACTTGGGTGTGAAACCCGATTGGTGGAAGCTGCCGCCGTTGAGTTCTCAGGGCTGGGATGAGCTTAGCGGTGTAATTTCCGAGCGCGATTCACATTGCCGGGGCATTGTTATCTTAGGTCTTGATGCACCAGAAGACGAGCTGAAGGCTGCTTTTGCCCAATCGGCAGGTAAGCCGCTGGTTAAAGGTTTTGCTGTGGGACGTACTATCTTCGGCCAGCCATCTCGCGAATGGTTAGCTGGCGAAATCGATGATCAGGGTTTAAAGGACAAGATCAAACAAAATTACCTGAATTTGGTAGCAATGTGGCGTCAGCGCGGTTAAGGCAAAGGGAATACTGGCCCGGCAGTTTGGAGTAACTAAGCCTGTCAGGCCATTATTGTCCCCAGCCAGGAAATAAATACAGAACTCAATTTGCTGAATAATATTTTAATTTTTAAATCAAAAGATTAAGACGGTGTGTCCACGCCAGTAATTTCTGACAGTATTTTTATTTACGCTTGATAACACAGGCGTGAAGGAGTCAGCTAGCTCAAAAAGGCCAGGGCATCAATAAAAAACTTTTTAATAATGAGGATAGCAAGATGGCTGTTCAACTCGGTATTAACCCTCTAACTTGGACCAATGACGACCTTCCATCTCTAGGTGCTGATACACCGTTGGAAACCTGCCTGACTGAAGGCCGCCAAGCTGGTTTTGTTGGTTTTGAATTAGGTAATAAATTCCCTCGTAAAGCTGAAATCCTTGGCCCGATCCTGGAGCAGCATGACCTGAAACTGGTTTCTGGCTGGTATTCCGCAGAGTTGCTGACCCGCTCTGTAGAAGAAGAAATTGAAGCAGTACAAGACCATCTTACCCTGCTCAAAAAGCTGGATGCGAAAGTGATGGTGCTGTGTGAAGTGACTAATTGCATTCACGGCGACCAATCTAAGCCTGTACGTCTGCGTCCTCATTTCCCGGCAGAGCAGTGGGAAGAATTCGGCAAAAAGCTGACTGAGTTTGCCCGTTATACCCAAAGCCAAGGCGTTCAGGTTGCTTACCACCACCACATGGGCACAGTGATAGAAACTGAACAAGATGTCGATAACCTGATGCAGCATACAGGGCCAGAAGTTGGCCTGCTGTTAGACACCGGGCATTTAACCTTCTCTGGCGGAGATCCGCTTGCAGTTGCAGAGCGTTGGGCTGACCGCATCAACCATGTTCACTGTAAAGATATCCGCAAAGACGTACTGGCCGATGTACTGAACCGTAAAACCAGCTTCCTTGATGCGGTATTGGAAGGGGTATTTACCGTACCGGGTGACGGCTGCGTGGATTATCCCGGCATCTTTAAGCTTCTAAAGAAACACGAGTACACAGGATGGCTGGTTGTTGAAGCCGAGCAAGACCCGGCCATCGCGAATCCGCTGAAATACGCGACCATGGGTCACAACAACCTTCAAATGCTGGCAGCAGATGCCGGTCTACTTTAATCAGGGGAGCAAAACAGATGCAATTGTTACAGAACTTTATCAATGGACAAGTCAGTGGCAGTAAAAGTGAGCGATTTGCCCCTGTATTTAACCCTGCAACAGGTGAGCAGTCGGCTCAAGTCGTTCTGAGTTCGGCCGATGAGGTGCGTGAAGCGATCGCGGTCGCCCATGAAGCTTTCCCTGCATGGTCTAAGACCACCCCGCTGCGTCGTGCCCGTATTATGTTCAAGTTCAAAGCCTTGCTAGAAGAGAACATGGTTCGTTTAGCCGAAATGATTTCCAGCGAGCACGGCAAGATCTACTCAGATGCTGTGGGTGAAGTGACTCGTGGCTTGGAAGTGGTTGAGTTTGCCTGCGGTATTCCTCACCTGCAAAAAGGCGAGCATTCGGCTAACGTCGGTACCGGGGTTGACAGTCATTCACTGATGCAGCCACTGGGCGTGTGTGCCGGCATTACGCCATTTAACTTCCCGGCGATGGTGCCAATGTGGATGTTCCCGGTGGCATTAGCGACAGGTAACACATTTATCCTTAAGCCATCGGAAAAAGATCCATCTGTGCCACTGATGCTGGCGGAACTGCTGAAAGAAGCCGGTCTGCCGGACGGCGTATTTAATGTAATTAACGGCGATAAGGAAGCGGTGGATGTATTGCTGACAGACTCACACGTTCAGGCCGTTAGTTTCGTCGGCTCAACTCCGATTGCCGAGTATATTTATTCAACCGCCTCTGCTCATGGCAAGCGATGTCAGGCACTTGGCGGTGCGAAAAACCACTGTATTGTCATGCCGGATGCAGATCTGGATATGACAGCCGGCGCCATCATGGGGGCAGCGTACGGTGCTGCCGGTGAGCGTTGTATGGCCATCTCGGTGGCAGTGGCTGTGGGTGATGAAACCGCAGATCGTTTGATTGGTAAGCTCAAGCCTATGGTTGAAGGCTTGCGCATCGGTCCTGGTGTGGTGAATGGCCAGGAAAATGAAATGGGTCCATTGGTGTCAAAAGAGCACCGCGAAAAAGTCTTGGGCTATGTCGATACAGGTGTGGGAGAAGGCGCAGAGCTGGTTGTTGACGGTCGTAACTTCACAGTAGAAGGTCATGAAAATGGCTTTTTTGTTGGCGGCTCTCTGTTTGACAAGGTCACGCCTGATATGACTATCTACCAGGAAGAGATCTTCGGGCCCGTGCTTGCGGTTGTTCGTGTGCCTGATTACCAGACTGGCGTTGACCTTATCAACCAGCATCAATATGGCAACGGTACTGCCATCTTTACCCGCGACGGTGATACGGCACGTCAATTCGGTGAAGAAGTGCAGGTGGGTATGGTGGGAGTCAATGTGCCAATCCCTGTCCCAATGGCATTCCACAGTTTTGGCGGCTGGAAACGTTCCGTATTTGGCCCGCTGAATGTACATGGCCCGGATGGTGTGCGCTTCTATACCCGTATGAAGACAGTAACCAGCCGTTGGCCGAAAGGCATCCGCGTTGGCTCTGAGTTCAGCATGCCGACTATGTAATTTCTTTTTATTGTTTGAATCCTTGTTTGTTACAAATTTTGGCTGCGGTTCGTCCGCAGTCTTTTTTATTACACATCATACCTAATGACGATAGAATCATCATTCTCTACATTTATACCGTCTGGCTTTTTACTCAATACGCTGTTCAGGAACGAAATGACTCAGGATCGTCGTGCTGATCTTATTCTTGTTGCTACCACAATGTTGGCAGCCGCCGGATGGATTTTTTCAAAAGAAGCTATTCAAGGCCTCCCCCCGTTTGGCTTTATTGGCTTACGTTTTGTGCTAGCTTCATTTTTTCTTCTCCCTTTTTGTTACTCGTCATTAAGAAAGGTTAGCCGCGGCGATCTTGGCCGAGCAATGGGCGTTGGCTGTTTGTTGGCTAGTGCCTTGCTGTTGTGGATCTATGCCATTTCCGAGAGTGATACCCTGGGAGAAGGGGCTTTTATTATGAGCCTGTCGATGCTTTTTGTTCCGTTAGTGGCTTGGCCCTTGTTCAAACATCGACCTCCCCGGATGTTTTGGTTTTCCTTACCGTTTGCCGTTGCGGGTTTAGTGTTGTTATCGCTGGGCAATGGGTGGCAGCAGTCGGCAAGTCAGATATGGTTTGTGCTTGCGGCAGTCATGTTGGCCGTCCATTTCAATTTCAACAGCCGTTTTGCCCAACGTATACCGACCTTGTTGCTGACCGGCATTCAGTTATTTGTTACCGGTATTATGGGGTTAGGGGTATCACTTAGCATTGAAACCTGGCCAGAGCAGGTAAACATCGATATCTGGGGTTGGTTTGCCATGAGTGTATTGATAGCAACGAGTTTGCGTTATGTCATGCAAACGACAGGTCAAAAGAATACCACGACGGCCAATGCAGCCATTATTATGGTATTAGAACCGATGTGGACGGTGTTTCTCAGTATCATATGGTATGGCGAACAAATGCCATTAAATAAATGGTTAGGCTGCACCATGATTTTACTTGCTCTGTTGGTTTATCGGGGTGGAACGAAGATAATGGCGAAATTGTTAACGTGATAAAAATGGCCTCTGAAGGGCTTTGTTGCAAAAAATTCAGTCAAGGTTCAGAATTTTATTCTTCCCCACTAAATCTAGCGACTCAATGACCAACCTCGAATTTAAATGGAAACACCTTGTCCCTGACATAATGGCTTCTGGATAATAATTGAGTATTTTGATCATTAATGAATTAGTGTTTTCTTGCTATGGAAATAATTGATGAATCATCATATTTAAAATCAATAATGTGATTGTTATCTAATAATATTTAGATATTGCTTGTTACTATTGTTGTAACAAATTCACCTACGGATGATAGATATATAAATGAGTATGTCATTTGATTTCTGGAAAGCACTCAATAAGCATCTAGCTAGTTTTCTAGCTCTGTGCCAGTGTCTGATTTCTGAAATCATGGAATTTTCATTTATACCTCCTCAACTTGATTTGAATATTGTCCAGCAAGGGAATGACTTCGATGAGAAAGAACTTGATGAGATAAGTTCCCAGTGGGAGTTGCTGTGGAGCAGTGTCGGCCGTCAATTATCCCCTCGGTATCGTTATCCGTTTGGAAAGAATAAGGTTGGCCTGGTTACCTCCTCAAAGGTAGTGGTAGTTAGGCTTTGTGCTGTAAGACGATCCTTGTTGGCTCATGCCTGTATTGATGCGGCTTCCAGCCAGATGTTGACTTGCTATCGTAACGCTGGTGAACCTGCGGCTGATAGTATCATGCCTTGTTCTGTTAACTGTCATGCCGTCACCTCGTTTAATAAAATCATTCTCAGTAAATTAAAAAAGCACAGCCAGCAATATTGCGGCTGTGCTTTTTTTATGCCCTGTTGTCAAAATAAGATAAATAAAATAAGGAAAGAGCTATGTTTTTTGTTTGCGTTGCTGCGTGCCCGGCGGGTATTGCTCATACTTATATGGCTGCCGAGTCACTATCAAAAATTGGTGAGTCATTAGGTCATGAGGTTAAAGTGGAAACCCAGGGTAGTATGGGGGCCGAAAATATAATAACTGAAGAAGATATGAAACGTGCAGATGGTATTATTATTGCGTCGGAAGTGGCGATTAATGATAAGGAGAGGTTTGTTGGTTTACCGATGTTAGAGTGCGCAGTATCGGATCCAATTAAACATGGTGAAGCTGTTTTTGAAGCCTTATGTGAGGAAATAAATAATGGTTAAGTTCAATGCGAATAAAAATGGGAAATCAACGGGTGTTGAAATAAAACAGGCCATAATGACAGGCGTATCTTATATGCTGCCTTTCATCATTGCTGGTGCCGTAATTATGGGGATATCCCGTATTGGCGCTTCATTCTACGGTATCGATAATATCTGGGATGGCAGTCATGCAGAAGCTGGTAATGCGCTGATCAGAATGTTCCATGCCTTTGATGGATTCGGCGGAATGGCGCTTGGCTTGATGCTGCCCGTAGTGGCTGGTTATATAGCATACTCGTTAGCCGATAAGCCGGGTATTGGTCCAGGTATGATCGCGGGCCTGTTGGCAAAAGATCTGGGTACAGGCTTCCTGGGTGCATTAGCTGCAGGTTTTGTTGCTGGCTATATTGTCCGCTATCTTGCGAAAAACATTAAGCTACCGCAATCGCTGGCGTCTGCGGGGCCCATTTTTATTATCCCGGTCGGCGGTACATTGTTGGCATGTATCATCATGATGTATGTGATTGGTGACCCTCTTGCCGCAATGAATCGTGGTCTGGAAGCCTGGCTACTCAGCATGTCCGGCACCAACAAAGTTATCTTGGCAGCCATTATCGGCGGCATGGTGGGGTTTGACCTGGGCGGTCCAATTAACAAGGCGGCAGTGACTACGGCAATGGCGATGCTGGCCTCCGGGATTTACGATCCGAATACGGCGGCACAGGTTGCCATCATTATCCCACCTATCGGTATTGGTATTGCTACCCTGATCTGGAAATCCCGTTTTCCTGAGTCACTGCAAGAAGCCGGTAAGGCATCCACTCTCATGGGACTTATCGGTGTCTCAGAAGGCGCGATCCCTTTTGCCTTAGCAAACCCGAAAATAATTGTTATCAATGTGATTGGCTCAGCAGTGGGCTCGGCGATGGCTGTTGGCTTAGGTGCGGTTAACCGTGCTCCAATCTCCGGGTTTTATGGCTGGCTGGCGGTAGAAAACTGGTTGATCTATGTCCTGGCTATTGCCGTGGGTTCGGCCATTATCACCTTAGGCTCACTGGTAGTCTTCAAAGGCGAAGAAGTGCCGGCAAAAAAAATCACAACAAAGTCGGACAAGCCAAGTTTTAATATCACTAAAGCTTAATTATTACTCATTCAATTGCGTGGAATAATAATGAAAAAGATAACGAAACTAAGCATGGCCGTCATGCTCGCCTGCGGGGTCTGTACCTCTGCTGTCGCCGAAGAAATGAAAGTGGCATTTATGCCGGATATCCACTTTCATGATGTGTATGGCTCCTTTGACGACGGTTCATATCAAGGGCCTAAAAACAGCAAAAGCGGCAAGAATGCAACCATTCGCAGTATGCAAGCGCAACTGACATCGACCCGATTGTTTAATGAAAACTATTTTGCATTAATCGCGGCTCTTGACGATGCTGTAGCGCGTGGAGTCAAGTACGTCGCCTTACCCGGTGACTTTAGCGATGACGGTCAGCCTGTCAATGTGCGCGGGCTTCAGAAAGTACTTGATCGCTACAGTAAAAAATACGGTATCGAGTTCTTTGCCGCTCCGGGTAACCATGATCCGGTTAGACCTTTTGGACGGCCTGGTGGTAAATCTGACTTCTTGGGCGATGACGGAAAAACCCAGCGGATCTTTAGCAAAGGCGCAAAAGAGTGTCAGGGGTATGACGGTGCTTCTGCCGTGATCGATGCAGGGTATGAACTACCGACGGTATGCAGTGAAGAGATCCGTGAGCTGGGTTACGAAGGCCTGATGTCATCATTGGCTGATTATGGTTTTTCCCCGCAAAAGTCCAATGTCTATTGGGAAACGCCGTACTCGGACTACAACCAGGAAAGCTACAGCTTTGCCAAAGCAAGCAAAGCGGCAGGTTACCAGCAACGCCAGTATGAAATTTGCAATCAGGGGACGGGAGGTGAATATAAAAAAGAGGGCTACACCTCATGCATGAACGTGCCGGATACCAGCTATCTGGTGGAACCAAAACCTGGCTTATGGCTGCTTGCGATTGATGCCAACGTGTATGTACCAAAAGCCAATGCTGACATTAGCAACCCCGAAGCGTCCGCTAACTATTCAGGTTCTGGCAATGCGGGCTATAACAAAATGCTGACCCATAAACAGCAGGTTATTGACTGGATACGTGACGTCGTCAAGCGAGCAGAGCAACAAGGCAAGACCCTTGTTACCTTCAGCCACTTCCCGATGACCGAGTTTTATAATGGTGCTGCAGAAACTATTGAAGACATCTTCGGACAAGGTAACTTCCAGCTGAAACGCTCGCCGAGAGAAGATGTCAGCAAAGCTTTGGCACAAACCGGCATCAAGCTTCATGTCGGCGGCCACATGCACTTCAACGATACCGGGGTTAAGTATTACGACGAGAACACCTTCCTGTTTAATGTTCAGGCACCGTCAATGGCGGCTTATGTGCCGGCCTATAAACTCCTAACGTTTAAAGATCAGCAGCAGGTTGAAGTGGAAACCGTGATTCTGGATGAGGTTCCGCGCTTTAACGAGCTGTTCGAGCACTATGCGAAGGAGTGGGATCACCTTAAGCAGACTGGAGCTGATAACATTTGGAATAAAGAGGTGCTCAGTGCCAAAAATTATTATGAGTTTACTAACTGGCACATCACCGAGCTGACCCGGATGCGTTTCCTTCCCGAAGAGTGGCCTTGTGACTTAAAACAGATGCTTTTTGCCCTGGATGGTAAGAGCATGCTGATCTTGAGCCAGCTGGACAGCTCCATTAGCAATGAGCAAATTGCAACACTGACCAAAGGCCAGCAGGCCATTGAAATCTGCCAGCAAGGTGAGGGCGAAACCTACTTCACACCGGCAGACATCAATGATCCCGAGTTTGCAAAAGCTTGGCAGCAAGCCAGCATTAAGGCATCTGAGCTGGCAAAACAGTCGAACCTGAGCCTGGACGACTTTGCGCGCTGGAACGGCTTTGATCTTGCTGTTGATTTCTACCGCTTGCGAAATGCCGATGAGCTTGCTTTTAAAGATATCGAGAAGCAGCGCATTCCTCAGTACAGCCTGTTGGCACAAACCTTGGCCAAAGATTTGCGTCCACAGCCAATTGATGCTTCCAGCGCCTTTGGCGAGGTCTTTAAGCAGCGTTTCGGCAGCCTGTTTGGTATTTTGACCAAGTTTGCCAACGGTAATGCCAGCCGTCACTTTATGATCGATCTTGAAAAAGGCGAGCTGACCGATTTGGCACCTGAGCTGAAGCGTATTGACTCCCTTAACTAAGCTGTAGGAACGCACTGATACCCGAGTTATTTGCCTACAAGCTGCAGCCGTTGTTCTACTGTGTGCTGATGAGCTGTACTTTCGGCTCACCAGCCCAGGCAGTCACAGTGCGTATGCTTTACCTGTCTCAGACAAAGATCGACGGAGCAGAAAAAGAAACCTGCCAGGTACGGATGTTCTGGCTGTAGATGTTTACATTTTATTACGTGAGAAAGTGCAACTCTTTATATTTAAATTCCAACTTAAATAAGGAAACTAACCAATGAAAAAGATAGCTGTATTGCTGCTAGCTGCGCTGGCACTACCTGCAATTGCTGATGACTTTAATGTTATGTCATTTAATATTAGAAATAGTAAGGATAGTGTTGATGGTAGTGTATATGATGGAAATAACACTTGGGCAAATCGTAAGGAAATAGTGACATCAATATTCAGTGAACAGAATATTGATATTGCAGGTTTGCAGGAAGCTTTTAATGATCAGATTATTTACTTAGCCAGAAATTTATCTAACTATGGCTGGGTCGGGGTTGGGCGAGATGATGGTAAAACAAAAGGTGAGGCTGTCCCTATTTTTTACCGGGCTGATAAGTATGTAAAACTTGGTGGTGGTACATTTTGGCTTTCTGAAACCCCTGAGGTTGTTGCTAGTGTTGGTTGGGATGCAGATCTAACTCGTATTACAAGCTGGGTAAGGCTTGAAGACAAAGAGTCAGGTAAACGTGTACTCGTATTTAATGCTCATTTTGATCACATTGGGAAAGTCGCGCGGCAACAGAGTGCTAAGTTATTAAGTAAGAAAGCAAAAGAAATTATTGGTGATGATAATGATGCAGTCATTGTTTTAGGTGACTTAAACTTCGAAAGAAGTGACGTCGCTTCATATGAAGCATTGACGACTTTATTTAATGATGCAAGGTCAACAACTAAAAAACCATTTGAGGCTATTGATGGTAAGGAATATACATACCATGGTTATTTTAAAGAACCTACCGAGGATATTGACTATATTTTTGTGAATGATAAATTGCGCGTTAACACATTCAAATATGTCAATGTCATTAAAGATGGGGTTTATTCCTCCGATCACCTATCTGTTATTTCAAATGTCGAGCCAAAATAGTATTGATGGTATTTAAGCGTTCAACATTAACCCGTAACTAAACATGTTAGGAATACAATGATATTACCTGCCTACAAGCTGCTGAAGATATTAAGTCTAATGCTGGTGAGCCGTGCTTTCGGTTGGCTCCAATTATGGCAGGTACAGTGCACCTTGCCCTGCCGGGCTCAAACCGAGCTCGGCATCGCAGAAAAAGATCGCAACGACGTGCGAGTGTCCTGGCTGCAGATGTGGCAGCAGGAAGTTCATGCACCTCGCGTGGTGCCACACCGACATTGTGTCTCTAAGATCAGACTCAGCACCCAGGGTTCCAATGAAAGTAAACTGCAGTACTCGGTACTGAGGATGCGTGTTTTCTCATATCCGCCTTGCGGCAATGCGCTGGAGCAATGGGTATGTTGTTATGCTCATGCCAGCGAGCCTGATGCAGAGGGAAACTCAGCTCATCTACTTTTCCTTTCTGTAATTACCTCTGGTTACTGTCTGAACTACTGCCACTCTGTCCCTGCCGGTCTGACTGCCCGGTATAGCGCTATTCGAGCGCGATTTACTTTCTTCCTTCAATTGCCGATTACTCCGGCTTACAGAGTACCTTTCCTATGAAAATGGTTCATTTAATCCAGCACACTCACTGGGATCGCGAATGGTATTTCACCGAGAACGACTCCCAGGCATTACTTTATTACTTTATGGAAGATCTGATGGCGAAGTTGGAAGCCGATCCGGATCTGGGTCCCTTTGTACTTGACGGGCAAACGGTGGTGGTGGATGACTACCTCGAAATAGCGCCTGAAAACCAAACGCGTCTGGCCAGCCTAGTGCAGCAGGGACGCATCTTGATTGGGCCTTGGTATAGCCAGACTGATTTTATGGTGGTGGGAGCAGAGTCCATCACCCGAAATTTACTACTGGGGATCAACCGTGCGCAGCAGATCGGCCCGGTCATGAAAGTCGGTTATGTGCCTGATTCATTCGGCCAAACGGAACAGCTGCCGATGTTTTTGAATCAGTTTGGGATTGATAGTGCCGTGTTCTGGCGTGGCTGGAGTGAAAACGAGGTTGCTCATACCGAGTTTAACTGGCGCAGCCCCAGCGGCAGTGAAGTGATCACCGCCGTGCTGCCTTGGGGCTACGGCTGTGCCAAGTGGCTGCCGACCGATGCTGACACGGCGCAGCCTCGGGTCGTGAAGGCCTGTGATGGCCAGGCCCGGTTTAGCGCTACTGATCATCTGTTGTTGCCCAACGGTAACGATCAGTCGCCGTTTGAACACCGGGTACCGGCGATGCTGGCTGAGTTGAATGGCTATCAGAATAACTACCGCTTCAAGAACAGCAGTTTTAGTCAGTTCTTCGCCGATATTGCGGCCTCTGGAGTGGAGCTAGCCAGTTATAGCGGTGAGTTTCTGGCGCCGAAATATATGCGGATCCACCGCGGGATCTTTTCCACCCGGATGGATATCAAACTGGCCAATGCCCGGTTGGAGCAGCGTGTCAGCCAATACCTTGAACCTTTGTTGGCGGTCAACTGGACCCTGGGCCTGCCGTATCCGGCCAAAGCGGTGGAGAAGATCTGGTTGGAGGCGATGAAGAGCCACCCCCACGACAGCATTGGCGGCTGTAATTCCGATCGTGTTAACCAGATGGTGTTGGGGCGGTTAGCGTCAGGCATTGAGATGGCCGATCAGCTGATCGAGTTAAACCTGCGCAAGCTGTGCGAAGGGATCGAGGCCCAGCAGGAGGGCACCAAGATCCTGTTGTTCAATAGCCTGCCGTTCGTCCGTGACGGCGTGATTGAACTGACGCTACTTACGCCTGAGACCGACTTCCAAGTGGTCGACAGCATGGGTAATCCTTGCCGTTATCAGGTGGTGGCTGAGGAGCTGCAGGATATGTCAACCATCGTCCAGGAGCTGTCCAACGACACCGAGCCCACTTGGTATCACAAGCTGACCCTGTTGCTGGAAGTGCCAAAGGTGCCGTCAGCGGGCTACCTGACCCTCTATCTACAGGAGGGCGTGGTGTCTGACAACGCTACGGTGAGCCGTGTCGAAAGCAGAGTGATTGCCAATGATTGGCTGGAGTTGACACTGCAAACCGATGGCCGCTTGAGCCTGCTGGATAAGCGCAACCAGACTAGCTACGACAATATCATGCAGCTGGTGGACGGCGGCGATGACGGCGATAACTACAATTACTCGCCGCTACGTGATGACTGGCTGATCCAAGCCGCCGAGCACCTGACTGAATGGCGGATTGAACAGGGCGAGCTGGCAAGCACCTTACATCTGTCTTATCAGCTGCCGGTCCCCGCCGATCTGGCAAGCCGGACTCAGCGACAAGCCAACGCGCTGATGCCGCTGACCATGACGGTCACACTTCCGCATCACGCCGCCCAGTTGGAGGTGGAGGTTGAGCTGGATAATCAGATCTGCGATCACCGCTTACAACTGCTGCTACCTACCGGGCTCGTTACCGACCAGCATTATGCGGATCAACCTTTCGGCCTGATCGCCCGCGATAACGTGCCTGCCGCCATGGCGTGCTGGCAGCAACAGGGCTGGACCGAAGCACCTGCGGCGCTCTATCCGATGCAGTCGCTGGTGGCCATGAACGACGGTCAACGGGGCTTGGCGGTGGTGACCGAGGGGTTGAGGGAATATGAGATCCCACAGCAGGCCACGGACACCCTGGCGATCACCTTGATCCGCAGTGTCGGCTGGTTGGGCAAGGCCGATCAACTCTATCGGCCTGGCCGGGCGTCGGGAATGGCGCTGCCGTCACCGGATTCGCAGCTACCGGGCCAATGGCGCTTCAAGCTGTGCGTGATCCCACAGCAGGGCGGTATCAATCAAACTGAGTTCTGGCATCAAGTCGAGTGCTGGCGTACGCCGCTGATGAGCCATATCGGCACCGACTGGGCGCGATTCAGGCTAAACCCGCACGGCATGGTATTCCCCGCTGAGTCTAGTGTGCTGAACTGGGATACCCCGCTGTGTTTCAGCAGCATGAAAAGAGCCGAAGATGGTAACGGCCTGATCCTGCGCGGCTATAACCCTACCCGAACCCCGCTCGATGGCGGCACTATTCAGAGTGAGAGCCCTGTTAGCCATTCAACCCTGGCCGAACGTATCGGCGAACCTGTGATCAATCAACAGATCGGTGCGGTGACGGCCTGCGCTCCTGTGACTCTTTACCTTGACCATGAAGGAAAATAATCATGCTGAGCTTTGAATTTATCTGTGTGCTGCCAAACGGTGTTCACGCCCGCCCGGCCAATGAGCTGGAGCTGCGTACCACGCCATTTAGCGCCAACATTACACTGATCAACCACAGCAAGCAGACCCGGGCTGATGCCAAAAGTGTGCTGTCGTTGGTGAGCGCTGATATTACCGAACAGGATCGTTGTGAGCTGCAGTTTGTCGGCGACGATCAGCTGCTGGCCTTTGATGCGTTGAAGGCGTTTATCGACCATGAGTTTGCCGATTGTGATGAAGTGCTGCCGTCTGCTGTCAGCAGTGAAGCGAAGCGGTTGCCGGTGTCACTGGCGCAGGCTAAGCCTGAGTATCTGAGGGGTCGGCCAATCAGTGCCGGGATGGGTGAAGGTAAACCTGTGGTGGTCGGGGCGGTGGATCTGCATCGGCTGGCCGATGGGCTGGGCAACGGCGGGAGTCTCTGTATGGTTCAGATCGAGGCGGCGTTGTTAACCGGTCTTGACAGGCTCCTGGTATCACTGGAAGAAGCCTTTAACAAGGCCGATGACATCAGTTGTGGCATGCTCGAAGCCCACCTGAAGATCGCCAGAGACAGTAGCTTTAAGAAAGCGCTGTTGAATCAGCAGGCGTGTGCCCATCCAGTTGAGGCGATCGCCAATGCCAGTGATCAATTGCGTAGCAAGCTGCTCGCTAGCTCAAGCCGTTATCTGCAGGAGCGGGCACTGGATATCGAGGATATCTGTATTCAGCTGGCCGAGCAGGTGGTGGGGGAGTCCATTCAGGCCGAACTGGTCCTGACTCAGCCCAGTATCTTGGTAGCGCAAAATCTTACTCCTAGTCAGCTGCTGTCGCTGCCCCGCGAATATGTGAAAGGGATGGTGCTGGAGCAGACGGGAGAAACCTCCCACACAGTGATCCTGGCACGATCCTTTGCCATTCCGGTACTGACCGCCACCGACAATGCCGTTGCTTTTGTGGCCGGTTGTGAACGGGTGATCCTGGATGCCGAGCAGGGTGTGTTGGTGCGTTCACCTAATCAGGAAACCGACCGTTTTTATCAGCTGGAACGGCATAAAGCGATCGCCAAGCAAGCGCGGCTGGCACCGTTTCGCAACGGTAAAGGCCGGTCGAAGGACGGCGTCGCCATGGAGATCGCCGCCAATATCGCTATCGGCTCCGAAGCGGTTTCTGCGTTTGATGCCGGTGCCGAGGGGATAGGGCTGTTCCGCACCGAGATGCTGTTTATGGAGCGGAGCCAGCCGCCGTCTGAGCAGGAGCAGTACCAGATCTACGCCGAGGTGCTGCAGGCTGCCGAAGGCCGGCGGGTGATCATCCGTACCCTGGATATTGGCGGCGACAAGCCGCTGGACTACCTGGGATTGCCGGAGGAGGAGAACCCCTTCCTCGGCTACCGGGCGGTTCGGATCTACCCAGAATTCATCGAGCTGTTCCGTCAGCAGGCGCGGGCGTTGCTGAGAGCCAGCCATCAGGGGCCGTTGGACATCATGGTGCCCATGGTCTCCACCCTGGAGGAAGTGCAATGGCTGCATCAGCAGTTCAGTGAGTGCGAGCAGGCACTAAAACAGGAGGACGTCGACGTGGGCCACTGGCGGTTAGGGATCATGGTCGAAGTGCCGTCGACTCTGTTCCTGGTCGAGCGCATCGCCCCTTGGATCGATTTTATCTCCATCGGTAGCAACGATCTGACCCAGTACTTTATGGCCTGTGATCGTGGCAACGACAAGGTGGGCTATCTCTATAACCACCTGCAACCCGGCTTTATCCAGTTACTGAAAGAGATCGTGCAGCGGGCAAAGGCGGTCGGTCTGGAAACCGGACTATGCGGCGAGATGGCTGCCGATCCACAGGCGTTGCCGTTGCTGTTGGCGATGGGGCTAGATGAAATCAGTATGGCGTCACCCAAGATTGCCCATAGCCGGGCGATGCTCAGCAACCTGACCCAATTCACCTGTCAGCAGCTGCTGGAAGAAGCGATCGCCGCGCCATCGGTGGCAGCGGTGGAGCGCCTGCTCAGCGATTGTCTATCGAGTCTGAAAAAACCTGAGGTGCTGGCACCCGAGTTGGTGTTGTCGCAACTCAAGGCCGGCAGCAAGGCCGAGGTGATCAAGGCGCTGACCGACAATCTTGAGCTGCATGAACGGGTCTCCTGCGGTACGGATGTCGAGCATGATATCTGGGCCAGGGAAGAGGTGTTCTCCACCGCATTGGGCTTCTCGTTTGCGATACCGCACTGCAAGTCCCCTCATGTGCGTCATAACAGCGTGTCGGTAGCGCAGCTGGCTGAGCCGGTCTGCTGGAACGAAGCCGACGATGTGTGGGTGTCTACGGTGATCATGCTCACAGTCGATGAGCAGGATGCCCAAGGCAGCCATATGCAGCTGTTCTCGCGGCTGGCGCGCAAGTTGATCCACAAGCCGTTCCGGGAGCAGCTGGCCGCTTCACCATCCGGTGAGCAGACGGTGGCGCTGTTGCATCAGCATTTGATTGAGCAAGCGGCCTAACGCCGCCCCTTAGTTGGGCGAGATTAGCGACGCCTTAATCAGCCTTACATGCTGGTGCAGCGTCCTTAGTTTCGGCCCTCTCACAGCATTGCTTAGCTAGTTCCCTATGAATGTGACTAGCAGGATTTCGTTAGCGATTTTGGATTTAACACTATGAACAACCTATCTATCCTTGGCCTGAAAGGCCCTTTCCTTGGACTTGTTACCGTGCTGTTGGCATCAACGGTACTGGTGGAACTGTTGAGTCAACCTCAGCTGCTGGGGTTTGTGGCGGCATCATGTACCACACTGTCGTTCCTGCCTCAGGTGATCCATACCCTCAAAACCAAAAATACCGACGGGATATCGCTGACCATGTACATGATGTTTCTGGTTGGTATTTTTTGCTGGTTGATGTATGGCATTAATGCGCGGGATCTGCCGTTGATCATCGGTAACGGTATTACCCTGATGCTGGCCAGCGTGGTGTTTGGCTGCAAGTTGAAGTCTACCATCAGGGAGCGGGTACAATGAGCGATCCTACCTTGTTGTCTCAAGCGCAATTGGTGTCCCAGCGTCCATCGCAGCCTCACTTGCCATTGCTGTGCCAGTCACCTTTGCTGATCAGGGGCGAAGTACAGCACTATCAATGGGGCGGTAACGCCTTTATTCCAGAGGTGCTGAATATTGAGCAAACCGATAAGCCATTTGCCGAACTGTGGTTCGGCACCCACGGCAGCGCACCGTCAACCATCGTCGGTGGCGCAACTAATTTGCTGAACTATATTCAGGCCAATCCGCAAACTAATGGCGGTCAGGATAAGGGCTTAAACTTTCTGTTGAAGATTTTGGATGTGCGCTCCCCCCTCTCTATTCAGGTGCACCCTAACAAGAGCCAGGCCGAGCAGGGGTTTGATCGGGAGAACCGCCAGGGGATCAGCTTAAAGGCGTTTGATCGTAACTATCGGGACGACAACCATAAGCCGGAGATCATGGTGGCATTAACTACCAGCTACCTGCTCTATGGCTTCAGCGAACTGGGACTCGCCATCAACCGTTATCAGCAGTATCCGTCGTTGCAATCGCTGGCGTGGCGGTTGCGCTCCGACGGATTCGAGCGGTTTTACCCCTGGCTGATGCGGCTGAGCAAGACGGAGCTGCAAGGCTACCTTAATCCTCTGTTGGCGCAGGTGATCTCTGACTATCGACAGGGACAACTCCGTAAGAACGATCATGGTTACTGGGTGGCCAGAGCCGCATTAGAGCACGGCGGTAGCGATGCTTGCGATCCTGGTTTGCTGTCGATGTTGGCGATGAATCTGGTGCGGGTGGAACCGGGGAAGGGGATCTTTCAACCAGCGCAGTTGCCCCACGCTTACCTTGAGGGCGCCAACATTGAGCTAATGGCCAATTCTGATAATGTGCTGCGAGGTGGCCTCACCCCTAAGCATATAGATATCGAAGAGTTGCTGACGGTGGTCGCCATTGAGCCTTGTACGCCCGAGATCATCACTCCACAAAAGGAGAGTGAGGGAGTAAACCGCTATCCGATTCCGGACTGCGAGTTTAGTTTGTCTCACCTCAGTGGTGACAGCGCGATCCCGCTACCGGCGCACACCGGGGCCGCGGTGTTATTGAATATGGGGGCGCCGTGCCGGGTGGTGTCCAACCAGTTCCAGAAAAAGGTGCCTAAGGGCCACGCCGTCTTTATTCCCGCCGGGACTAAGGTGACAGTGAGTGCTCTATCACTTGATTGCTATTTGGCCAGATAAGCGAGAAGGTCAAACAGGCCTTCTCGTTTTCACGCCTCCTAGTCTTCGATGGCCGTTTTGTGAATCTTCTTGCATAATTAAAAATTAATGAAACGAATGTTCCACTTTTCCTTGATGGTGAAATATAATTTCATATCATTGATTGCAACCCTATTTGTTCAATGTCAATACAACGTATTCTGGTGGAGAAATAATGAAAACCATTCGTATGACCACTGCTCAGGCCCTAGTGGCGTTTTTAAAGAATCAGTATGTCGAGATCGACGGCGTAGAGCAGCGCTTCGTTAAAGGTGTCTTTACCATCTTCGGCCACGGTAATGTGGTGGGCCTGGGTCAAGCGCTGGAGCAGGATGGGGAATTTATCATCCACCAGGGTTGCAACGAGCAGGGGATGGCCCACAGTGCGATGGGCTTTGCCAAACAGCGGCATCGCAAGCAGATCTACGCGGTCACCTCGTCGGTGGGTCCGGGGGCTGCCAATATGGTAACAGCGGCGGCGACAGCGACGGCCAACCGTATTCCTGTACTGTTCTTGCCGGGCGATACTTTTGCCACCCGCCAGCCGGATCCTGTATTGCAACAGGTCGAGCATTTCCATGATCTGACTCTCTCTACCAATGACAGCTTCCGCGCCGTGTCCAAATACTGGGATCGCGTTAGCCGTCCCGAGCAGCTAATGACCGCAATGCTTAATGCCATGCGGGTGTTGACCGATCCCGCCGATACCGGGGCGGTTACGGTATGTTTGCCTCAAGATGTCCAGGGTGAAGCCTGGGAATTCCCGGCCCATTTTTTCAACAAGCGGATACACAGGATAGAGCGTCGTCCGGCTACCGAAGCGATGTTGCAGGATGCGGTTTCACTGATTAAACGAAAGAAGAAACCGTTGCTGATCTGTGGCGGCGGCGTGCGCTACTCCGAAGCCCATCAGGCGTTTCGGGCTTTTGCGGAAAAATTCAACATTCCTTTCGCCGAAACCCAGGCCGGAAAAAGTGCCATCCCTTACCACCACCCGCTTAATTTGGGCGGTGTAGGGACGACAGGCTGCCTGGCGGCCAACCTGATCGCTAAAGAGGCGGATCTGATCATCGGTGTGGGAACCCGCTTCACCGACTTTACCACCGCCTCTAAGTGGCTATTCCAGGGGGATGGGGTAGAAACCCTGACCATCAACGTGGCTGGCTTCGATGCGATGAAGTTGGACGCCACACCTGTGGTGGCAGACGCTAAAGCAGCACTGGAAGCCTTGGTCGAGCGGCTGGAGGCCGAGGGCTATCGCTCCGGCTATGACAATGAGGTCACTCATGCCCGTCAGGCTTGGGATGACGAGTTGCAACGGCTGTGGGCCATCGAATATACAGGTCACGACTTTGTCCCCGAAGTCGCCGGGCAGTTGGACGACCGGCTGGCGGAGTATATCGAAGCGCACGGCGGCAGTCTGATCCAGACGCAGGTGCTGGGCGTGTTGGACCAGTCGCTGGATGACGATGCCATCATCGTCGGAGCAGCGGGCTCGCTGCCGGGGGATCTGCAGCGGATGTGGCGGCCGAAAACCGCTAATACCTATCATATGGAGTACGGTTACTCCTGTATGGGCTACGAAGTAAACGCGGCCTTGGGGGTGAAAATAGCCTGTCCGGATCAGGAGGTGTATGCGCTGCTGGGTGACGGCTCTTTTATGATGCTGCATTCCGAGCTGCAAACCTCGATCCAGGAGAACCGCAAGATCAACCTGATCCTACTCGACAACATGGGCTTTGGTTGTATCAACAACCTGCAGATGGGTTTTGGTATGGGCAGTTTTGGTACTGAAAATCGTGCCCGACACCCGGATACTGGTCGGTTGAACGGCAATCTGGTGCCAGTCGACTTTGCCAAGATCGGTGAAGGATACGGCTGTAAAACCTACAGTGTTCGCACGGTCGAGGAGCTGACAGCGGCGCTGGCCGATGCCAAGCAACAGACGGTGTCGACCCTGATCGACATTAAGGTGCTGCCCAAAACCATGACAAACGGCTACGAGTCGTTCTGGCGAGTCGGTAATGCCCAAGAGGCCGATATGTCCTCGGTGCTGGATGCGACGGCGGCAATGGAGTCGGAACTGGAAAGGGCGCGACGTTACTAAGTTCCTGTGTAGTTGTTCCTGAATAAATCGGATGTTAAGTTAACCTGTGCCGGACCCGCGCCGGCACAGTGATCAAGTGGACCTTGTTAAGCCGGCCTGTTGTGCTTATATACTCCGGACACATACATTTCAACTTATGGTTGTTTCTACAAGTTGTAGAAACAGCCATAAGTTGATATTTATGATTAGTTCACCATCAATGCCTTAGAAGAAAAACAACCATAATCTGATATGGGCTAAAACAACCATATGTTGATATTTTCTGACATTAATACGGTTGTCTCGTATTTACATGAAAGTAAATTTCATACATTAGCTACTAGGTCGAGCTGATTTTTTTAGTTGACAAAAAACTGGTAGCTAGAACTGCCTCTGAGAAGTGTAATGAAATCGGCATTACTATCTTTATATTGCATGAATTGATAGAGATTGTTGGTTTATAAGAAAGGTAGGGAGCAGCACTAGTTGCAGTTCCCTAAGTTGTATTTTGTTTAATCTACCTATTCGGCAGTAAATACTTTGGCGACACCGTCGTTGTTATTAGTGTCATTATCAGCTACCTATGCGGCAGTGAACTAGACATTTCCGAAGAATATGCCATTCAAGAAATTATCAGCTACCTATGCGGCAGTGAACCGTTGTCGTTTTAAGTATAAGCTAATTATTTCAGTTGGTTAGTTTTGGTTTGTCAAAAATCCCCTTTTTTATTGCTGAACTATAAATGGATATAAATCAATGTGTTAAAGACGTGTGAAAATAAAGGGTCAGATTACTGGGACTGAGCACTGCGTATCGGATTTATTCGACAATCCATAGCTTGTGAACTCTCCATCAATTGGCGCGTTGGGCTTTACCATTTGTATATTTAGTCGGAAGTTGGTTCGTTTGCTACCACTACTGACTGCGATTGTGTGGTAGTGCTCTTGTTCATAATGTGTTGGAGCATAAGTGGCGGTATATTCTTCCCCCCGCTCGAATGCTCTTCTTTCAGCACGTTTGATATCCCGTCGCAATGCACCTGGAAAGCTGTTATCAATGGCTTGATTACGAATAAAAAGAACATCATCTTCAGGTTGTGTATTAACAGGATGCGTTTCTGAAATGTTGAAATACCCAAGGCGTTCCATCTGGAAGAAGTACTGTTGGTTTAACAGAAACTCTAGGTTCCTTTTGTCTTTGGAGATGAATGAGATTCGTTCACCAACTGTCTCAATACACCAATTCGGAAATGAAAGGCCAATATCATTGATTTCGTTATTCATGCACACGCCATGAAGGATATGAATACAGCGCCCAACAAGGACCTCATTATTCCTGTCCTCGGGTAAAAATGTCACAGTCTTGAAAAAACGAGTCATTTTATCTTCCTCCTAGTTGAAACAGACCACCTTTGATCAAGTTTGCTATTATGAAATGGAGCTGGTTTGTACCACCATTCTGTGTGAACGTATTGTTTTCTAGCTGTTCTATTAGCTCTTCAGATCTCATCAGCAATGAGTAGATATCTAGTTCTGTATCAGGGTGGCGATGAGCAATGGAATGCTTTTTGTCGACACCATAGCTACTCACTCTCAAAGGGTATTCCGCATCGGGGTACCAGTCATCAATCATGGCAATTGCAGCCCCCGTTTTATACGCACCAAAGATAGGGCTTTCATCATCGTCAATCTCTGTTGTCTGATAGGTTCGCCCCTTTGTACCTTTTTTGCTTTCTTTAAACACTTGGCTTGGATGAAACTGAGCGTTTGTTGGAAGACTCAATACCGCTTTGATTTCGAGTATAAAATATTTTTTGGGATCTTGAAGCGCATCTGTAAAAGCTTGAACGAGCAGCTTCCAACCGAGTAAATCATTCTCCCAGCCTTCTTCGAACCGTTTTCTTTGTATATCTTCAGCTGTTATCGGTGTGAGTTTCCATGGCGAGATTGTTATTGTTGTTGAGTAAGTTTTTTGATTTCGCCACAACCATGTACCCTTAATGATGTTCTTTAAGTACCGTTCGGCAAGGTATTCAAATCCAATTTTTTCGCTATATAACTGTGTTAATCTTTCGAGCATATTGGTTACTTCTCGATCATTGCAACACTTTGAGGAGCCTGCATTTGCTTCAATCGTAACTGAAAATTCGCCAATAGTTTCTTTTACGCCATGGGGTATATGGCAGTAGTCAATCTCATGTGGATTACCTTCAGCAAGATTGGCCCGAGTAACATTTTCCTTTCGGCTGCCATCTTTATTAAACCCTTCTTCGGCATTGCCTTTATTGCCTAACACGACTCGACTATGAAGCCGCAAAGGTTTGATTTCCCCTGATGGCCAGATGGCATGAAAAGTGATGATTGATGGGTCAATTGAGCCTTGGTAGGAGAGGCGATTAGGTAGTTTCATCATGACTCCTTATGGAAGTAATCAATGGACCAGAGCCAGCCCAACGATAAGTCCAGAGAAATTGGTTTTGATCTGTTGAGGATGTGAACGGTACTAGTTGAACCGCAGAAATAATTGGTTCACAAAATGCGTGTAAGTTGTTATCTAATGCGTGATTACGGTTTTGAGGCTGTTCCAGCAGGTGGTAGCCTGTGCATGTCAAAATTCGATTCTTTCGATTATTGCAATATTCGATTAGTGACTCAGCTGAATCCTGTGTACAGCTCGTATCTTGGCTTAACCACCGTCCGCTTTCTATTTGAATATGCTTAACCGCATCACGAACAGTGGATTGCAAACTGATGTCAGGAATGTCTGCAATTTTTATATGAAGATTACCGCGACAAAGGCGTTTAGGTAGAGATGACAGTATCGCGTCGAGATCAAATTCAATAAGGGATTCTAATTTTAAAACCAGACTGAACGTAAAGTCACATTGCCATCCATCTACGATACCTGGGCTTTTAATATGACCACCCACATACTTAATCGCTTCTTTGGTTAATCCTCTTTTTTGAAGATGATAGGTATGCATACATATTGCAAAAGCATTTGCTCTGGTTTTGATGGCGTGTTTTGATTCTAACCGGCGCTCAAATGCGTGAATAAAGCCATAGAACCCTATCAGTGAGGGCAGGCCGACAGTGTAAGCACTGCTTTCTGCATTAGCGTTAGAGACGTGTATATTGGGGATAACGAGATATTTTTTCTGAACTAATTTCTGCGTAGGTGAAATTGCAGATGTGTCTGTCGATGCAAAAACATGCTCGAAGAATTGGATAAGCGCTGGTTGATAAGACACACGGTGTCCTTGCTTGAGTTTTGATAAATCAAAATTGAATGTCTGGGCCAGTGCTGAAGGTGTAGTGTTTTGGGGTATACCTCTATCTGCTACCCATTCTAAAAGCATCGCTTTAATCAGCATTTGATAATGAATTTTGAGCTGTTTGTGCTTGTTGCTTGTTGTCAGCCAATCCCTTTGTCGATTAAGCTCAATGAGTGCATTGAACCTTTCTCGGTTCATCCATTGTGACTGATTCTGGGATACATCTTGTTGGGTATATCGTAGCTTAGGTGGTGTTCTGATTTGATTAATTTTAGCGCCAGTTGCAGTCACTAAGTTGCCCACATTGGTAGCTCTTGAGCACCGATGGAATCCTGTTATACGAGATGAAGGTTCCAGCACGCGATGTATGGCTGCCTGAACACGATGTGAGGCCACTGGAGTGAGGGAGATATACTCGTGCTCATCTAAAGGAAGTCTAACCTGAGGCAAATAGTTAGGATACAGATTGACAGATGCACATTTTGCCGGGATCCTTGCTAAAAGCCTCAGTGCGAATTTCTTATTTTTCTCTGTACAACCGAGTTTTTTTAACAGCTTCCAGAACGAGTGGTTAGTGTCAGTAAGGGCTAAAGCGAGTGAAAGAGTTGCACCTTGCCAAATGAAATCGCTACACAATAAAATAGCAGCATTGATGTCCCGAGAGTTTTGCGCGTAGCCAAACGTGTTGTCGTCATTTTTTGAAGAAGAAAACATAAAGTCAGGAAGCTTATTAATAGGCTCCAGTCGAATGACTCCGGTTGCACGATAATCCGGAAACTTGAGGTTATGGGTGTGCCGAAATTTAGCCGTCTTTAAACAACGTCGCCACCATGCTTCGTTTCTAAGCTTCTCTTTGCAAGTGTTTTTATCCAAAAGGTCCTTTTGTCTTTCTCGCTTTTCAGTAAGGTTCACTAACACGGTTAAAGCTATGTTTGGGTTTTCAGTGATATCGACAGTAAGTGTTGCCGGTTCAAAAGCGCTTCTCAATGCTTTTATTTTGTTTTCATCATTTGGTAGTTCGATTAACTCATTAAAGTTTGTCATGGCTACCACCGTGAGACGTATACAGAACGGTTGTAGGTCTCTGATTGGAAGTCAGACAGCCAGAGGCAAAATATATCTCCCAGATAAAACACATATGATTTGATTGATAACGTGCTGTTAGATTTCAAACGTACGTTGGGTTTGAGAAGGCCTTGCTCAACTAAGGATGCAACTTGATCTAAAGACGTTGCCAGCAATAGCGAAGCCTCAATACTGTTTATGCGAAGGTTAGCGATGAAACCATTGTTGTCTAGCATGTGTTCATCAAGGTAGCGAACGACGTGTTTAAAAATGATGTTATTGTGAAAATTGCGATTAGGAAGCAACACTGTATTGAACAGAATTGCCCCCATTACCTCTCGACAGGTCAACTCATTGAGATCCTTTACTCGAAATTCAATTGCATTTTGAATTTGTTGATCTAGCTCTTCATCAAGTGATTGAGGCCAGTTGCTCCAGAACGTATTAAATTCACTAACGTTAATTTTCAAATCGTGCTGTGTGTACCACCAGTGTGCAATACCCCAGCGATGACTTCTTGATACATCAGGGTAAAGGGAAGATTGAGCACCGGATAGCCAAAAAGAAAGTTCTAAGACATCAGCGCTAGTTGATTGTTGCTGCTCTAAATAGCTAACTTTGCACTTGGGGCAGTGAGGGAATAAACCATCATGACGGTAATCAATTTCATGCCCGCACATGCACTGAGTGAGCAGCTCAGAGTTATGTATATGACAGCTTGAATAGGGGAGGAAATGCCACCAATATCGTGCGTATCCGTTTTCTGCTAAACACTTTGGGCAAATCGGTACATTCGTCTTTCTGAGTAAAGACCGTGGGAATAATTCTGCCTGTCGAATCAAAGCTGTAGTACTAGGTGAAAATTTTGCGTTGGCTCGATTGAGCGTGAGTTGTTGAAGTTCGACTGGCTCTTTGAAAACCAAATGACTCAGCGCCCGAATAGCATGTGTACGACTGGCACTATTTTGTCTTGAATAGCAGGGATTAAAAACAGTCAGGTCAGTTGGGAGAGATTCGAACCGTAATTCATCAATATTGCATAAGTATCGTTTTAATGCTGATAAAAAAGGCTTTGATTGCTTATATCCGTTAACGTTTCCCACTCTTATCAGATAGCTCTCTAGCGTTTCATCTGTACGTGGTTTCGGGCGAGCTAGCAGCATCCTAAAGTACCTATGTTGTAAACACCCTAACGGGGGGAATAAAAGTATGAATGGAAAACGAGCGGAGTGAGTTGCTTATTCCCGCCGAAAAAAATTCTCATTCCAGAGATAGCTTACTTTGGCGAATCAGCATGCAGAATCGCTCATAGTCATGGCTGTAAACATAGATTGGATGAGGTGTCGCTGAACCAGCGATAAATTGTTCAAATGCCGCCTGTATGTTTTCAGGTAACTCACGTGGATCAACAACGGCAAAAGGGATATTGGGTATATAAAAGGGCGTTAATGTAGGGAGTGGTGGTTTAATACTCTTAATCATGCTGCTGCTCCTGTTTATGACATAAAGCCTATGTACAAAAGCTGAACCGTACAAGGAAGAAGTCTTAAATCAGGAAAAGTTTCATAGATTTAATCCACATCATAGATTTAATCCACATCATAGATTTAATCCACATTTACATTGACGAATAATTTACGTGAATGTTGATTATGGTGAAATAAATGTATGGGGCTTAGCTTTGCCCGCGATTTCTCCCAATACCGAGTGAAAATGCATTATGTTGACCAAAAGTGCATTTTGCATTTTATGCAGTGACCAATTGCTGCGCTAAATCGCAGTTGCCCCATTGTGTGTTAGTGCTAAAACTCATTCACAGGCTGTTAATGCTGGTTTGCGATACATTTTCTAATCGCTTTTTCTGAGCGTGATACAGCACAAGGTCGATCAGTGGCAGACCTTCATTCATGGCCATTGGCGACTCTGTGCGTTAAGTGCGTTATATGTTAAATAGGCGAGTTAGCAGGGGGTTTTGAGCAGTTGAGCCAGCATCTATGTATAAATACAGATAAAGGGTCGCTAAGTGGGTTTCAGGAGGCTTTTTGATAGGTTGTAGATTTGTTACAGAATGAGCGGGTTTTAAGCGGGGATTTAGCGGGGTTGGGTAGGCGGCGATTCCGGCACGAAACCGCCAAAAGATCAGGTTTACCCTTCAAGCATGCCGACAACCTCTTCAATGCCTTCGGCCACTATGTATTTCGTGCCTGTACTCAATTCAATTTCGACCACTCCACCAATTGCCAAAACTGCAGCCACCTGAGTGGGGTTTATGTAAATGACGCCATCTCTATATGTGAATTTTTCTAGTATGGATTTCATATTTTTCTTTCCCTTAATCTTTAATTTGGTTTTTGATTGCCCGGGTGGCAACACCCAGCAATAGCATATCTTCCGTGACTTTTCCGCGACGGTCGTCGGTTACTGCGTACCATTGCCCATTTTGCCAATACAGCTGGGCACAGAAGATCTCGCCGTCCAATTCCATCATGGCCGTGCAGCCATCATGCGGGTTCCGGCCCTGCTCGATAACCAGGGGGATAACAACGATTGATTGATTTGGCCGGCTAATCCTGCCATTTTGATAGGTAGGTATAATTATTCTAAAAGTTGACCTTTAACGATGATTTGTGTGTGAGTTCTCGGAGGAAAATATCAATATGTAAATCGGCCCAAAACCGTCACAAACTTACAGACAGTTTCGGAAGCATATCGCCTTGATCAGTTGCCTGAAATCGTCACTACAGGCTTATGAGGGGCAGGAAAGGGTAAAATCAGGGGCTAACTGGCGTATTTAACGTAATGGGCATAATGACTACCGATTTTTGAGAGTGAGATCATCAATTATCGGCCATGGGTTTGTTAGGTTAGTGTGCTCACCGTGATGCATATGGATGCAAGTTTTTATTAACAACTCATTGCGGGTTTCGAGATGTCCCTGAATTTGTCTGAAAGGTGCTTTGGGTAAGGGATAGAGAGTAGACTTCCGACTTTTGCCAACAGACAGGAACGTTCATGGCCAAAAAACCGGGAAGTCAGCGGTGGCAAAGGATCCCGACCAATTTAACACCTCAGCAGTTCGATGAATTTATCTTACCCCACCTCAAGCAACCCAAGTCTGGACCATCCCCCAAAATC
>NZ_JAKJSP010000059.1:0-44075 GCF_050337085.1 Photobacterium sagamiensis | reverse complement strand
GTAGCTAAGTTCGGAATCGATAACCGCTGAAAGCATCTAAGCGGGAAGCGAGCCCTGAGATGAGTCATCCCTGATACTATAAGTATCCTAAAGGGTTGTTGAAGACTACGACGTAGATAGGCAGGGTGTGTAAGTGCTGCGAGGCATTGAGCTAACCTGTACTAATTGCCCGTGAGGCTTAACCATACAACACCCAAGGGGTTTTAACTGGACTCCATAAGCACTTGAATGGTGTTTGAGAACGAYTTGAAAAACTAGTTAACTTTCCAAGATTGCTATTTTCGGCKWWKGCCGGGAATAAACAGAATTTGTCTGGCGACCATAGCGCTGTGGCCCCACCTGATCCCATGCCGAACTCAGAAGTGAAACGCAGTAGCGCCGATGGTAGTGTGGGGTCTCCCCATGTGAGAGTAGGTCATCGCCAGGCGCCAAATTTAAGTTTACGTTGCTATAAACGTGAACTGTATAAAGATTGATATTTCAGCTTTGCTGAAAACAAAGAATTTGCTTGGCGACCATAGCACTATGGACCCACCTGATCCCATGCCGAACTCAGAAGTGAAACATAGTAGCGCCGATGGTAGTGTGGGGTCTCCCCATGTGAGAGTAGGTCATCGCCAGGYKCCAAATWGCTTTATGCTGAATAGACACTGCGGAGTGGTAGTTCAGTTGGTTAGAATACCGGCCTGTCACGCCGGGGGTCGCGGGTTCGAGTCCCGTCCACTCCGCCATTATTGAAGAAGCCCTAATCGAAAGATTAGGGCTTTTTTACGTCYRTARWAAATGRAAATTARMACTGAATAGACACYGCGGAGTGGTAGTTCAGTTGGTTAGGCTTTTTATTGGAGAGCTTAGCGGCCTGTCACGCCGGGGGGCGCTGATCTCAAGGAGTAGCAAGTCCCGTCCACTCCGCCACTTATTAAAGCCTCAGTCCAACGACTGGGGCTTTTTTACGTTTGAAACAATGTGAATAGACACCGCGGAGTGGTAGTTCAGTTGGTTAGGCTWTTTATTGGAGAGCTTAGCGGCCTKTCACGCCGGGGGGCGCGCTGRTTTCAAGGAATGGCAAGTCCCGTCCACTCCGCCATTTATTAGAGAAGCCCAGTCGAAAGACTGGGCTTTTTTACGTTTGTAGCAATGTAAATAGACACCGCGGAGTGGTAGTTCAGTTGGTTAGGCTTTTTATTGGAGAGCTTAGCGGCCTGTCACGCCGGGGGCGCGCGCTGGTTTCAAGGAATGGCTAGTCCCGTCCACTCCGCCACTTATTAAAGCCTCAGTCTAACGACTGGGGCTTTTTTACGTTTGAACACAAGCAAGAATCTCGTCATTCCCTACAGCGAGGCACGAGCGAGATAGGGAATCCATAGCCACAGTGGATCAACGAGCGATGGATCCCCGATAATCTCGAGCCTCGAGGATGACAAGGTGTAGTGCAGCGCACTATGACCCCCCTAGAGCCCCGCCTCTCGCTACTCTAACCACCTTCCTTTTATCCTTTGTTACAACTCAAAACTTCAACCGGGCATTCCGATCTTGTCATCTGATGAATAAGTGTGAGAGGGTTAGGGCAATTTTTGATGATAGGCAATGACCATGAAGTTTTTCTACGAACGAATAGAAACGCCTGATGATGTGAAGATCGTACTGAAGCCCAATTCCCTCTATATTATGCTGCTGATGCTGGCTATTTGGCTAATCAATGATTTTGTGCTGCAATCAGTCCCGATAACCCAGATCATTATGCCTGTCTTTATCGTTTTTATGATTGTGAGGTTTTTCTCGGTTGTGAAAATACAAAAAGAAGTACTTGTTGCGATGAAGCAAGGCAATGTTGAAACATCAGGCAGTAAGTTTTCAGTATCTAATCCGTTAACCTATACGATCAGTAAAATCTAACTATTTATTATATTAAAATAAGCAGCTTACGCCTTTGGCTAAGCTGCTTTTTTAATGAAAACCCAGATTACGTCCTAACAGGAAACTATTCCTTAAGTGCTTGCTGCTAATAGTTTTACCTGTAACGTGCATAATGGAGAGTCGGGTATTGGTATAAAAAGGGGATATATGGAAAGGTTTAACTGGAAACCTTTATTATTGGCTTGTTTGATCGTCAGTATTGGTCAGCTGAGTCTCGGCTTAGTCTTTCCGTCTTTACCATGGATCGCACAGGATCTTCAGCTGAGTGCAGATCAGGTTCAATTATTAGTATCGGGCTACTTACTGGGTTTTGGCCCGTCACAGCTTATTTATGGTCCCTTATCGGATGTATTTGGCCGACGTCCTGTTTTGCTTTCCGGTTTGCTTATTGCACTTTTGGGGCTGGTACTGGCCGTTACCCACGCAGATAGTTTTTCCTGGTTGTTAGCCGGACGTTTTGTGCAAGGGCTTGGAGCCGGTAGTGTTGCGGTGCTTGCCAGGGCAACCATGCGTGATAGCTACCAAAATCAGAATCTGGTGAAAGCGATGACCTGGGTTGCTATTGTTGCTGCTTTTACCCCTATCGTCGCGCCAGTTATTGGCGGTATGGTAAACCACTACTGGGGGTGGCTAGCAGTATTTATGTTATTGCTGGTTTATATCGCGTTGATTTGGCTGGTGCTGGTATTCACTTTTACCGAAACTCTGAGTCACTCTTCACGTCCTCAATCCGTTGGTAAGCTTGTTCTCTCTTATTTTACTCTGCTGGGTGAACGTCACTTCCTGAGTTTTGCCGGAATTGGCTGGATCAATTTCTCCCTGGTTGTGATCTCTATTTCTCTGATGCCTTTCATTATGCAGGTTCAGATTGGGATGAGTTCCGATCAATACGCGTTTTGGGCGATGATCCCTGCCTTTGGCATGCTGACTGGCGGGGTGATCTGCCAGCGAATTCGGCCTGTTGTTGGCACCCAGAAAATCCTCCAGTTAGCGCCATTGATCCACTTACTTGCCGGACTGGTACTGATGATTGCCCCGGTTTCTGCTGGGTGGGTCAGTGCCGGACACTTTTTGCTGGCAATGGCAAATGGTATGGCATTCCCATGTGCACAGTCGCTGTTATTAATTCCCTATGGTAACCGTGCGGGAACCGTTTCAGCATTGTCTGGAGCCTGTCAGATGGTGTCAGCCTCGCTAATCAGCAGTATGTTGCTGAAATCGGGTCTTAGTCAGCCCTGGCACTTAGGTGTGGTGCTATTGGTTGCTGCCTTTATCGGACAAATGTTGGTTGCTGTTGGTGCGAAAAGTGAAAGCGGTAAACAAGCGGCCGCGGCTCTAAATTAACATCGCAGTTTAATTCTTTGAGCCATACTTACTTAATAACAAGTACTAAGTATAAACGTATTGGTAGGGGGAATTAGTATGCTGAGGTTAACGATGTTAGTTGCCCTGATCGTGCTGTCTGGTTGTGCGGCTCGGTATGAGGCAGAATTATCTGCGAATAAAGAGTGGCTGCAATTAGGATCTTACCACGGAGAGCAGGGCTACCGAGAGCTTAATAATAATCGCCTGTCGGAGTTGGGAGCATTAACCGAGACCGAGTACGAAACTTATCGGGCGGGATACTTGAAAGGCCGGTTTGATTACTGTACGGGTCGTCAACAAGTCTCGACGGTGATAAATCAGGGCTACTTAAATGAATGTATCAAATCAAAGGAAAGCAAGAGTAGCTACAGTGTGATTGACCGCGGCTACTGACACTCTATACCCAAACCACCTCAAGATGCGAGATTCAGAGGGGGTTTGGGTATAATCATATTAAAAAAGGCTGCGATTGCAGCCTTTTTGTTATTCAGCGTTGAGTGTCTGAACTTAGTTGTTGCTGTGTAGCTCACTGTTCAGCTCAACTGCACTCTTGTTGGTCAGGCACTCGATTTGACCGGTTACAGAGTTGCGGCGAAATAGCAGATCTGATTTACCGGCAAGATCGCGTGCTTTCACGACTTCGACTTCCTGGCCGCTGGCATCTAGCATACGTACTTTCGAACCCGCCGTGACATACAAACCAGATTCAATAGTGCAACGGTCACCGAGTGGGAAACCAAGACCGGCATTGGCACCCAGCAGGCTGTTTTCACCAATAGAAACAACCATCTTACCACCGCCACTCAGGGTACCCATGATAGAGGCGCCACCGCCGATATCAGAACCTTCACCAACCATAACGCCGGCAGAAATACGGCCTTCAACCATGCTTACACCTGTAGTGCCCGCATTGAAGTTAATGAAGCCTTCGTGCATAACGGTAGTACCTTCACCGACATGCGCGCCAAGGCGGACACGTGAAGTATCAGCAACCCGAATACCTGCAGGTACGACGTAATCAACCATTTTCGGGAATTTATCGACACAGTCGATGGTTAGCACTTCACCGTTCAGGCGTGCTTCCATCTGGCGTTCTGCCAGCTCTGGAAGATCGATAGGGCCTTGGTTGGTCCATGCGATATTGTGCAACAGACCAAAAATACCATCCAGCACGACGCCGTGCGGCTGCACTAAACGGTGAGAGATCAGCTGAAGTTTCAGGAAGCCTTCAGCGACAGATGCCGGTGCAGAATCAGTCGCAAGAATAACCAGAATCAATGGTTGTGAAGAGAGAGCGGCTTTAGCTGCAAACTGCGCGCTTTTCTCGTCACCTGCAGATTCGAATGCAGTAGCAAGGCTTGCGCACTGAGCAGGAGTCACTTCAATAGCCTGGTTGCCTTCTTTGTAATCTACAACGGCAGCGACTGCTTTAACCAGTTCTTCTGACGGGTTAAGCGCCGGCGTTGGGAAAAAGGCTTCAATGATTTTACCATCGCGGTTTTGAGTCGCAGTACCTAAGGCAAGTGAAAAGCTAGCCATTATCAATCGTCTCCGTTCCTAAAAATTTCAAAGCTAATCTGTAAATCTGACAGATTGTATAATTAGCTCATCGTTAAGTATTAATAGAAAACCATCATAAAGACAGTTGGCATGATATAGAAGGGCTGACTAAGCAATCAGTCAAAAATGACGAGATTATGACTAATTTCACTCTTTGACCGGGAATAGTTAGATAATTAATGGAATTGGTATTAGCTGAAAACGTACTTTTCATGCATAAAAAAACCTCCGGCTCGGAGGTTTATTCATGTTGAAGTACTTATAAACGGCGCTATTCTTAACGACGTCATCATCAACGATGATTAAGCAGCATCTTCCTGTGGTTCATCTTCAACCACTTCAGGCTTTGCCACTTTTTTCTTAGGTGCAGCTTTCGCTTTTTTAGCCCCTAATGCAACCAGTACTTCTTCACGTTTCTGTGCTAAGAACAGTGAAAGTTCTTCTTGTTTAGCTTCATCTTCGAATAGTTCACTTTTGCTTAGTAAAGTAAACATATCGTCAGCCATATCCAGCATCTTGTCGTATGCGTCGGCTTCGGATTTAGAGGCGAAAGTCATCTTTTCTTCTCCGTTGCGCTCAACTACATATTTGACGATAACAGCCATGGTCACCCTCTCCCGAAATTGATTTACTGGCTGTTTATACAGTAGCATAAAGGCTTCTGTCCAGTGATAAGCGTGTTAATGTGATGGTGAGAGAAAAATTTATTCAGATTTATGCCCGAGCAGCAGAAAGAAAGGGAGGTGAGGCTGAGCTTGAGAGTTTACTCGCTACCCCTTTGAGTCGTCAGGAATTAAATACAATTTCTGATGCTCGCTGGCTGGCGGCATTTACTCAGAAAGTGTTTCAGTGTGGTATGAGCTGGCGTGTCGTTCGCAATAAGTGGCCAAATTTTGAAGAGGTGTTCTTTGAGTTTGATATTGAGAAGATGCTCTTGATCCCGAATGACATGTGGGAACGCAAAGCGACGGATCCTGCCATTATTCGTCATTTAGGTAAGGTCATGACCATTCCGGAAAATGCTCAGATGATCCATGAAGCAGCTCTGGCACATGGTTCATTTGCCACCATGGTCGCTGACTGGCCACAAGAGGATATTATCGGGTTGTGGCGTTATCTGAAACGTAATGGTAAACGCCTTGGGGGGAATACCGGCCCCTATACGCTACGCGTTATGGGTAAAGATACCTTTATTCTGAGTCACGACGTAGAAGCCTATTTACGCAATACCGGGATCATTGATGGTGGCCGCGATACGCAAAAATCGCTTTTGGCCACGCAAGCGGCGTTCAATGACTGGCAGCAGGAAACGGGCCGTCCCCTGTGTCAGATCAGCCAGATCATTGCTTTCAGCTCTGGTGATAACCGAATGTAGTTCTTCTTTATGCCGGATTTAACTGCCATTGCAGACAAAAGTCGAGAAACAGGGTCAATAACGGGCTCTGGTATTTTTCTTTGTGGTAGATCAACCAGTACTGGCGGCGCATATCGATAGGTAAATCCAGCAAGATCAGTCGCTTGTCATTGACCGCGTGCTGAATAGCGAGCCTTGATAAGCAAGTGATCCCTAATCCGGCCGCCACACAGTTAATGATCGCTTCAGTGGTATTGAGTTCGAATGCCTGATGCCACTCCTCCAGCCGCGGTGAGATGCGATTAAGGAAAAACTCACGAGTGCCCGATCCCGGCTCACGCAGAATCCATTGTGAGTTTTCCAGATCTGACAACCGTAAATTGTCTATATGAGTCAGCGGGTGATCCGGATGGCAAACCACGACCATTTCATCGTCTAACCAGGGCTTGGTGATCAGATCGGCTTGCTGTACTTTGCCTTCAACCAGACCGACATCAAGTTCAAATTCACTGAGTTTGTGGCAGATCTGTGCCGTATTGGAGATAAACAGCGACTGATCCGCATGTTGGGTGCTGGCACGAAAATCGCGGAGCAGGAAAGGGGTTACCTGATTACCGACCGTATCACTGGATCCCACTTTTAATTTTCCGGTGACCGGTCCGGCCTGGTCAAATAGGTTTTCGATCGCGTGGCTGCGAGCCAACAGTTCATCGGCTAAAGGTAACAAGCGCTTACCTTGTTCATTGATGATCAGACGATTGTTATTGCGATCAAACAGCTTATGATCCAGCTGCCTTTCCAGCTCAGCTAACGCCATGCTCACTGCAGGCTTTGATAAAAACAGTTTTTCGGCGGCAGCAGTGATCGTTCTTTCTTGGGCAACGGTGACAAAGACCCTGAGTTGCTTCAGCGCAATATTCATTTTATCTCTTTGGTTAATATCGGTAATAAAAACAAGTTAAGCAAAACTGAAAGTGCAGTTAAATATATTCAATTATTATAAATGCTTCAAATTTTATACACTCTTCCGGTGTTCAGAGATTAATGCTTTCAGCCCAAAGCGGTTACACCGCTACACATGATATTTGGGGTGAGTGCGGAGAAAATATAATGATTAACGCAACGAAACACAGAGTCGCAGGTGCCCCCATTCCAATGGCAGGCCTTGCACTGGGTATTGGTAGTCTTGGCTGGTGTTGGGAAAATGTCGCAGACCTAAACGGTACGGGCCAAGTGGCTGGAGCCGCCATCGCATCGGTACTGCTACTGATCCTTATTACGAAATTTATTTTCCATCCTAAATCCTTGTGGAATGATCTGACTCACCCTGTTGTCGGTAGCGTTGTACCGACGTTTGCCATGGCAATCATGGTGGTATCAAAAACCGTGGGTATGTATGCCCCTTATTTTGCACAAGCGATGTGGCTATTTGCGGTAATACTGCACATGATCTTCCTGCTGTTATTCGTTTATCACCGTGCGATTGAATTCAAACTTCACCATATGGTGCCAAGTTGGTTTGTTCCGCCCATTGGCATTATCGTGGCGGATGTCGCTTTTCCCGGTGGTGTCTTGCGTCCGCTCGCTGAAGGCTTGTTGATTTTTGGTATGGGTGTATACGCGGTGATGCTACCGGTCATGATTTATCGTTTGATCTTTAGCCACGAAATTCCCGATGCAGCGAAACCAACCATTGCGATAATGGCGGCACCAGCAAGCCTTTCTCTTGCCGGATATCTCACTGTGGAGCAGAGTCCATCGCCGGTGATCATTGGTTTATTGGCAGGTATTGCGGTACTGATGACGTTTGTTATCTATGTGGCGTTTTATCGATTGCTGCGCCTAGACTTCAGTCCAGGTTATGCCGCTTTTACCTTCCCAATGGTGATTGGTGCGACAGCACTGTTCAAAACCGCCGCTTGGATGGCAACAAATGGAGTAGCACAAGAATATGTTAATCAAGTTTCCCAGCTTGCGACTATTGAACTGTATGTATCGACGGCCGTTGTGTCTTATGTCGCGCTGCGTTATTTAGCCTTCTACCGTCCGATTTCACGTCTTTTTAGTCCTGTTCCACATAGCGCGTAATGTCGTACGGGTCTCGCTTGGTACAGTCTCATGTGTACCGTACTGTTCTGGCGAGCTTTTTAGGCGGATTGCTTAAAGATTACAAGTTTAGCGAGTGTGATTTGCCCGGTTATGCCGGGCTTTTTTGTATTTGTAATTTAGGTTTGCAGCTAACAAGATCATGGTAGACAATCAGGGTAACTTTCTCTTTTTGTGAGATATCTGCGTGTTTACTGTTTATCACTCAAACCAACTGGATTTATTGAAATCGCTTCTGGTTGAACTGATCCGCCTCAATCCTCTTGATAACCCATTCGAACAAGAACAAATTCTGGTGCAAAGCCCCGGCATGTCGCAATGGCTGAAGATGGAGCTGGCGAAATCATTTGGTGTCGCGGCAAACCTCGAATTCCCTCTGCCAGCAACCTACATCTGGAAAATGTTTACTCAGGTGTTGGCTGACGTGCCCGAGCGCAGTGCTTTCAATAAAGAAGCGATGACCTGGAAGTTGATGGAAGTATTGCCTGAGCAGCTGGATAAGCCGGAGTTTGAGCCGCTAAAACGGTATTTAGAACACGATCAAGACAGTCTGAAAAGTTATCAGCTGGCAGAAAAAATCGCAGATATTTTTGACCAGTACTTAGTGTACCGCCCTGAGTGGATCCAACAGTGGGAAGCGGGTGAAGTCGTTTCTGAATTAGAGGGGGAACATCCGTGGCAGCCAATTTTGTGGCAAGCATTGTATGATCATACCTTAACATTAGAACAATCGCCGTATCATCGTGCCAATTTGTATGAGCATTTTATCGATACACTTGAGAATTACACTCACAGCGGAACCTTGCCTGAAGGGTTTCCTAAACGATTGTTTGTCTTTGGTATCTCGTCGTTACCCCCTCGCTACCTTGATGCATTAGCCGCGATGGGCGAGCATATTGATGTCCATCTGATGTTTACTAACCCTTGTCGTTATTACTGGGGCGATGTCCGTGACCGTAAATATCTGGCGCGACTTGCCGCCAAGCAGCGTTTACAAGTGAAATGGTTAGATGATCACAGTGAGCAGGGCGAGTTAGCCGAGCAGCTTAAAGGCAGCGTTGAAGACAATATACATGATGATATGCACAATGATGTTGTCGGCAACAGTCTGCTGGCTTCAATGGGCAAGCTGGGACGGGATAACCTCTATCTGTTGTCAGAGATGCAAGCCCGGGAAGTTGAAGCGTTTGTGGATATTGAAACAGATACGCTGCTGCATTCAATCCAGGCCGATATTCTTAATTTAGAGAATCGTCAAAATGACGATATTTTAGATTCCAGCGACCATAAGTTGCCCGTTGCTGCGAATGACCCTTCCCTGTCTATTCACGCTTGTCATAGCCCGATGCGGGAAGTCGAAGTGTTGCATGACAAACTGCTCGCCATGTTTGATGCTGATGAAAACCTCAAGCCACGTGATGTGATTGTGATGGTAGCCGATATCAATGCCTACGGGCCTGCAATTCAGGCGGTATTTGGTAATGCGCCCGGTAATCGTTACATTCCATTTTCCATATCTGACCGAACCGCGGAGCAGGAAAACCCGGTTCTGCTGGCTTTCCTGCGTTTGCTAACGTTACCTGAAAGTCGTTGTCACGCATCTGAATTACTGGAATTGCTCGAAGTGCCGGCGGTGATGAGCAAGTTTGGTTTTGACAGTAATAGCTTTGAGCAAGTTAAGCGCTGGATTGAAGAAGCCGGTGTACGCTGGGGATTAGATAAAGAGACAGCCTGTCAGTTTGAGTTGCCGGAGCAACATCAGAATACCTGGTTGTTTGGTATTCAGCGTATGTTGCTGGGTTATGCCATGCCTCATGATGCCGGTTTATTTGAGGGGATTTCGGCTTACGAGCAGGTACAGGGATTAGATGCCGAGCTTGCCGGTCAGTTGGCGAGCTTTATTGATAGCCTGATTTCTTACCGTGAGCAGCTGGCGCAGCCGCAATCGGTTACTGCCTGGACGGAGCGATTAAATCAGCTATTGGATGATTTCTTAGCGGTCGAACTGGAAGGTGAACTGATCCTTAAATCGATCCGTGACAGCCTACATCGCTTACATGAACAGCTTGATGATGCCGGGTATCAAACATTGATCCCCCCCGCAGTTCTGACCCAGTACCTGCAAGATAAACTATCGGGCGAGCGGGTGAGTCAGCGCTTCTTAGCGGGCCAGGTTAACTTCTGTACACTGATGCCAATGCGCTCTATTCCTTTCAAGGCGGTCTGCTTGCTGGGCATGAATGATGGCTCTTACCCGCGAAATATTGCGCCGGAAGGCTTTGATTTAATGGATGGCCGCACCAAAGCGGGTGACCGCTCTCGTCGTGATGATGACCGCTACCTGTTCCTCGAAGCGATCCAATCGGCACAGGAAACCCTTTATATCAGTTATGTGGGCCGCTCGATTCAGGATAACAGTGAAAAAGTGCCGTCGGTACTGGTCAGTGAGCTGGTGGAATATTGTCAGCAAGGTTATTGCGTGGCTGGTGATGAATCTCTCCCAGTCGATGCTTCTGCGGAGCGAATAAAAGCTCAGTTAATTCATCACCACCCGTTAGTCCCGTTCAGCCCTGATGCCTTTACGGGGGAGCAAACCAGCTATGCGGTGGAATGGTTGCCCGCGGCCTTACGCGGCGGAGAGGCAGGAAAAGATTTCCAGCTGGCAGCCCTTGATGAAGAGTCACTTGACGCGGAGCAAACCCGCGTGCTGGATCTGGCTGAACTACAGCGATTCTGGCGTTTACCTGTGCGTTATTTCTTTAATCGTCGTTTAAAAGTGTTCTTTGAACCGCCTATGGGCGTGATGGAAGACGATGAACCCTTTGTGCTTAACGGTTTAGACAGTTATTTGATGCGCGATCAATTACTGGCGTTGTTGCTTGATGCCAAACTGAATCAGCAAAATGACGATGACGTATTCAGACAATTTTCAGCAGAGCAGAAGGCGGCGGGAAATGTCCCTGTAGCGGCGTTTGGCGAGTTAGAGCTGGAAGCGACACGAATCGAGGTGATTGCACTGGCGGATTCAATTTTGCCGTTACTGGCGGGCCCGCTTGATGATCATGAAGTGGATATTGCTTTTCAAATCGAAGGGCAAGAGATTCAGTTGCAGGGCTGGCTCAAGCAGCGTTATCAAGCCGGACTGGTGCGTTATCGCAGTGGCAAAATTCGTGCGCAGGATTTATTAATCGCATGGTTCGATCACCTTTGTCTGGCGGCGGGAGGCCAGAGCCAGATCACTCACCTGATTGGCACCGATGATCATTTAACCTTACTTAAGGTTGAACCTGAGCAGGCAAATACTTACCTCAAAGAAGCGGTGAGTCTGTATTACCAGGGCTTGAATAAGCCGTTACCGTATTTTCCGAAAACGGCCCTTGCCGGTATTAATGCGTGTATTGGCCGGGACGGCAGCTGGAAAGATGATGCCGATACCTTGGAAAAATCACTCAAGAAGATGGCTGATTGCTTTAATGACGGCTATCTCTATCCGGGCGAAGGGGCCGACAATTATATTGCCCGGGTTTGGCCGCAATGGAACGAAACACTAGCGAATGAGGCGTCACAAATGGCGAGCCGAATATTACAGGCTGCCGTTTTACATAGCGAAACAGTGGAAGAATCGTAGGGGTGTAGTGTGGTCGCCAGCAAATCATTCTTATTTGTAGGGTGTTCGCTGTACGACCACAGGTCCAGAGGTAGACCAAGTTTCTGGCCGTGATACTAACCAAACTATGATCGGTAAACCGTGAGTAAACTCTCACATAAATAGAATAAAATGTTATTCCAGATACTGAAAACCCGTTACCAGCACTGGATCACGAAAGTAATGTGATCATTGTCACTAACGTATCTGGTCTCTGAATCAAACTGGGTGATGTCTGATGACTCAAGCAATAACGCAAGACTCCGAATGTAATTCGCAGTCAGACTCGGGAACACATTTGAYGCCGAAATCAGTCGGTGCAGCAACCCTGCAGCCAATGACTTTTCCACTGCATGGGGCTCGTTTGATCGAAGCCTCTGCGGGTACAGGTAAAACCTTTACGATTGCCAGCTTATATTTACGTTTGCTGCTGGGCCATGGCAGTGCAGAAACGCGACATGCCACCGAGCTGACCGTTGATAAAATTCTGGTTGTAACCTTTACCGAAGCGGCAACCGCCGAATTAAGAGATCGCATTCGAGCCCGAATCCATGATGCCCGATTAGCATTTAGCCGGGGTGTCAGTCACGATCCGGTGATCCAGCCGTTGCTTGAGGAAATTAGCGATCATCAGACGGCGGCGCAGATTTTACTGCAGGCCGAGCGTCAGATGGATGAAGCGGCGATCTATACCATTCATGGTTTCTGTCAGCGAATGCTGACCCAAAATGCCTTTGAGTCGGGCAGCCGTTTTAATAATGAATTCGTGACCGATGAAAGCCAGCTGAAAAGTTTAGTCGCGGCCGACTACTGGCGTCGTAATTTCTATCATTTGCCGCATAGCCTGGCGATTGAAGTACGAGACGTATGGTCTTCGCCGACGGCGTTACTGAAAGATATTGGTGGCAGTTTAACCGGAGCGCCAGTGAAGTTAAGCGTCGAGGCGATGACCGATTCACTGGCGGAATTGCACAATACAAACCTCGAACGTATCGAAGGTTTTAAAGCGTTATGGCGTGAACATGAAGCGGATCTGGAAGCATTGATAGCCAATTCCGGTGTGAACAAGCGCAGCTATACCAAAAAGAGTTTGCCGACCTGGTTAGAACAGGTGAGCCTGTGGGCGGCATTGCCAACCTTGGGCTATGATTTGCCGGATAAGCTTGATCGCTTCCATCAGCAGATCCTGATCGAAAAAACGGCAAAAGGTGACGCCCCTGAGCATGAGGTGTTTGTTGCTGTTGCTGATCTGCTGGATAACCCGGCCAATCTGCGCGATCCCCTAATGGCTCACGCGATAGAAGAATGCCGCGTCCTGCTTGCGAAAGCCAAAGAGCGCAAAGGCTGGTTATCGTTCGATGACTTGCTGACTCAGCTATCTGCGGCGATCGATAATGATCGTGACGATCTGCTGGTTGAGCGCATTCGCAGCCAGTATCCCGTGGCGATGATTGATGAATTCCAGGATACCGATCCCCTCCAGTACAGTATTTTCAGCAACATCTATACCACCGAAAGTGCAGAGCAGGCGCAGTGTGGTTTGTTTATGATCGGCGATCCTAAGCAGGCGATCTATGCTTTTCGCGGTGCTGATATTTTCACTTATATTCAAGCGCGTCGTCAGGTCAGTGATCATTACACCCTGGGCACTAACTGGCGCTCAACGGCTGACATGATTGCCTCGGTCAATCGGGTCTTTGAACAGCCGGATAGCCCGTTTATTTACGATCAGGACATTCAGTTCCTGTCGGTGAACCATAGCCCCAAAGCGCCGGAACGTAGCTGGTGGCTCGATAATCAGGCTCAGCATGCGCTGACCTTCTGGCATCAGGATAGCCTGGATGGCAAACCCGTTACTAAAGGCAGTTATCAGCAAGTGATGGCCGAGGCGACGGCAGCCCAGATCCAGAAAGTTCTCACCCAATCCCAGCAAGGTAGTGCCTTTTTCCAGGATAAAGGTCACAAGAAAGCCATTCAGGCGAGTGATGTTGCTGTTCTGGTCAGAACCGGCAATGAAGGCAAACTGGTACGTCAGGCCTTGGCTGAGCAGGGTATTGCCAGTGTCTATTTATCGAATCGCGATAGTGTATTTTCCACTCCTGAAGCCGCTGATATGCAGCGTTTATTGCAGGCGGTATTAACACCAGAAGATGATCGCGCATTGCGTGCGGCGTTAGCTTCCAGTCTTTTTGCGTTAACGGCAGTCGATTTAGACAAGCTCAATAGTGATGAAACCGAGTGGGAAACGGCCGTTAATGCATTTAAAGACTACCGTAAATTGTGGTTAACCCGTGGTGTAATGCCAATGCTGCGCAGTGTGATGGCTAAATCGACCATTGCTGAACGTTTGTTAGCGGAAGAGGGCGGCGAGCGGCGTCTGACTGATTTACTGCATATTGGTGAATTGCTGCAGGAAGCCAGCCAGACCTTAGACAGTGATTACGGTCTGCTACGCTGGTTAGCCGAACACATTGCCGAGCCTAACGGTAATGCAGAAGATCAGGTTTTACGTTTGGAGTCAGAGCGGAACCTGGTTCAGATCGTCACGATCCATAAATCGAAAGGGCTGGAATACGATCTGGTATTCCTGCCGTTTGTCTGTAGCTATCGCGAAGTCGATAAGAAAAGCGAAGTGAAGTATCACGATGAACAGGCAAATATCACCGTTCTTGATATTACTAAGCAAGATGATTCGATAGAAAAAGCCGATAAAGAACGTCTGGCGGAAGATCTACGCTTGATCTACGTAGCGCTAACGCGAGCGGTCTACGGTTGCTATGTTGGCATGGCACCGATCCGTAATGGCCGCAGTACCAAAGAGCCTACCGGCCTGCACCATTCTGCCATGGGGCATTTGGTGCAAAATGGTCAGGAAGGCAGTATCGCGGCTCTGGAGCTTGCCCTGGCTAAACTGGCTGAAAGCCAGTCTGCAATCACAGTGGCCGGGCCGCCAGTTTTGCCGGATAGCAAATGGCAACCGGTCGAGCAGGATGCACCGACACTGCAGCCTAGTGAATTTAACGCAAGAATTGAACGTAACTGGTGGATGACCAGTTACTCCAGCCTGGTCAAACAGGGCCATCAGGCCTATCACGACAGCAGCTTGGATCTGCCCGGTTTTGATATCGATTCTGCGGCAGAAAAAGTGCAGGACGGTGAAGAGGCGATCATTGAGCTTGAGCCTGAGTACTCCATTTATACCTTCCCCCGCGGTGCGCGTCCGGGTACGTTTTTACATACCGTATTTGAAGAAATTGACTTCACTGCACCGGTAGATAGCCCTGAAACCGTCACTATCCTGACTGAGTTACTGCTGCGGGAAAATTACGAGGCGGCTTGGCTGCCAGTGTTGCAGAAGCTGATTGAAGATGTCCTTTATTGCCCGTTGGATGGCAATGATCTTAAGTTGGTTGATAAAAATGCCACCCAGCGCTTAACGGAGATGGAGTTTTTGCTGCCGATTGAATTGCTCTCTTCCGCGATGCTGAACAAAGTGATTGCCAGGCATGATAGTGTCTCAGCCCGGGCCGGTGAGTTAGGTTTTGCTACCGTGAGCGGGATGCTGAAAGGTTTTATTGACTTAGTGTTTGAACATCAGGGCAAATACTACGTGCTGGACTGGAAATCGAATCATTTGGGCGATGATCCTAATGCCTACCGGGGGGATCAGCTGATCGGGGCCATGCGCGATCACCGCTACGATCTGCAATACCAGATTTATGCGTTGGCCTTGCAGCGTTTTCTGCGCAGCCGCATTCCTGACTATGACTATGAAACGCATTTTGGCGGGGTCTATTACCTCTTCTTACGCGGTATTGAAGCCGGCAGTGACAGCGGTATTTTTTATGCGCGTCCGACCCAATCCTTGCTGGCTGAATTAGACCTGTTAATTGATGGAGAGCAGATTGATGCTTAAGCGTTTAGAAGATCTCACCAAACAAGGTGTGCTGCGTCCGTTAGATTATCAATTTGCTAAATTTCTGGCTCAGCGTACCCCCGAGCCACATTCTTCGCTATTGGCGTTGGTGGCAGCCTTAGTGAGCCATGAGTTAGGCAAAGGGCATGTGTGTCTGATGCTCAATAAAATCGATAACCACCCACTGTTTGGCTTACCCCTCAGAGTTTCGGCGGCGTTGTTAGAGGGCTTACCGGCACCTGAACAATGGGCCGCGGAACTGAAGTCGTTGCCTGCGGTATCGGATGCGTCGGAATTCGGTGCCCGGCAGGCCACCCCATTAGTGCTCGAACAGGGGCGGTTGTACTTACATCGCTACTGGAATTTTGAAAAGCTGGTGGCAGAGAAGCTTCATCAAAGCGCGCAATCTATTGAGCCGGCCGCAATCATGCCGACCGTGTTGGATGAGTTGTTTCCGCGTACCTATACCTATTTGTATCAGGCATTGCAGCAGCTGAAGAGAGGGAGGGGCCGGCAAGCAGATTGTGCTGACAGTCGCCACAATGAAGTGTGCGATAAGCTAGATATTGTGCACGCCGAACAACTCGACTGGGCGGCCATCGATCAGGTGTTGCTGTCGGCCGGCAGAGCGGAAGAGCTGAACCCACTCGATGATCTCGTTCCGCAGAGTGCATGCCTTAACTGGCAAAAAGTCGCAGCTGCGACGGCGATCACTCGTCAGTTTTCGGTTATTTCGGGGGGGCCGGGCACGGGTAAAACCACGACAGTAGCAAAGTTATTGGCCGCGCTGGTCAAGCAGGCACAGCACACCAGCCCAGACGGTGAATTACATGTACCAAACATTAAACTGGTTGCCCCTACGGGTAAGGCCGCTGCCCGTTTAACCGAATCGATTGGTCTGGCAGTACAGTCTTTATCTGTTGAGCCGGAAGTGCGTCAGCGTATTCCGACTCAGTCCAGTACCATACATCGTTTGTTAGGCTCGGTGCCTAATCAGGTCGACTTCCGTCATCACCGGGATAATCCGCTGCACCTTGATGTACTGGTCGTTGATGAAGCCTCAATGGTGGATTTGCCTATGATGGCACGTTTGCTCGACGCCCTGCCACCGCATGCCAAACTGATTTTGCTCGGTGATCGGGATCAGCTGGCATCGGTTGAGGCGGGGGCCGTACTCGGGGATATCTGTGCCTTTTCGCACCAGGGATACAGCCAGGAACAAGGCCGGCTGCTGAGCCACCTGACGGGGTTTAATTTATCGCCGATCCAGGCTGGCGCCGTCAGTAAAGTGGCTGATAGCCTCTGTATGCTGCGTAAAAGCTACCGTTTTCATGCCGAATCAGGCATTGGTAAGCTGGCGAAAGCCATCAACGAAGGCAAGCCATATGATGTTGAAAAAGTGTGCCAACAAGGCTTTAAAGATATCAATAACTACCCGTTGAGTGCTGAAAGTTACCAGACCATGATTAATATGACGGTGACTTTCTATCGTGATTATTTAGATGCGATTGAGCAGAAACAAGACCCGAAAGAGGTCCTGAAAGCCTTTTCTAAAGTCCGGTTATTGTGTGCATTGCGAGAAGGTGATTTCGGTGTGGTTGGCTTAAATCAACGTATTGAACGTGAACTGGTTCGTATTGGAAAAATTCGCCCGACGGATGAGACCTGGTATGCGGGGCGCCCGGTTATGATCACCCGTAATGATCATGGCTTAGGCTTGTATAACGGTGATATCGGTATAGCGATGGTTGATCATAAGGTGACTCCTGAGAAACCGCATTTACGGGTTTACTTTGAGATGCCTGACGGCTCGATACGTAGCGTGCTGCCTAGCCGTCTGCCTGCGCATGAGACGGTATATGCAATGACGATCCATAAATCTCAGGGCTCGGAGTTTGCTGATACCTTGATGGTACTGCCTGCAGATTTCAGTCCGATATTGACCCGTGAGTTGATCTATACCGGCGTTACCCGTGCCAAAGAAAAACTGCATCTTTTTGCTCAGCAGGATGTGGTCAATCGAGCTGTGCGCTTACGTACAGAGCGGGCGAGCGGATTGGCGCAGTTGTTGGCCTAATTGATTTTCAGGCGAAAAAACAACAAGCCAGCAGTGTATGCTGGCTGTTTTTTTTATCGAGAAACCCGGGACGCTCAGAGTGTTAACGTTAAGATCTTTGACTTGCGCTGGAAGTTATACAGCGCTTTTTTCGCCATTGGTAACTGCTCGACATCCGTTTCAATAAAGCCCTGTTCACGGAACCAGTGCAGACTGCGTGTGGTTAAAACAAACAGGTGTTTTAAGCCTTGCTCTTTGGCTTGCAGGCGAAGCCGGTTAAGCAGCAATGCGCCACGATCGCCGTCTCTGAAATCGGGATGCACCGCCACACAGGCCATTTCGGCCATCTTCTCTTCCGGGAAAGGATAGAGCGCGGCACAACCGATGATCAGACCGTCACGTTCAACAATGGTAAATTGCTCAATTTCCTGCTCCAGCTGTTCGCGGGAGCGGCGTACCAGGATCCCTCCTTGCTCCAGCGGATAAATGAGCTCTAAGATACCGCCAATATCGTCAATGCCCGCCGTGCGGACCTTTTCGGCACTGGCCATCACAATTTGGGTACCAATCCCGTCAAGTGAGAACAGCTCCTGGATCAGAGCGCCATCTTCTTTATAGCTGATCAGGTGGCTGCGAGGAACGCCAGCATGACATGCGGTGATCGCCCCGCGTAAAAAGCGTGCCGTACCACAATCATCGTCATTGGCGTCCACCAGGCGCTGTAAAGCCATTACGGCTTCATTGGGTAATAGCTCAGATGCCACTTCACCTTCATCGCTGAGCACCCCTTGTTCAGAGCAGAAGCCAATTAACTTATCGGCCTTTAATCGAATCGCTAATTGAGTGGCAACTTCTTCCGAGGTGAGATTGAAGCATTCACCCGTCACCGAACTGGCGACAGGGCCGAGCAGGACGATGGAACGCTGATCTAACTGGCGGTGGATGCCATCAACATCTATCCGGCGAATACGGCCGCTATGACAATAATCGACGCCTTCATCAATACCGAGTGGCTGCGCGATAATGAAGTTGCCACTGACGACGTTAATTTGTGCGCCGGCCATTGGGGTATTGTTTAGTCCCATCGAGAAACGGGCTGTGATATCGAGCTGTAGCTGTCCAGCGGCCTGCTTAACCAGTTCTAAGGCCCGTTCGTCGGTAACCCGTACACCATTATGATAAGGGGTTGGATACCCTTGGCTGGTTAATAAATGTGAGATCTGGGGACGGGCACCGTAAACAACCACAATCCGCAGCCCAAGGCTGTTTAGCAGTGCGATATCATTGACAATATTAGAAAAGTTACGATCTTCGATGGCCTCACCACCGAGCATGATAACAATGGTCTTGCCAATGTGGGCATTCAAATATGGGGCCGATTGGCGAAAGCCTTTGACCAGGGCGGTACTACGAAGCTTCAATATTTTACATCCATGTCGTAAGTAACTATTCATAAAAAATAAATGAATTTCCCCAATTGTACAGATAGTAACGAAATATTTTTTTTTGCTACAAGATCCCGTTATTGAATATCGGTCGTTAATATCTTCCTGAAAGGTGGCGGGGATCCGGTATATTACCGAGGTTATCAATGATCTATGAATGGCGATGAAAAAAGCGAAGTTACAAACATTACAAAGCCTCAGTCTGGTGTTGTTCACTTCGACGGGACTTATCTTTGCGGCATCACTGGTAATAGGGCTGGTTAAAGCAGACTTATTCAAGTCAGAGCCGGTTGCTCAAATTTATGGTACCTGGGTTGAGCAGGAAGTGGCTCCGTATGTTGCAGACCGTTTTGAGATCCGCCCGGCAGGGGTGTTTATTCACGGGCGTCAGGTAAGTACTCACTTTGAGTGGGATGGCAGTACGTTAAAGTATCGCCTGGGTGATGACATTTATCTTTATACCTATTTATCTGAGAGTCTGGTTCGGCAAAAGCCCGCGCATTATATTTCCACTTTTAGCCGTTAGGGGGAAGCACAGTAAGTAATGTGTTGTTTTCTCTGTCGTTACTATTCACCTTATTCCGCAAATAAAACAAAGCCTTGACACAAAGCCTTACACAAAGTGTTAATTTCTCATGAAGATAACGCTTTCCTGCAGGTGAGTGTTTGCTAACATCAAACATATTCAGCCGTCAGGCTCTTTTTCAAACTATAGTAGGTCTCTACCGTGTTTCGTAAAGTTACAATCGCAATGTTAATTATTGGCTTGGCAGGGTGCGCTAAGCCGACTGATCGAGGTCAGCAATATGTAGATGGCAATTTTGATCAGGTCTTGAATCAAGTGCCTACGGTAGAGTCAGATAAACCGCGTGATTACAATATGTTTGCTGAACAGATGGCGCAGGTGATAGCACGATCTTCGTCGATGACAAGCAAATATCAGGCGCTATACCGTCAGATTGACAATTGGGCGGAGCAGAGCGGCGATCCCAGCCAGTTAGGTCAATATGGTATTCAGATTGCGCAAATGGGGGGCGGTGATGAAAATGGCAATGTACTGTTCACCGGTTATTTTTCACCCATTATAGAATTACGCCATCAGCCTGATGAGGTTTTTCATTACCCTGTTTACGGCATGCCGAAATGTGATGAGACTTGCCCGACCCGCGCAGAGATCTATCAGGGGGCATTGGAAGGGCAAGGGCTGGAGCTTGGCTATAGTGCATCGATGCTTGATGTGTTTATGATGGAAGTACAGGGCAGCGGTTTTGTTCACTTTGATGATAACAATGAGTTGCAGTATTTCGCCTATAAAGGCAAGAACGACCACCCTTATGTCAGTATTGGTCGCATTTTGATTGAGCGCGATGAAGTACCTCGTGAGAAGATGTCACTAAAGGCGATTGAAGAATGGGTTTCTTTGCAAGATGAAGCCACCGTGCGTGAATTGTTAGAGCAAAACCCATCTTATGTATTTTTTCTGCCACAAGAGAGTCTCGATGTGATGGGAACGGCCGGTATCCCGCTGTTAGCACATGCATCGGTCGCAGCGGATCGTGAGTATTTACCAATGGGGAGCGTGTTGCTGGCAGAAGTGCCTCAGCTCGACAGCGAAGGTAACTGGAACGGCCAGCATGTTCTTAAGCTATTAATGGCGCTGGATACGGGAGGCGCGGTGAAGAAAAATCACCTCGATCTGTATCATGGTATGGGGGCGCAGGCGGGTACTGATGCTGGCCACTATAAACATTTTGGTCGGGTATGGAAGCTGGGCTTACAAGGTAGCGAGACGGAAGCCCCATGGCTGTCTCCGGCGGCGATGAATTAATAGCTCGCCGGGAACAGGGGAGACTGGACAATCAAGATCAGAGCGCGTATAAAACGCGCTCATTCTTTATCTGAACGACTAAAAGTTATACGTGAATTACTATGCGTAAATTAGAAAAACCAGCCTCAGACAATTACAACCAGCGTTTTGGCGGCACCCGCCGTTTGTATGGCAACAGTGACGTTGAAATTCTGCGTGCCGCACACGTGTGTGTGATCGGTATTGGTGGTGTAGGCTCTTGGGCTGCGGAAGCGCTGGCACGTTCAGGTATTGGCGAGCTGACTCTGATTGATATGGATGATGTGTGCGTTACCAACATCAACCGCCAGATCCATGCGATGACGGGTACGGTTGGTCAGAGTAAAATTGAAGTGATGGCCGAGCGTATCAAGTTGATCAACCCGGAATGCCAGGTGAATCTGATTGATGACTTCATTACGCCGGAAAACATCCCGGAATATATCGACAGCCGTTTTGACTATGTGCTTGATGCCATAGACAGCATGAAACCAAAGGCGGCATTGCTGGCGTATTGTAAGAGTAATAAGTTCAAAGTGATCACCACCGGTGGTGCGGGTGGCCAGTTGGATCCGACGCAAATTCAAATTACTGATCTGACGAAAACCATTCAGGATCCATTAGCCAAGAAGCTGCGTGATACCTTGCGTCGTCATCATAACTTCCCAAAGAACCCGAAGCGTAAATTTGGTATCGACTGTGTGTTCTCGACTGAGCAGCTGAAGTACCCGCAGGCTGATGGCTCGGTGTGTAATGTGAAAGCCACGGCGGATGGACCAAAACGTATGGACTGTGCCAGCGGCTTCGGAGCGTCGACTGTCGTAACGGCCACTTTTGGCTTTGTCGCGGTATCGCGCATCATTGCCAAACTGATTGAGAAGCATAGCAAGTAGACGTGAGATCCGAGTAGCGAGAGTCTAGTTTCTCGCCACTCTCTACTTTTCTCTGCTTTTACAGAAGCGTTAGCCTTCCGCCAACGCTTTTATCTGCTCGACAATGGCTTTTAAACCATTGCCTCGTGATGGGCTGAGGTGAGCAATCAGACCGAGCTGGTCAAAATACGTATCGATATCAAATTCACGGATCTCCTCGGCGGTTTTTCCTTCATACGCGGCGAGTACCAAGGTGATCAGACCGCGAACAATACGAGCATCAGAGTCTGCCGCGAAATGAAAGCAATTGCCTTGCGCTTCATGGGTTAGCCAAACCTGACTCTCACAACCGCTGACTTTTAACTGATCTTGTTTTAACTCTTCAGGCAATGCCGGTAATTTCTTACCTAACTGAATGACATTGCGGTATCTGTCTTCCCAGCCTTTGGCGGCTTGCATCTGCGCCACAATATCGTCAGCCGTAATGTCAGTACCGAATGGGTGTTGAGGTAGTGTCGCTTCTGTCATGAGAGTCCTTATAGCAAGCTACATGCTTTGTGGAGCGCAGTAATAAAGCGCTCGATGTCTTGTTCTGTGTTATACAGGGCTAATGATACCCGCAGAGTGCCTGTTAGCCCTAGTGCATCCAGCATCGGATGGGCACAGTGGTGGCCTGCTCGCAGGGCGATACCTTGTTGATCCAATAAGGTTGCAATGTCTTGATGGTGCACGCCTTCGACAACAAACGAAAACAGGCTGGCATGGGGTTGCAAGCCGACAATACGAAGATCTTCAATATCGGCGATGCCATCAATCGCCTTCTGCCGTAACCGCTGAATGTGTTGTTCGGCACCTTCCCGGTCGAGTGATTGCAACCAGTCAATCGCAGTGGCCAGTGCCAGGCTACCCGCAATATTTGGGGTACCGGCTTCAAACTTACCCGGCAGGGCTGAAAATGTGGTGCCGGCAAAAGAGACTTTTTCCACCATTTTTCCGCCCCCGTGCCAGGGTGGCATGGCATCTAGAATGGCTTGCTTGCCATAGAGCACGCCAATGCCGGTAGGGGCATAGAGTTTATGGCCGGAGAAGACATAAAAGTCGGCATCCATCGCCTGAACATCAACCGTTTCATGAACAATACCCTGAGCGCCATCAACGACGACGACAGCACCTTGCTGGTGGGCTGCGGCTATGATTTGTTCAATCGGATTACGGGTACCTGTCACATTGGTGATATGAGCGACGGCGACAATTTTGGTGTTGTCGGTTAAGCACTGGTGAAAGGCATCCATATCCAGCGTGCAATCGGGTTTCATTGGGATCTTGACGACCTTTGCCCCGGTCTGCTCCGCGACAATTTGCCAGGGCACGATGTTGGCGTGATGTTCCAGTTCACTCACGAGAATTTCATCGCCGGCTTGCAGGTTCTGGCGCGCATAGGTCTGAGCTATGAGGTTGAGTGCTTCGGTGGCACCCCGGGTCCAGATAATTTCGTTGCTAAAGCGGGCATTGATAAATTGCTGCACCGTGCTGCGGGCGCGTTCGAATTGTGCTGTCGCCGTTGCCGTCAGACTATGACTGCCACGATGCACATTGGCATTGTGACCACTGTAATACTGCCGGATGGTTTCAATGACAACCTGAGGCTTCTGGGCTGTCGCGGCACTATCAAGATAAACCAGAGGTTGACCATTACAGTCTTGATCTAAAGCCGGAAACTGTGGGCAAATTTGGTTGATATCAAATTGGGCAGTCATGGTGAGTCACATTGGGTTAATTGTAGGGGGCGATCATGCTAATTATTGGCGTTGAGGGCAAGTGATTATCCCTATTCCACCAGATAATTATACTCAAGAAGTGATTTTGTCGTTGCCAGAAAGGCGGGAATAAAAAAAAGCACTGTGTTGAGACACAGTGCTAACAATAAAAACTTTGACGGATAGGTCAAAAAAACAGGAAGTAAATTGGTAGATTGACTACCTGTCCGGCACAACCCGGACAATATGCAAACACAACATCGCAGCATTGGCTTGTCGATAAGTGCTAGAGAGCAAAATATCAGATGTTCAAGCCTTTGTTGCGCAGAGAATCATAGGGTTTCTATAGCACTTGAACAATGGACAATTTATAATGTTCACCATTAAAAAAACTAATGTGTTGGCCAGTACCGGAAAACTATGTCTAGACGATTACCACCACTCAATTCACTAAAGGTCTTTGAAGCTGCAGCCAGGCATTTGAGTTTCACTCGGGCAGCGGAAGAGTTATTTGTCACACAAGCGGCTGTAAGCCACCAGATTAAAGCCATTGAGGAGTTTCTCGGGCTAAAATTATTCCGCCGTCGTAACCGGTCATTGTTACTGACCGAGGAAGGGCAGAGCTATTTTCTCGATATAAAAGACATTTTTTCTGCTATCTCAGATGCAACAGATAAGGTGCTTGAACGGGGGGCAAAAGGGGCGTTAACCATTAGTTTACCTCCTAGTTTTGCTATTCAGTGGCTGGTACCACGTTTGGCTGATTTTAATGAGCACCATCCCGAGATTGATGTGCGAATTAAAGCCGTTGATCTGGATGAAGGATCGTTAACAGACGATGTTGATGTCGCGATTTATTACGGCCGTGGTAATTGGCCGGGATTACGGGCAGATAAACTGTATCAGGAATACCTGCTGCCTGTCTGTTCGCCTATGTTGCTCGCGGGATCCAAACCGCTGCGAACGCTCGATGATCTCAAGCTTCACACCTTGTTGCACGATACCTCGCGTAAAGAGTGGAAAAGCTATGTCCGCCATTTTGAACTCTCCGGTATGAACGTTAACCATGGGCCGATTTTTAGCCACTCAACCATGGTACTTCAGGCCGCCGTACACGGTCAGGGCATTGCGTTGGGAAATAATGTGTTAGCGCAACCAGAATTAGACGCCGGGCGTCTGGTATGTCCATTTGATGAAATCCTGATGAGTAAAAACGCGTTCTATTTAGTGTGTCAGGAAAAACAAGCGGAGACCGGACGTATCCAGGCTTTCCGTGACTGGGTACTGGCAAAAGCAGCCAGCGAGCAAGAGGACATTGCTGATGGCTAATACGGGACCTGATGTTGAACAAGCATCTGCATTACCGACATACCTTATTGACGGCCCCCAGCGAGGCGAAGAGGCGATAGCGACCTTTTTATTTGCTCATGGTGCCGGGGCCGGGATGGATCACGAATATATGACGGCTATTGCTCAAGGCGTCGCAAAGCATGATATTCGCGTTATACGGTTTGATTTCCCTTACATGGTCAAACGCCGGGAAGACGGTAAAAAACGTCCGCCAGATCGCCAGCCTAAGCTGTTGCTGGATTTCCAAAAGTACATCAATGAGTTTGCTGACGGTAAACTGGTGATTGGTGGTAAATCCATGGGCGGTCGAATGGCCAGCCTGATAGTGAGTGACATTGCGGCTGGATCACCGGATGTGGAAAACTGCAGTGCGAACGTGCAGGGGGTGGCGTGTTTAGGTTTTCCTTTTCACCCGCCCGGCAAGCCGGAGAACTTTCGAGGTGAGCATTTAAAAGTCGCCACTTTACCGACGTTAATTCTGCAGGGTGAGCGAGATACCTTTGGTACCCGAGCTGAAGTTGAAGGTTGGCAGTATGCAAAATCAGTTTCTGTCAGTTTTTTACCCGATGGTGACCACAGCCTTAAGCCGCGAAAAGCGTCGGGGTATACCGAGCAGGGAAACCGCGAATTAGCGATAGAGCAGCTAGCTACTTTTATTAAGGAATGTGTGGGTGCCAGTTAAAATTATCTTACTTTTCGCAGCGTTAAGCGGTGCCGTCATGGTGGCGTTGGGAGCCTTTGCCGCTCACGGCCTGAAAGCTCAGTTGCCACCTTATTTACTCGATGTGTTTCAAACCGGGGTACAATATCAGGCCTGGCACACGCTCGCGTTGGTCGGATGTGGATTATGGGCACGCATTATGCCGACAAAAGCGGTATTATACGCAGCCCTGTTTTTTGCAGTGGGTATTTTGCTCTTTAGCGGCAGCCTGTATGCGCTGGCGTTGACGGGAATTAAATGGTTCGGCCCCATCACTCCGCTGGGGGGCACGTGTTTTATTATTGGTTGGGTAGCGCTTGCGGTGGCTGCCTGGCGTTCAGCTTGAGGGTTCAAAGTGAATCAAGTTATATTGTACTGTCGTCCAGGCTTTGAAAAAGAATGTGCCGGTGAAGTTCAAGACAAAGCGAACAAACTGGAGTTATATGGTTTTCCTCGGACGAAAAACAATACCGGTTACGTGGTGTTTGAATTTCATCAGCAGGGTGATGCCGAGAAATTCATTAAACTACAGCCTTTCTCTTCGTTAATCTTTGCCCGCCAGATGTTTGCGGCAACAACGTTATTAACGGATTTACCTCAAGACGATCGTATTTCACCGATCCTTGAAGCGGTTAAAGATTTCCCTCGTTGTGGTGATCTGCGTATTGAAACGCCAGATACCAATGAAGCCAAAGAGCTGTTGAAATTCTGCCGTAAGTTCACGGTGCCGCTACGCCAGGCGATGCGTAAAAAAGAAGTGCTGTATGCGAAAGATAATGGATGGAAGCCAGTGCTTCATGTCTGTTTTATCGCACCAGGTTGCTGCTATGTGGGTTACTCGCTATCCAACAACAACTCGCAGTTCTTTATGGGTATTCCGCGTCTTAAGTTCCCTTCCGATGCGCCAAGCCGTTCAACGCTAAAACTGGAAGAAGCTTTCCACGTATTTATTCCTCGCGAAGAGTGGGATGAGCGTCTGGCTTCCGGTATGTGGGGCGTTGATCTGGGTGCTTGCCCGGGTGGCTGGACGTATCAGCTGGTTAAGCGCTCGATGTTTGTACATGCGATCGATAACGGACAGATGGCGCAGAGCCTGATGGATACCGGTCAGGTTAAGCACCACGAAGTGGATGGTTTCAAGTTTGAGCCGCCACGTAAGAACGTGACCTGGATTGTCTGTGACATGATTGAGAAACCAGCACGAGTTGCTCACCTGATGGGTGATTGGTTGATCAAGGCATGGGCGAAAGAAGCCATCTTCAACCTGAAACTGCCAATGAAAGGCCGTTACGATGAAGTGCTGCAAGATATTGAAAACCTGAAGCATTACCTGATCCAAAATGGTGTGAAATTCAATCTGCAGGCGAAGCACCTGTATCATGACCGTGAAGAAATCACGGTACACATCCAGCGTTTGGACAACCGTTCTGCACATTGATGTTGAGACTAAACAATACTCGTTATTCTTGCTAAAGCGGGAATTTCGTATAACGAGTGTTAAGTGAGTTCGGATATACAATGCTGAAATACAAAAAACGCCATCATCGCTGATGGCGTTTTTTTATATTGATGAAAGCGGTAATGATCAGTGTTGTGGCCGGTAGCGGATATCCTGCAGGTTAAAGCCAAGCTGCAGATCTGTTTTCAGCGTGGAAACTTGTTTCGATGCGATTGCTAGATCATGGTGTTCATCGACTTTTTTCTTCCACTTAGGCTGCAGATCATCGGCGGCAATAATGGCATCAAGGTTCGGGTAGAGTGACAGTAATTCTATGGCTGCTTTCGGGCCGATACCGGGAATGCCGGGAATTTTACTGGAGCTGATCCCTGCCAAGCCCCAGTAGTCGGTAAGCTGTTCTGGCTTAACCCCATACTCTTTTTCGACAAAGGGGCTATCGAGCCAGCGCTGCTGGAAATAATCACGCACATATAATGTCGGGCGCAAGAGCTGGCAGTAGCCTTTATCGGTTGAAATAATGGTCACATTCTCACCTCTGTCGGCGACTTTCAGTGCCAGAGTGGCTACTAAATCATCGGCTTCATCACCATCTGATAACAGTGAGTCGATCCCCATCGCCATAAAGGCATCCTGTATCACTTCCATACCTTCAACCAGTTCAGGCGGCATCGGCTTGCGGCCTTCTTTGTAGTGAGGCAGGAGCTCGGCACGCCACCCCCGATCGTCGCTATGATGGTCAAATACCGCCACAATATGCGAAGGGGTGCTGCTCTTAATGATCTTGCCTAATGCCTGGCAGCAAACACGGGCAGTGTTGTGTACATCCGGCTCGCCGGGTTGGGCTGCATGAACACGACGAATAAGGTTTAGGGCATCAATAACAACAAGATGGATAGACATAAAAGTGACTGACTTTGATAAGAATAAGGGCCGATACAGGCCCTTATTCTATACCCAAACCACCTCAAGGTGCGAGAGAGTGTAACCGCTGTGTGGATTATTTCCCGTTTGTCCGGGCAGTGATGATCTCGTAGCAAGGCTCATACTGAGTACCAGGTAGCTTCATCCGTTGTTGTTCAACGAAATGCTTCAACAGTTTGTCCATACGTTTCATCAGTGTGAGATCACCATTGATCTTAAATGGCCCTTTCCGTTCAATTTCACGGATCCCTTCTTCCTTCACATTACCGGCAACAATGCCAGAAAAAGCGCGTCGTAAAGAGGCGGCAAGGTGTTCCGGACGTTGATTTGTGTGTAGATCTAATGTTGACATTGAGTCGTGGGTTGGTTCAAACGGTAACTGAAATTCAGGTGGGATTTTCAGTGACCAATTAAAACTGTAAGCATCGCCAGTTGCCAAACGGTGCTCTTTAATCAATGGCATTGATGCCTTCATGACCTGGGCTACTTTCTCCGGATCATCAATAATAATATGATAATGTTTTTGGGCTTCTGCCCCTAAGGTGTCTTTGATGAAGGAATCAAGGGTACGGAAATACGCTTCACTTTCTTTTGGTCCGGTCAGTACTAAAGGCATTGGCTGATCGGCATTTTCCGGGTGCATTAAAATCCCCAGAATATAGAGCAACTCTTCTGCCGTACCTGCTCCGCCCGGGAAAATAATAATGCCGTGCCCTATGCGGATAAAGCCTTCCAGACGCTTTTCGATATCCGGAAAAATTACTAACTCGTTAACAATCGGATTCGGTGGTTCAGCGGCAATAATTGACGGCTCGGTCATGCCAAGAAAACGACTGTTGCTATAACGCTGTTGAGCATGACCGATAGCCGCGCCTTTCATTGGCCCTTCCATCGCACCGGGGCCGCAGCCTGTACAGATATTCAGTTCGCGCAAGCCCAGTTCATGGCCCACTTCTCGGGTGTACTGATATTCGACCGGATTGATCGAGTGGCCGCCCCAGCATACAACGATATTAGGATCTTCGCCGGAATGTAACATCTGGGCGTTACGTAAGATACTGAATATAAAGTTGGTAATGTGAATGGCGCTGGTTAGGTTGATGTCATTGCGCTGCTGTACATGCATGTTGACGTAGACGATATCACGCAGTACCGCAAACATATGCTCCTGTATACCTCGGATAATACGACCATCAACAAAGGCATGTTCTGGTGGATTGATCAGTTCGAGCTTGATACCACGCTCACGACGCATGACATTGACATCAAAGCTTTTGTGCTTCTCTAGCAGTTCTTTTGAGTTATCGGTATGGCTGCCGGAGTTTAAGACTGCCAGTGAACAGTTTCGATACAAGCGATACAGATCACTGGATGCCGTCGCTTTCAGTCGATCGACTTCGAGTTGCGAAAGCAGCTCCATGGCTCCGACTGGACTGATATGAGTAATCATAGTTACCTCCCTGGTCACGATGAAACGGCGTTGGTTACGTCGTAAGATAAAATCTTAGAATAATACCAATCGGCATTTGTACTCAGTGTGTTGCTTATATGTCTAATACCATTATTAAAAGTGCCATTTATACTTATATTTTTTTGTCAGTAATAGCGTACTTTCTATCTGCTCCAGAACGAAATAGCGGCAAGTTGGACGGTGGCAGGAGTCTGCTGAAGATATAATACCAATGGATATAAGTATCAAATAGGTATAAAGGTTATTATCAGACTGTTAACAATCAATCTGTTACTTTCACCATACACAGGGATAAAGGATTTGACCAGATATCAGTGATAATTAGTTTTATCCCAATTGGTATTACGGTTATGAAATCCAGATCATGCGGTTACGGCCGGCACTTTTAGCACTGTAGAGGGCTTTTTCAGTACGCTCAATGATATCGGTTGGCGTATCGTTACCTTCAAATAAGGTGGCACCAATCGATATTGAAATAGTGACATTCTGATCCCGGAAGCGGAAAGGCAATTGGGAAATCGACTCGCGGACCTTGTTAAGACGTTTAACCCTTTCCTCCTCATTAACATCAGGCATGATCACGACAAATTCATCGCCGTCAAAACGGGCGATGAAGTCGGTTTCTTCCAGACACTGATGGATAGTGCGGGCGATGATCTTTAATGCTTTATCACCGGCCAAATGGCCGTAACTGTCATTTATGTCCTTGAAATCATCGAGATCTATCAATGCAACGCATAACGGATGCTGATAGCGGAGCCAGCGACGATACTCATGTTCAAGGCGATCATTCAGTGCTGCGCGGTTATAGACTTTGGTCAGGTGATCAAGAAACATTTTACGTTCCTGATCATTGAGGCGCTGACGGTAATCCAGAGTTTGCTCAAACAAGGTGGTGACTTTATTCTCGTTATAACTGAGCTGCTCAATCAGCATCTTTTCTCGTTTTTCCAGCGCGCGGTTGCGATCGACCAGAGTCTGTAACTCTTTCGTCAGATCGTTTAATGTCGGGCGCCAGTTTTCCAGGTTTTTTTGATCTTGCAGGCCTTGTTTGACGGTATTGACGACGGTCGCCAGTTCCGTGGTGAGTTCGCCGTGATGTTCGTATAAGGCGGATGTCTGGCCAACATTTTGATTGGTGGTTTTTTGCAGTGTCGCCAGATCGCTGTTCACCGAATCTAAGAATTTCTGTGATGAACGACGTTCCTGGTGGGTGCCATTAAGTACCAGGCGCAAGACTTCCAGAGACAACTCAATCAATGTCTGTGGTGGTACACCGATCAATAAGCGGTTACGGATGGTCAGCAGTTTATCACCGGATTCGCCGTCAAAATCCAGCTCGGTGATCAAATGCTGTAGTTCATTGGTCAGCTGAAGCTGCAAATCATGATCTAGGGTGTCTTTAAGAACCAGATTATCATTGGATGTTGATATCAGCTTCAGAGAGCGCTCATACAATTCCAGCAAGCGCAGAATACGTTGGTGGTTGTGAGCGAGGCTGTCAGACTTTGCACTGAGAATATTGCGCAGTTCGCGTTTCAGCTGAGCCGGTAAACCGTGAACCCGTTTTAGCGTTTCACCACTCTGGTGGATCTGCTGTTCGAGACGATGGTTTTCTTTTTCAGTGAATCCGGCTTGCCGGGTAACTAAGCGTTCAATAATAGCCAGGCGAGGAATGAGTTTACTGATGTCTTTGGGTTGGTCGAGCTCAGTGCGAAGTTCAGTCAGCTTAGTGTCAAGCTCATTGTCCAGTCCGCGACAAGCGACAGATAAACGAGTGATCAAGCGTTTTAATATCACAATCTCACGGCGAGACTTCAGCGAAGCATCGCGATAAGACAATTGAGCTTGGTCTAAGCGCTGCTTCAATTTACTCACTTCCGAAGCAACGGCATTAATATCATTCACTTTGTTTATTAATTACCCAAAAACATAATATTAACCTTTTTAATTAGTCATTTACTCAGGCGTATTCGGTTCATGTTAACAAAAAACGAGCTTGCCGTTTAGCTGTTATCGGCGTGATGATAGATAACTCTATTAGTTTAAATGACATTTTTGTCTGAATCGTGATCATTGTTCCAGTTGAATTCTTTTGCCGATGAGCTCTGCACTTTGACCAGTCCGTTATCAATGCCCTGAATACAGGCTTTACGAATATTATCACATGCGAAACTCGCTGCCGGCGCGGCATCAATTGCACTCAGGTGTACCCATTGGCTACCTTGCTCAACCTGGCTGTTAAGACGTGCAGCGTTAGCGGCCATCAGCAGGATATCAATCAGCTCCTGATCATTGATGGCAGTGTAAGCACGAGGCAAAAAGGGGTATTCGGCCATACCGATGCGAACTCGTGAATCGAGTTGGCGTTCAATCAGGAAGTTATCGACCAGTTGCTGGATTGAATCCGCTAACTGTTTTGGCTCTGTATTTAAGCGCGAGTTAGGCTCTATATACAGGAACATCGCGTCTGAAAAGTGGTAGAGACGTGCCGGCTTGCAGACCTGCTCTTTCAGATAATCACCAAATTGACGCTCGACTTCTAATCCGTGCTGGTAGCCGTATTGCAGGTAAAGGTGCTTCAAAAAAGGGACTTCAAATAACGCAAATCGCAGGCGATCACTCAGCGGCTCATTAATAATTTCACCTAAATGCCATTGTTCAAAGTTAGCACTGCTCTGTTGCAGCGAATTTGACAGGCGTGCATTGAGCATCCGCAGGTTGCGTAACCCACTACGAGTGTGGGTATAGAATTCAGTACGTAAAACCCCCAGTCTTTTTTGCAGTTGCTTAACTATCCGGTGGCGGCGGATTAGAAAAATGATCAGTAACGCAATTAAGCTGAGTAAAAACAGACTTACTATTTTTTGTTTGTATATCGATTTTTCATTTTCAAATTGCTGACGTTCCATTTCTTCAAGCTGCAAAGAACGCTCCAGCATCCGTTGCTGTTGCTTGAATACCTCAACATGACTTTTGGTCTGGCTTTCTTGCTGGCTGGCAAAAAGCTGCTCATATCGTCGCTGGCTTAACAAGGCATTGTAGTAGTCATGCTGTTTTTCGAAGGCCTCAGAAAGAATAGACTCTCCTTGCAGCTGAAGTTCCCGTTGTCCTGTGCGACTGGCTGAAATCAGACCTGCTTGCAGCGTTGAAATGGCCTCTTCGAGCCGACCTTCGGCTAATTCAAGCTTGCCTTGCAGGATTTGGATTTCGGCCTGGATGGTTTCATTGCCTGCTTGCTGAGTAAGTTGACGGGCTTGCAGAAGATACTGCTCTGCTTTCGGGTAGTTGTATAGATGCAGATAGACCCGGGCTATACTCAGTCGCAGGCGGGCTGAACGAATATTATGCCGCAGTTTATTCTCCTGATCTAATGCATTGAAATAATGCACCAAAGCAAGGTTGTAACGATTTTGTTGTTCATAGATGGAAGCAATAAGCGCTAATGTTTTGGCCAGAGGCTGAGTGTGTTGGAAATGCTCGAAAAATTCACCCGCCTGGGTGGCGTGCTCCAACGCTTTATCAAAGACATTGCGCTGTTCAAATAACATTGCAAGCTCGTAGTTTGCGAGCGCTATTTTTGCTTTGTTTTCGCTCTCTACAGCCAGCCAGTAACCACTAAGCAGGCGGTCTAACGCTAAATCGTAGTGCTTCTGTTGCAGGTAGTGATGGCCTATCGTGAGTTGATAAGTGATCAGCTCTTCCTGATCGTCCAGATCATTCAAAAAACGTTTGGCTTGAGCAAACAGTTTTTCGGCCTGGTCATTATTATCAAGAGCGGATTCGATGACGGCACGCTGCATCGACGATTGATATTGCAGCACTTTAATCTGTTTGGTGAGTTTAAGCGGCTGCGACTGACTGATATCGTTATCAACCAGATCCAACATGTTGAGGGCAATGGCGCTGTTTTTCAGGTTGTCCCAGTACATTTTGGCATGAAGAAGGCGTGTTTCAAAAATGGTATAGGTGAGCCCATTGTTGGTGGCCAACGCTTCCGCTGACTTAATGGTACTGATGGCTTTTTCTGGCTGGTTTAACAGCGAGTATGCCTGCGCTTTGATCTGCAGCGCATTGATTGTATTGAGGGGAGTGCGAATCGTATGGTCGGTTTCGTCATTAACATGAACGCGCGACGGTTCTTTTGGCTCACTTAAGCGACGTTGGCTTAAATAACGATTGACGGCTTCCAGAGATTTTTCCGGGCTGGTTTGTAATAGCTCACTAGCGTCAGTCAGAATTGGCGTAGTATAGATTTTTGCATTCGCGCTAAAGGAAGCAATCAGGATAATTATTATACTTAGCAGCCAACGGCGAAAACTCATACTATCTCTTAAACCACAATAAACACAGTGGTCTAATATTACTGGGTTGGGGAATCAAGTCCAGCAAAGTACACGTTTTTGCTGGACTTATTGCCTCAAATCCCGTCGTCTGGTAATTACTGACGAGCTAAGCGGAAGTTATCGCTTGGCGTTTTGCCTTGATTGGTACGGTATGGGTTGATATCTAATCCGCCACGACGGGTATAACGTGCATAAACGGTCAGTAATTCTGGCTGGCAGAACTTCATGATATCCGTAAAAATACGCTCAACGCATTGCTCGTGGAATTCATTGTGGTTGCGGAAAGAAACCAGATAGCGCAGCAGTTTTTCGCGATTAATACGCTTGCCTTTATATGAGATCTTTACGCTGCCCCAGTCGGGCTGGCTGGTGATCAGACAGTTGGACTTAAGAAGGTGGCTATTTAGCTCCTCGGTCACAACCTCTTCTTCAGCCGCACCCTCAAGGTAGCTGGCATCAAATTCATAATCGGTAATTTCAATATCTTGATCATCGATACATTCGCCACTGAAATTGACAATCGGCTGGTCATCAAAATCGGCTAAAGGTTGAATAGTGACATCGACATCTTCATCGGCACACTGGGTTAAATCTTTCTGAAGCGCATCAGCCACTTCCTGCCAGCTTGCAAATTTAGTTTGGTTGAAGCTGTTTAGATATAGCTTGAATGACTTCGATTCAATCAGGTTCGGGCTGCTGGCCGGTAGGCGAACTTCACCAATGGCAACCTGGGGTAGGCCTTTGCTGTTTAACCATGAAAGCTCATAGAGTGTCCAGATGTCATAACCAGTAAATGGCAATGTTTCGCCAAGTGCCAGATCATCACGATTCAGGCTGCGTGGTACAGGCTGAAGAAGAGAGGGATCATACTGGTCTTTGTATTCCGTACCCTGACCTAGGGTTAAACCGGCTAATTCTTTCGCGTCTTGATATTTGCTCATACTGTCCTGGACACACTTGGATTAGAATAGGCAAAGTTTACTTAATCTTTTGTGAGGTTGCGAATGAATCATCCGGTTGCGGTCGCTTTATCTGAATTTTCCACCCGTTTTTTGCAAGCATGGTGTGATGCCGGTCAAGGTTTTCCACGAAGTGGTGACTTGGTCGGCTTGGTCTCACCATGTGTAAAGGTCGATGATGGCTACGAAGTGACCTGGACTCCGGTTGCCCGAAATCCGATGGGGGATCTTGCCGGGGTAGAAAAAGGGATTGAGCTGTGTCTGCATGAGGATATTACCGCTTTTTACGGTGCGCAGTTTAGCGGTGATATGACTGCCAGGTTCCAAGGGGAAGGTCACGATATAGAGTTTGACTTGCTTCAGGCATTCAGTAATGAAGATGTGCAGCGTTTGCAGGAAAATATTCTTGGCCACTTAGTGACCCAGCGTCGCCTGAAACTCAAACCGACCGTATTTATCGGCGCATTAGAAAAAGAAGATAAAGTCATCGCTATCTGTAATATGACCGGCCAGGTGGTATTGGAGACCTTGGGCAAAAATATACCTGAGGTTCTGGCGGAAGATGTCGCAAGCTTTCTGCGTCAGTTAGAGCCCGTGGTAAAAGAGGCCTGATCCATGTATATAACTGAACTGGATTTTGAGGTTTATTGTGACACCTCTCTGGGGGCCGTTGAAAAAGCGATCAACTATTGTTTGGACTGCCTGCGTTACAGCGGTCAAATTATTGGTCGTGAACTCCCAATAGCGATGGACGGTGGCAATTTTGTTGCCAGAGTTGTTTGCCCTGAGGCGAACAGTCTTCATCCTGACTTCCATAGCCCTCAGGTTAAACTGGCTTTCGACCAGCTAAGCAAATCTGGATTATTACGACCGAAAGTGAAAGTTATCGGTGAAGATATGAATTCTGATCCCAGTGATGAATGTGAAAAGCCCAGTTGGCAGATTTTATACACCAGTCACTTGCATACCTGCTCACCGATCCGCTGTGGTGAACATTTCCAGCCTGTACCTCTATATCGGTTACCTTCACTCGAAAATGGCGATCAGAAGCAATTGATCAAATGGCAGGAGGACTGGAGCGCTTGTGATCAACTCCAAATGAATGCTTCAGTGGTTGAGCACCCTACGTTGCTTGAAATCAGCTCCAGTAAAAGCACTCTGTTTCGCCGAGGTTGGGATTTATGTCGCCGTATGGAGGTGGTAAGTGATATCCCTACCTACCTGTATATCTATCGCGTTGGTGGTGAAAGTAAAGAATCAGAGCAAGCACGTGTCTGCCCTGTTTGCGGAGGTAATTGGGCACTGGACGAGCCATTGCATGAGATATTTGATTTTAAATGCGACGAATGCCGTTTGGTGACTAACCTGTCGTGGGATTTTAAGGATTAAACATTCTCGACAGCAGTAAAACAGGTGGCTATCGATAGATTTTATTGATAGCTGCTCTGAAGAGCTTTGGAACAAAACCGCGTTAGAGCTTATGCTTTAACTCGGGCATTTCGGATAAAGAGAAGTATCCCGAATCACCTAATGCCACTGCATTACCACTGTCATAGTCGTACACGGTGAAACACTCGCAATCGGGAATTAGCGAGCGTACGAGTAACACTCAAGCAGGTTTTGATATGTGAAACTGGAGACTCTTCAAGCAGTGCCGCCGTTTTTAGTATTAGTGTGTTATCAAGCTATAGTTATTTATATAATAATGGTAAAAAGCCTCATCTTTCGAGGCTTTTTTCGGATTGGCTACAAGATTCTCAGATTGGCTTGCTTGCAAGCTGTTATTATATCTTTGGGTATCTCATCGTTGGTGACAAGAAAGTCAAAGTCCTGAAGGTTGCCTATTTGAGCTGGTTTAATCGCGCCTATAGCTCTTGTGCCCACTACTAAATATTTTTTTACTGATTTACGTATTACCGCTGATTTTATAATTGCATTGTTAATGTGATTGCATGTCGCGCCAAATTCTTTATCAATCCCTAATGCGGAGATGAAAGCTTTATTAAAAACGTATTTCTCAAAGGGATCGCCTGAAGCAACGACAAAGCAATCAGTTGTTGGATCATATGCTCCGCCGATAAGGATGGCTTTGCAGTTTGGCTTATTTCTGAGAGCTAGGAATGTTTGTAGTGAGTGACAAACACCAGTGAAAGTTAGTTGTTCTGAAATGGAGGAGACAATATCAGGGATTTCTTTACCATCATCAAAAAACACAAAATCACCATCCTCAACAATAGAGGATGCCAGTGATGAAATTAACTGATTTTCATCGTTTGAAAATTCTTGCAGAGGCCGGTGGTTATGCTCGTACTGAACTTTTGTCTTTAATGTTATATAGCCGCCGTAATAGTCGAGCGGAGTTTGTTTACCAGCGTCAGAGTTTAGGTCTCGTCTCACCGTCATTTCCGAGACTTCAAGCGTTCTAGAAACCTCTTTGAGGTGGATTCGATCTGAGTGAGCGAGTAATGCTTCAATGCGTCTTAGGCGCTCTAGCTGCTTTGTAACCATATTATTCCTTTACATTCGCCCAAAACCAATTGGGCGAATAATATCAAACATCTAATACTCTTTTCCAGTTAGTTCTGTTCCGTTGACAATAGCCACACCGGCACTTGTGCCAATTCGGTTAGCGCCTGCTTCAATCATGGCATCAGCAAGTTCTTTCGTTCTCACTCCACCAGACGCCTTTACACCTATCTCCTTACCAACAGTTTTACGCATCAACGACACAGCTTTAACTGTAGCGCCTCCATTAGAAAACCCTGTCGACGTTTTAACGAAGTCAACACCAATCTTTTTACATATACGGCAGAGTGTTTCTATCTCTTCATCGGTCAGTAAGCATGTTTCAAAGATAACCTTAAGTAAATAAGGCGTACATGCTTCTTTGATCGCAGTTATTTCTTCTTCCACTTTCGTATATGAATGCTCAAGTACGTGACCAATGTTAACGACCATATCAATTTCTGACGCTCCGTTAGCAATCGCATCTTTGGTCTCCAATTCCTTTGTGTTTGTTGTGTTAGCGCCAAGTGGGAATCCTATCACTGTACATACCTTAACAGACGTATTTTCTAGTGCTTGATACGCTGCCTTAACATGACATGGGTTCACGCAAACAGAAAAAAAATGGCTTTCTACAGCTTCTTTACACAATGTTTCAATATCACTTGTCGTCGCTGTTGATAGCAACAACGTGTGGTCGATCATGTTATTCATTTCTAGCTCCTTCAATGTTTAACAATGCCGCAATGTTAGAATCCTAACACCCAATGAATCGCACCTCAACACTGATTGTGAAGGGGGTCGGCATTCTTTTAATGTCGATAACGTCACAAAACATCATCAACTTCAATGTTAATGTTACTTTCATAACATCGAACGTTAATTAGGAGGCTAGTATGTCGATTGCAGTAATTGGTTCCAATATGGTTGATTTGATCACCTACACAGACAGAATGCCAAAAGAAGGAGAAACTCTTGCGGCGCCGTCATTCAAAATGGGTTGTGGTGGCAAAGGAGCAAATCAGGCTGTCGCAGCCGCAAAATTGGGTTCTAACGTAACAATGGTCAGTAAGGTCGGTGATGACTTGTTTGCTGATAACACAATTCGTAACTTTCAATCGTATGGCATTAATACTCGCCATGTAGAAAAAGTGCCACAAACATCGAGTGGAGTTGCTCCAATCTTTGTTAACCCATCGTCTTCAAATAGCATTTTGATCATCAAAGGTGCAAACGACTTCTTGCTGCCAGCGGATATCGATAAAGCATCAGAAGTTTTGAAAATGTGTAATTTGATAATACTTCAGCTAGAAATCCCGACAGAAACCGTTTATTACGCAATTGATTTTGCAAATAAACATAATATTCCCGTTTTATTAAACCCAGCCCCAGCCTTGCCGGACCTAGATTTAGAGTATGCCTGTAAGTGTGATTTCTTTATTCCAAATGAAACTGAACTTGAAATTTTGGTTGGCATGCCGGTTGATACTCTAGATAACATTAAAGCCGCGGCAAAAATACTTCTTCGCAAGGGTTTGAAAAATCTGATCGTGACAATGGGTGAGAAAGGTTCACTTTGGATGAACAACATGGGCGACATTGATGTAGTTCAGCCAGTGAAAGTGAAATCCCAAGACACGAGTGGAGCCGGAGATGCGTTTATCGGCTGCTTTGCTCATTACTATTCAAAAACCAATAACATTAAATTATCTATGGGAATGGCATCTGTATTTGCTGGCTTCAGTGTGACCGGAAAAGGCACTCAGGCATCTTATCCAAGTATCGAACAATTTGATGAATTCCAGAAGAAATATATCTTGTAATACTGTTTACCTACTAATGAAAGGATTACATTATGATAAAGAATAATACACAACAGGAAGCTGATGGCTACCTCAATAAAACACCAATATTCCAATTTATTTTATTGTCATGTTTATTTCCGCTTTGGGGATGCGCAGCATCACTGAATGATATATTAATCACTCAATTTAAAACGGTCTTTGAATTAAGTAACTTTGCAAGTGCACTTGTTCAAAGTGCATTTTATGGTGGTTATTTTTTAATTGCCATTCCAGCTTCTTTAGTCATTAAAAAAGCCTCGTATAAATTTGCAATTCTTACGGGTCTCACGCTTTATATTGGTGGATGTATGATGTTCTTCCCAGCATCAACCATGGCCACTTATACCATATTCTTGGCTGCTATTTTCGCCATAGCTATAGGTTTGAGCTTTTTGGAAACGGCTGCAAATACATATAGTTCTATGATCGGCCCTCGTCAATTGGCAACACTTCGACTAAATATTAGCCAGACGTTCTACCCTATTGGTGCTATTGCGGGCATTCTTTTAGGTAAATATCTCATTTTCCAAGACGGTGCGAGTTTAGAAGCACAAATGGCTCTAATGAATCCAGAGCAAATTCATGCATTTAAGCTAGAGATGCTACAGCACACGCTTGAACCTTATCGTTACATCATATTTGTTCTATTGGCGGTGATGTTCCTTTTTGTAATGACAAGCTACCCACAATGTAAGGTTCAAACTAAAGCCGGTACGAAAGCACCTTCAATTGGCGAAACACTTAAATACCTTTCAACTAACAAAAGATTTAAGAAAGGTATCGTAGCTCAATTTCTATATGTTGGCATGCAAGTTGCGGTTTGGTCTTTCACTATTCGACTGGCACTTGAACTCAGTGATATGAATGAAAGAGGTGCATCGAACTTTATGGTATATAGCTTCGTTTGCTTCTTTATCGGTAAGTTTGTCGCAAACATCCTGATGACCAAATTCTCCCCAGATAAAGTTCTGGTTGCTTACTCTATTATTGGAGCCGCATTCTTAGCTTATGTTTCTTTAGTCGGCGACTTCAGTGCAGTTTATGTTGCCGTAGCTGTCAGCGTATTGTTTGGACCATGCTGGGCCACCATTTATGCTGGCACTTTGGAAACGGTTGATAACGAATATACCGAAACCGCTGGTGCTGTGATTGTTATGGCTATCGTCGGCGCTGCGGTTGTTCCTGCTATCCAAGGTTATATTGCTGACTTAGTTGGTATGCAGATGTCTTTCCTAGTATCTATGTTGTGCTTTGTATACGTGGGTGTTTATTTCTATGGTGAGCTATCCGTTAAAAAAGAAGCGAACCCAGAACCAGTAACAAACTAAATAAAGAAGCACCAAAGTTACCGCTTTGGTGCTACTAATTGGAGATTCCACAAATGATTTATTTTCCGCTTTATAAAGAATTATTCACTCGTGAAACAAAGATGCTGCTGGATACAAATGGAGTAAAAGTTTCGGCTTTTAAATATAACTCTGGCGTGGAGGCCCTAAAAGTTGAGAACTCTCAAGGCTACCTAATCGTCTTACCTTATGTCGGACAAATGATTTGGGATGCTCGTTTCAAAGGTATCGATATGTGCATGGAGAACATGTTTAGCGAACCCAAAGCTAAAAATACCATTATTGAAACTTACGGATGCTTTGCTTTCCACTCCGGAATAATTAGAAATGGTTGCCCATCACCACAAGATGATCACCCACTCCATGGCGAAATGCCCTGTGCCGCAATGGATAAAGCGTGGTTGGAAATTGATGGGGATAAAGTGTCTGTTAAAGGAGAGTATGAATATGTAATGGGGTTTGGTGACCATTACTTAGCATCTCCAAGTGTGGCTTTGGCGCAGGACTCATCACTTTTTAAAATTTGTATGACGGTTAAGAACTTAGCCAGCGTGCCAATGCCACTACAATATATGTGCCACATGAACACCGCATATTTTGAAAATGCGACACTCTCGCAAAACATACCTAACCGCGCAATTCAGCTACGTGAATCCATTCCAGCACATGTTAAACCAACACCAAGTTGGCTTGATTTTAATCAGACGTTAAAGCAATCATCGACTCCGATAAATTGTCTCAACACACCTGAATTTTATGACCCTGAAATTGTATATTTCATGGATGATTTGAGCAAATACTCAGAGAATCTTGAATTTAAAATGGAACTTGAAGATGGCAGGGTGTTAATCACTAAATTCAACTCATCTGAGTTCAACTTCGCCACCCGTTGGATTCTGTACAATGGGGATCAGAAGGTGGGAGCCTATGTGTTACCTGCGACATGCAGGCCTGAAGGATATCTTGCTGCAAAAGAGTCTGGCAGTTTGATTGTGTTAGAAACTGGAGGGGTTCGGACTTTTACCGTGGAAACTGGTGTCCTCTAAATAATGTAGAAAAAATTTATCAACAGGTAACCTTCAAGGATGGTTTGTAACTTGAACCATCCATCCCATAGCATTGGCCAACCAACGCGACCGGTTCGTTTTGTATTGTTATAGTGAATTTGGCCTCCGGGGATTAGAGGTAGTCGCTTAATTCTAAGATGTTCGGCATTCTTAAAATGTATCTCAATCTCATAATTACTTGGTGATACTGAAACTTGCTTGTAACTTGATATGGGGACGAAATCGACTTAGGCATCGACACACGCTTTTGCTGATAGCGAGCAAAGAGCTATAGCAAGAAAGAGTACCTAGAATTTTACGCAACGCTCGTTATTGGGAGTTACTGAGCTAGTTAGTTAGCTAGCTAGCTGCCTGCCACGAACGATCACCATCACTACATTAGTTCAAGTATTGAAAATCAAGATGAACAGGATGTGAGTGAGCAATACCCTAAGTGGGAAAGGGGCAAAAGCCACTTGATAGCAACGCTCATTATTGGAAGTCTTCGATCATAAATTTGCCAGAGTTGAGGCAAATCAGTACGCATGATTCGCAACAAAATCACACCATCGAGTGGCAAGCCTGTGATGAAATTTTAATGGGTTGTGGTTGCAAGGCTGAACATGCGATCTTGCATGAAGTCTATGATGCTGACAGCGCTCTGTTCTGCCGAGGCTGGGATCTTCGTGGCCGTATCGAATACATCATGAAAATACCGACGTATTATTATCAATATCAGGTGGGCGGCGACTGGCGGTTGGATGAACCTCTATATGGTATCTTCCAGTTCAAATGTGATGACTGCCGAATTGTCTCTAACCTGTTGTGGGACTTGCAATAATATCAACCTAGTACCTTGACTCATTAATTATGATTGATTGAGCATATTAATTCTTTATCGATGAAGCTAAACAGTCGTCATCCTCGAAATCGCTTAATGTTGATCTTTTCATTATCGATTGGATTTACAGTAGCGATTATCGGGGATCCACAGTCCACTGAACCTTCCGTGCATGATGGATCCCTGATAACCGCCTGATGAGTTTTGAGAAAGCCAGCAAGTTCAGTGTTTGGCGGTTTCTGGGATGACGGACTTTGACCGTTGCAATCAATCATTTTCATTGTGTTTAGGTGCTAGATAACATCAGCTATACAGAGGGGGCACCTTTCAGTGCCCTTGTTTTAATTGTTCTCTAAACGCGCTAGTCGGGTGGTTAGTTCGGCGACTTGCTGTTCAAGCTGTTTGATGCGCGCTTCGGTATTGAGTGTCGGCTCTGTTTTTTGAATATTCGGGACTTTGGCATTTTTCTTCCATGCTTGCAGCGCTTTAATAATCACAGGCATTGGCAGCGGCTCAGCCAGTCTTGATTTGATTAAGGCGACAGAGGGCTCTTTGCCTTCTGCGATAAGTGACGTAATAACCTGTTCTAATGCTTGGGTGATGTCTGACATTTTATCCTGGATCCCTGTGGGCTACATGTATATGGGCTATTTTCGTAGCAAAGCATCGAGTTGATCAATGACTTCACACCAGTCTGCATCCTGTTCCTGGGATTCTTTTAAAAAACGTTGCTGAGATGGTTGTAAAAAATTGGCTTCAATTAATTTTTCGTGTTGTTCAAGACGGTGTTCTGTGAGGAAGTTTTCAATAAATTCTTTTGAGTTGTTTAACCCTAGTTGACTGAAAAGACTTGATAAATTGTGATTGAATGTTTCCATTATTATTCCCTCAGCAAATTAATATTATACCCAAACCACCTCAAGCTGCAGAGTTCAGCGAGAATTCATTGGCTTTTGTTACGGCAGCCATTTGAGTGAATAGTGGTTCTAGATAAGTATAGTGAGGCTGGATTCAAGCAACAAGTCGACCTGATGTCTGCCGCTCTTGTAAGAGATCTCTTACAAAGGCGTAGGAGATACTCGGCTTGATTGGTGGTCATTATGGTAAGTGAAATAGATTACTTGTTTATTATCAGTAACTTGTGCTTTTCGTGCATTCTTTTTTCTTAACTGTTTATCAGAAAGGCGATTTTCCTACCTTGTTCAGAATCGGAAAAAGGGTAATCTTATTGGTGTCGGAAGGAACTGACCGGAACGGAACAGGAAATAGCCAAGGATTATGGCAGTCTCAGGATGAGGCCGGTATGTCAGGATGATGTATCGAACATGGACTGTGAAGGGAACAACCGAAGGATTGGTTAATAGTAAGTAGGATACTTACTGGTCAGGAAGACAAATGGACCACTTCAGGATGAAGTCAGGGACACCTCTAGGATAGAGGCATAAAG
>NZ_JAKJSP010000058.1:0-44392 GCF_050337085.1 Photobacterium sagamiensis | reverse complement strand
TCCATATCATCTTAGATGGGGCGGGATATCACCGTAGTGATTTGGTCAGGGATGCGGCTTTCGTTCTCAATATTAAGCTTCATTATCTTCCGCCTTACAGTCCGAACCTTAATCCGATAGAACGACTTTGGAAAGTGATGAACGAAAAGTCGAGGAATAACGTTTACTTCAAAAGTAAACGTGACTTCAAGGAAGCTATAGACCAATTTTTTACTGTCACTCTTCCAGAGATCGCAGGCTCATTGACGTCTCGACTTAATGATAACTTTCAGGTACTCAAGTCTGCATCTTCAAGTTGATTGGGTATAACTACCCTCTCGATCAGTAGCTACCACCAAAAAGCTAAGTAACCTAATTTGTTACCAGCAAGGGCCGACTAAATAGATATATTATTAATAAGAGCGTAGAAAACGTTGTTCCGCTTCTAGTTCATTTACCGCACGCCAAAGATCCTGCTCTCTTAACTCTTGTTTATCAAAGCTTTTTTTTATTCCTTCGACAGTCAGATCATCTAGCGGGCCTAAATATTGCTCCGCGTGATTTGAAAATATAGTACTAAACTCTTCGACTGTAGGTAATCTATTATTATTTTCTTCAAAATTTTCAAAAATATCGTTTACAGTCAATGAGATCTCACGCTTTATTCCATCAAGATCTGAACTAACCATCTTATCCTCACTGATAATTTAGCAACACTATAAACCTTTACTTTGATGTACAGGTTTAGATTAGATTTAATTGTAGCTGAATTTTTATGATATAATTGTTATTTATTTTACTTGCTCATAAGCACCTATATACTAAGGAAAAATAGTACTTTGCATTAAAAGTGCAAAAAATTAACACTAAAAACTTCTCATTTAAATATTATATTTAGATGAAAAGCTTGATAGAGCTCTCCTTTTAGGGATAAATTGCCCGCCTTTCAGACCGTCAGCCTATATGCTTCTATACTTAAGCTAGTATAATAATGAAATATATAGCTTTTTGCTTGAGGCTATGGGATGGGAATTGGATCGTGTTTGTATGTTAGAAATACATCTTTAACGTATCGTTTCAAACGAGTATCGTTCTTGTGTTTTACATTTACCGCTTGCCTCTTCTGTTCTGGCTTAGCTCATTCTAATACCATTTTTGAGCCCAATATTAATTTCATATCTAACTCACTTGATATAGAACAAACTGAAAACCAAGATGATAGTATCTTACTCAGCTGGTTAGATGAATCACAATACTCGGTATCTGATACGATCAATGAATATAGCACTTCAGTCGACCATTTCATTGGAAAAAAAGAAGATGAAGAAGCTTTAACGAACCGCAGCTATTTACGAATTCGATTTAGACCAAGATACACACACAGAGAATATTTTGATTTTGATCCAAACATTTACCTTAAGCTAGACCTTCCTCACACTAAAAAAAACTGGAAACTAATTCTTGAAACCGATCCTGATGATTATGACAGTCTCGAAAACAAGCAACGTGGCATATCAGAAAATAGTGATAGTGGGATTGGTGGTGCTATCGGTGGAGTTAGTCTGCAAGACAAGCAACTGGGGCAATGGAAAGTCGATTTTGGTGTTGGCTTAAAGATAAAACTGCCACTGGATCCCTTTACTAAAGCTAACCTGCAGCGTATTGATGCATTAAGCGAAAACTGGACCAGTAGAATTTTTCAAGAAATATTTTACTATCACACTAAAGGTCCTGGATTATTAACGTCTCTGGATTTTTATTATGCTGTCAACAAAGAACACTCAAAAATCATCAAATCAAGTACCAGTGGCCAATTTCTTGATTCCGACAATAACTGGGAGTTAGTTCAACAGCTTGAATATTATCACCGGGTAAATGAAAACAATTCAATTGAATATGAAATAGGTGTCAGTGTTGATACCGGTGGTGAAGAAGAAAATACAAACTATTGGATATCTACAGCATGGAAACAGCGTTTATATAAGGACTGGCTTTATTTAAAGATAAGCCCTGATATAAATTTCCAAAACAAGTTTGATTATAAAGCAAATCCTGGGATCATGATGGAGTTGGAGCTTTTCTTCGCTGTTAATGGCGATATAGACCGATTAAATAAATACATCCCCCAACCAGATCAGATCGATTCAGAGCAATAAACACTACGATAAGCCATTTTCACACATCATAATAAAATGGCAATTTACAATTATTATAATGTGTCAAAATCAATCGAGATCAATACTCACCCCAATCATAAATGTATATGCTGACAGATCATCTAACCCGATTAAAGAACTCGCTTCTGCGTAGCCATGCCAGTCATTATTAAATGCTCCCGAAATACCAAGATGCATACGGCCATATAGCTGATCATCCGATTGGGTAATTATAGGTAATATGGCACCTGAATTGTCAGCCTGAAGTTGGCTGATAACTTTTTCTGAACTGGCATCAAAATCATAATGTACGTAACTCCTCAGATATGGCTGAAATACTCCCAAGCTTGTACGGAATGGATAAAAGAAGCTTGCACCCGCAATAAACACGGTCGATTCCAAATCATTGATATCATCCACTTTCGATATCAGGTAGTTAGAATTACCTTTTGAAGGCCGTTCAGTATACCTGTCGGTATCAGAGACTGTATGTTGAATCGAACTTTCAAGCGCGACATTCCAATATTTATCGTGGATCAGATAACCTGAACCCAGAGAAAACACCCAGATATCTGAATCAACATCATCAACATTAGTAATAACACTATCACTGTAATGAGTGATTTTACGTTCGATGTCGGTGTCAACTAAAGCGTAACTTGCCGTAAAATCAAGATACCAATTATCATGAAAATAACTAAAATATCCGGAGGCAACTAAGCCATCAATTTCACTTTCTGTATTCTCTTCATCTGAGTCGTACAAAGGTAAACCGAGAGCTAAACCAAAAAGATAATGATCATAAAAGAGATAATCACCACCAAGGGTAACCGATGAACCTTCGCGATCATAATCCTTATCTATGCTTAATGTGTCTTTTTCAGAACCATAGCTATCCTGTTCAACACGAACATATGCTCCTAGCCTTGAGTAGCTCTCTTCACCCAAATAACCATTTTGGTATAACGTCAATTCTGAAGATTGAGGGATCGAAGGTTGCGGTTGTAGTTTAACTTTTGCAGCCTGCCTGACATTGTTTGCTCTCGCAGTTAATTCAGCAGTATTTAAATTATTCTGGTGCAGCAGTGTATTTTTACTTAAGCCGGAAGCACGACGCTCCAGTTTCTTTTGCGTAAATTTATCTCCTCGAAAATCAGAGCCTAATCCCTTCATCGTTGATATTGTTGCGGCATAAATTTCCTGTGTCAGGCTTGCAAATTCAGTCTTAGTGTTGCTAACTTCCTCAGCAGAAATCGCCGCCATAGGGATAAATACAGCCGTTATAACAACAGTTAGCGCCAACCCGAAGATAAAAAAACTTTTATTATGCATATCCCCCCCTAATAATCATTGGCACTTTCACGCTGTATATTTTTATGTTGTGCACAGCATGTGTTCATCGCTTTTTAATCATAGAAAAGGAGTAATTTTTCCGGTGTCGCAAAAGTAATTATATCAACAAAAAAATCAGATCACTTTAAAACATACAGATAAACTGATTATCAACAATGACTTAGGTGTTATCCATTGTTCTAATAAAAACATTTTTCTACTGGACAAATTTGCCATGGCCTCGACACAAAGTGACACTGCCAATTCATCCATAGCCCTCTCAAAATTATTCGATAAAGCAATAAATACAATCAAATAGCCGTCATTACCATCTGGTATAAAAATGTGAGGTATGGCATTATTGTTCTAACAGACTGACAAACTTCATCTTACGAAGTAATTTATGATAAAAACCAGATTTCAATCACTCTAAAATCAATTTTTTGAGCAATCAATACATGCCTAATAACAATGATACAACAAATACAGTCAAATTAGGAAAAGGGTTTAAGTTTGACTGCTCAAAAAAACAGCTATTCAATGGGCAGTATTGCATAGAATTAAACCGTGCTGAGAGAGATATTTTATGCTATTTAATTCAACATTCGCCTCGGGTTGTATCTAAAAAAGAGCTCATAAATATTGGTTGGAGCCAAAAAGAAATAACAAATACATCTCTATTCCAGACCATTCGTATATTACGAATAAAGCTTAAAGAAGAAGAAAAAGGGCAAATCATTGAAACAGTCCCTCGTCTCGGATATATAATAAAGGTTACTCCTATAGAGCCAATCAATCCACATGATGAAAATACTGCAAAATCTAATACATCTAAAAAACGATTTAATTACAAATACCTATTCGTTATTATTTTGGCGTTCTTTATAACCAGTATTTGTCTATATACATTCACCCACAAAAAAACATCGTACTATCATGAAATAAGTTATGACCACGACAATAACACCTTCATTTATCTGACAAAAAATGAAGATGACTTGACTTTTTTACGATCCTATGGCAAAACGTATATCACACCAACTGAAATGGATAACAAGTTATTTTTTATTGCTAAGATAGATAAATATTACTCTGTTGCCTTTTGTGACAAAAATGAACAAGGTAGTTGCATCCCTTCCAGTTCACGCGCAGTTACTTTTGACCAATTTGAACTGGAATTATTCTGGCCGATATTATCTTCGCATACAAACTCTATTCAATCAGTTTCATTACTTAAACATGACAATATAAGTAGCACAACGGCTAAAACATATAACCTATATGTTGAGGATGGCAAGCTCTCCCCCAACCTAGTACAATCTTCTTTGCAAAAAATCAGTGATTTGAAATGGTCTTTCAGCAGTATCAGTTATAAAATTAATCAAGAAAAAACAGAATTAACTCCTGTTTATTTTAAGGGTGGCGAATTTACCTTATTTAAAACAAACACAGCACCTTTTATTGCCGAAATATCGACAACACCGAAATATTTTAATTGGGTGATGTCAGAGAGCGAATTGGAACGAAGTGGCATAAGTAAGCCAGGTAAAATGCAAACTAATTTAAATGCGATTTTTGAAAAACAAAAAAAACATACAAGCTATATTGTTTTCCGCCAACAAGAACTTATTTTATGGTTTTCAACAGATATTGGGTTCTATTGGTTTAACAAAGATCAAATCGAAAACTCCAACTTCTCTGAACTGAGTGACTTTGAAAAATGTAAGGATATTCTAGGATTGAATCCACGACCTGACTGTAATATAAAATAGCATCAATTCATCACCGTATAGTGACAATTACCAACGCCCCGTCAAGTCGACTATAATCTTTAGACTCAATACCCTCACCTTCAAAGTGTTCGTGGAGTTAGCCATGAAAATACGATTTTTCCTAATTGCAGGGGCAGTACTTATCTTACCTTCATCTCTCTTTGCAGAATCGGCGCTAAATGCTGCAGCAGACGATGCTGACAAGAACTTACAGCAAGAAGTGATAAACCTGACTAATGAAAAATGTCCGAACCCGGCTCTTGAATTCAAAACCCTTCAGAAGTCTTCTGACGTCAATTAACCTCACTTCCAAATAAATTACCGTATTCTTAACTGTCTTACTGGTACACGAACTTCAAATGTTGCATTATTGTTAACTTGACGCATTCGGAAGGAATTATGCCATGAGGATACTAAAACAGGGACTATTTCCCTTACTCATCAACCTTAAATCATTTTTCTATCTATCCTACCCTATGTTACAAGCACTGTGTGGTTTAGGTATCACCATTGGGCTACTGCTCAGCTCTACCCCTTCAAATGTTAGAGAACACGGCTATCTAATTATATTGGCTTTTACAGGCTTTGCTATGTACTTGTTTTGTCTTAAATACTATTACCAGAATGCACTTGCATGGTCAGATACCCGTTCAACAAATATAGTCACTATTAAGTTAAAATAGCCAGGTCGGCTAATAATGCTTTTGGTTAATAAAACTCATTGCCGCATTTGGCACATTTGTAATGGCTGGTGTCATGACTGGCTTGCGATGCGCTACTTAATATGTCAATAAACAAGCCAATAACTTTGTTCATTGCTTTAAGATAGACATTTGATGACCCCATATTTTGAGCTACACCGTATTGACAATACCGATAGTCAAAAGTAGGAAGGCAATCGTAGCAAGACCAAGAAGATTGATTTTTAACCGACTATCATCATCGATAGGTTTTTTTGGGTATTTGCCAAAAGTAATTACAGTTATGGTGAATCGACCGACATTGAAACATAATGCATCAACAAACCATAACCCTATAATAAACCTAGCCAACATCAGAAGTAACCGAAGCAACCCTGTGATAAATTCTTCCATTTCTTTTCCTTGAAATTACAAAATCCACGGTAATTTTTTTAGCTTATAGAGCAATTAAGCGGTGCACAACGTTGAACCAAAAAAGCTTCAAATGAAGCTGCCGAGTATAACTAAACCGCTAGAGTAAATAATGACTTCTTTTTTGTAAATATGCGAAAGGCCACTACAAAGTGGCCTTTCAATAGATGTTGCTACTCGATTGGTGAAGACTAGATATCTATACCGGCTAGCATATTTCTTTGTCTAATAGACGTCTTACTGCAATCTGAATTTACTAACAACAGATTTCAATTGACTGTTCGCAGCAGCAAGATTGATGGTTTCATTTGCTGTAGCTTCTCCATTTGTCGATAACTCCCCCACTATTTCACGAATAGCAGCCATGTTACGGGTAATTTCATCCGCAACAGTACTCTGCTGTTCGGCAGCGGTAGCAATCTGCGTATTTAAGTCATTAATATGCGTCACAGATTGAGCGATAGTATCGAGGTCATTTGCGATCAAAGACGTATTTTCCACCGTTTGCTCACATGTTGCTTTAGTGATGTCCATTGCAGAAATTGCTGCACTTGATCCATTACGTAACTTATTTAGCGTCTGTTCAATCTCAGCTGTACTGGTTTGCGTTCTGGCAGCAAGCGCCCTGACTTCATCGGCGACAACGGCAAAACCGCGACCTTGCTCTCCGGCTCGGGCCGCTTCGATGGCAGCATTTAACGCAAGCAAGTTCGTTTGGTCTGCAATTTCACCGATTACTTGCAGTACATTGGTGATATCTGAGGTGTCTTTTCCAATTTCTACAATGCTGCTAGACGTGTTTTCAACTTCTTCAACGAGTTGAGAGACCGTATTTGTAGCACTGGTTACAACATTCTTTGAGTCCGTAACTTGCGAGTTTGTATTATGAGTGAACTGGGACGCTTCAGATGCATTACTCGCTACATCATTTGCAGTGGCACTCATTTCCTCAATAGCGGCAACAATTTGTGTAGTTTCCGTTGTGTGAGCTGTCAGTACTTGGTTGTTCGCGTCTGTTTGGTTTTTAAGTTCATCAACGCTGCTAGCAATGTGTTCAGAAGACTGCGAGACTTCCAGCATCAAAGATTGCAAGTTTGCAATAAAGGCATTGATCCCTCCTGAAATTTGACCCAAGTCATCATCGCTGGTAACCGGCAGTCGTCGAGTGAGATCGCCGTTGCCTTTTGATAGATCGAGCACGACTTCTTTGAGTGTGACTATTGGACGATACAGAACATTTAATATTGCAATGACAAGAATAATCGCAATGGCAAGCATAACCAGTGAAGATATGATCGCATCAGTCAGCGCCTCATCGACGGCGGCATAGGCGATTGACTTATCAATTCCGATAAATAGATGCCATTTCTGCCCATTAGCTAACTCTATCTTTTTGGTGAAAGACAGCTTATCAACGCCATTAAGCGTATAAGGCTGAACGCTCTCGTCTTGAGATAGCATTGCATTATGTACTTCTGCCATTCCAACCTCGGTAAATCGAGTTCCTACAGTTAGTGCTGATGAGTTGGACGCTAACCCTTTCCCTGTTTCGTCTAAAATTGCAGTTACTGCACCGGGGAAGTTAACGTTTTTTACGGTATCGGCAAGGATAGACAGTTCAATGTCTCCCAAAACTACACCATTTCCAAATTTTTTCACAATAGAAACAACAGGTTTTCCTGTAGTTGCATCATTATAGACATCCGTTAAATCTAAACCATTTGCATCCTTTCCTTGTTGATACCAAGGACGAGTGCGGGGGTCATACTCATCAGGATCTTCAACGCCATCATTCGAGTATGAACGGCCATCATCAAAGCCGTACATCACCGTAGTTAGAGCGCTGGCATCTTTGGTTAATTGGGCTGTTTCTACATAGCGTTCACTCGGCTGACCAGCTTTATAGTGGTTAACCAGTGAGTCGATTGCGCGAGTTTTGCTTTTAAACCATGTTTCAATTTTATTAGCTTCATACCTGACTGTGGATATTGATTGCGCATTTATGTTCTGAATCGTGTGATCTCTTAGATCGGCATAAGAAAGCCAGTTAGCTGCCAACAAGCACACGCTAACTAACACTATTACCGAGGTTATTATAGTAGTTTTGAATCCTAGAGATTTCATTTTTTACTTGACCTATATCAGGATGAAAAATGGTAAAACCACAAGTGTTATCAGACCTGTCGGTTCGGGGGGAGTGAATAAAGCGGAAGATAATATGCGATCACAGATGGGAGAGATAGGTCTATTTTCAACAAGCATTAAATTTGTGAAGCAGTATCAACATCGAGAATTGGTTACTTTGTTTTGAAATATTACCAAGAAAAAAGTAACGCTCGAAGTTGTACCACGTAAGGTAATGATAAACCTAAAAAGATACGAATATTTCCTCCTATCAATGTAGCCAGAGCGAGTGCACCAGCACCAATATGATTATTTTTCCTTTTATTTTTAGTGTGTTAACTCTATTTCATTAATTCTGCTCAAATAAAACACAACGCTAGATTTTGGGGTGGCAGAAATACGACATTCTCGTACATGTAAATCATTTACATCAAATTTCTATCAGCCTATTAGGGGGTGAGCACACTTTGTAAAAAGCTGGAACAAGTGCTTGGCGCACAATCATTCAGCGCATTTTATACCCGAACGGCATAAGCATTAAAACAGAGCGAACGCATTTATATTCACTTAATAATTCTAAGTACGCATTGTTAAAGCACTTTAACCATGGATAGAGTTGGCAACGCCAACATCGTTTAGTAAATAGAGTATTTAGCAGTTATGTATCGATTGTTGATATTACCTGAAGGGTGAATAGATGAGGCCTGAATCAAAATCAGAGCCAAATAAAATGTGCTCTGAAATGGAGAAGATTGAGCACAATAGCAATCAAATTGCCCCAATCTTTCCCCATGAAATCAGCAAACGTACATAGCCGATTGATTTTAAATATTATTCAGGTGCGATATAACACCTTGATAATGTGATAGCCAAACTTGGTTTTAACCGGACCGATTGGCTCAAGTACTTTTCCGGAAAACACCGCTTTATCAAATGCAGGGACCATTGCCCCTTTACGAAATTCACCTAAATCACCACCACGGTTCTTGGATGGACACGTGGAGTATTTTTTCGCTAGGGTTTGAAACTTTGCACCTTTCTTCAACTGTTGAAGAATGTCATCTGCTTGTTCTTTATGCTTCACTAAAATATGAAGCGCTGCTGCTGTTGAAGCCATAATTTACGACCCAATGTTACTGTAAACAATTTATACCCAAACTACTTCAAGATGCATGATTCAGAGTTCCAGAGACGCTCCCAAGGGGCAAGTTCCGTGGTTTGAGTATGTCCGAATTCAGCGAGAAAGTGTGCGATAAATCACTAAAAGTAGCAAGCTTAAACATCAGTACGAATTCATTCTCTGTTCAGATTACTTAAGATAAACTATGAGGTATGAAAATACACAATCGATTTCTCTACATCCTTGGTTTTCTCTGTCTACTGGCTTTTAATGCCAGTGCCTCCCCGACGTTGGAAATTGAAGAAGATCATGACGAAGTCATGGAAGCCGTTCAACAAGGTTTAATCCAGCCTTTCTCAGCCCTGCAAGCAAAAGTCAATGCTCAGCTGAATGGACGGATCATCAGAGTTGAATTAGAAGAAGATGATGACATTTGGATTTATGACTTAAAGCTACTTGATCCCCATAACAACATTGTCAGAGTCGAATACGAAGCACGCACATTATCAATCATTGAAATTAAAGGCCGCGGGCTTGAAAACATCATCAAGGTATCAGAATGAAAATACTCGTTGTTGAAGATGAACTCACACTGGGTGAACAAATTGTCGCGGGTTTAGAACAAAATGGTTGGGTTGCAGAACTCTCTGCTGATGGCATTGATGCACTCTATCGGGCTACATCTGAACCTTGGGATGCCATTGTCCTCGATTTAGGCCTGCCTAAACTTGATGGACTTACGGTGCTTAAAAGTCTCCGAGATGAAAACGTTAATACCCCTGTTGTTATTTTAAGTGCCCGGAATGAGTTAACTCAGCGGGTTGATGGTCTGAATGCAGGTGCCGACGACTACCTGACTAAACCTTTCCAGATGGTTGAACTGATCGCACGTTTGCGTGCGCAATTACGTCGCGCTTCGGGCAATGCCTCCCCTGTTATTCAAGTAAGTGATCTCAGCCTCGATACCCGCACGTCTAAAGTCACAAAACAAGGCCAGGTGGTTGACCTTACTGCACTGGAGTTTAAGGTTTTATCGTATTTAATGCATAACACCGATAAGGTAATTTCTCGTTCAGTGCTTGTTGAGCATATTTATAAGCAAGATTTCGACCGTGACTCCAATACCATCGAAGTATTCATTGGCCGTATTCGCCGAAAGATTGGTAACGATGTCATAAAAACAGTCCGTGGTCTTGGATATCGTATCAATGCCGATTAATTATCGAGACAAGCACCTTCCAAGCATTCGCAGCCGCTTGCTTATTGCAGCGGCTGTGTGGCTACTGGCAATTACACTTTCAGCGGGATATCTACTTCCCAGCTTCATTAAAAGCTATTTGGTTGATCAGGAAAAGCAACAGCTATATCTATATCTTGATGAATTAACCGCGCGCGTTGATGTTAACCAAAGTGGCAAGATCACCTTGTCTGATAAGCTTTCCAATCCAAGATTTCAATCACCCTACAGTGGGCTTTACTGGTCACTAACAGTAAATAACCAGAAGCTTCGTTCACGATCGTTATGGGATACACAGATTAATGGCAATGAATATGAAGGTTATAAAGGCCCAGACAAACAATCACTGATTGTCGTGACAAGAAATTTTTTGCTGCCGGAGCTGGATGATCCTGTCGAACTATCTGTTGCCGTCAATCAGGATAAATTAGCAAATACCCTTGAACAGCTAACCCATGGATTATGGTTAATTCTGTTTACCATGGCGATGGGAATGCTGGCCTTAACCTGGTTGCAGGTTAGCTGGTCATTATGGCCACTGAGAAAGTTACAAAACAACCTGAAAAGTGTACGCGATGGTAGTGTGAGTGAGTTGACTGGTTTTTACCCATCGGAAGTAAAGCCTGTTATTGATGATCTCAACGCCCTGCTGTTCCACTACCAGGAGTTATTAGAGCGTGCGAGAAATCATTCAGGAAATCTTTCCCATGCGCTGAAAACCCCAATCGCAATTCTGAATAACGAAGTAACCTTGTTAAATGAGCCTGACAAGCAAAAGCTTTCACCGATTATTCAGCAGCTTCAGCAACACATTGACTACCATTTAGCACAGGCAAGAATGGCTGGTGCCGCTAATATTTTAGCTGCAAAAACAGCACCTTCCACACGTGTCGATGCTATATCTATGGCAATGGATAAGATCTATGCACAACGCAATGTTGTACTCGTAAATGAACTCGATAGTGAATTAATGGTTGCCGTTGAAAAACGCGATCTCGATGAGATTATCGGTAACCTTATCGAAAACGGTTACAAGTGGGCGAATAGTTTGATTCGAATCCATCATCAGTACAGTGACGATCAGCAAATCTACATAGTGATCGAAGATGATGGCCCGGGTATTGCCGAAAGCGAATGTGAAGAAGTGCTAAAACGTGGTGTAAGATTAGATGAGACAACATCCGGCACTGGCCTTGGGCTCAATATTACCTATGAACTGGCACATAGCTACCGAGGTAAACTGACATTAAGCAGAAGTGCGCTTGGCGGACTGAAAGCGGTATTAGTGCTGCCGGCACCGAGGAATTAAACCAAGAGACACATGTTTAGGATCTTCAACTATTCATCATTTATGTGAAGAGAACTAACCTTGTCTCTCATATCCGGCCACATTCCTCTCTAGTTAGAATTGAGGCCAGAAAATCATATTAGCGATACGAATGACAACGCCAACGACAAAACAGCCGACACCCAATCGGTACCAACGATATTCGGCAGCATCCATACCGACGCGCTTAACAATCATAATCGCCACACCCGACCAGTCTCTGGTGCGCAGCCCGTATTGAAACATACTCTTAACGATAAGCAGCAAGCCCGTTACCAAGAGTATTACTTCAGCAAAATTCATAGTTGTTTGCAGCATAGTGGCCATCCTTCTATCTTAGAATCCTTTTCAACTACCCTCGAACAACACGGAATAACATTAAATCTCGACGACAATCATGTTGAGCGGATAACTAAACGACTACTTTCATAAGATACAAGATCAGGATATAGGCTCAATTAGACCTTAGTGTAATCTTGCAACAGCTCGTACAGACAGAAGAATTCCTTTTTATAGCCAAAGTTTGAATGCTAACGGTCAGACTTTAGTGTAAAATCCAGCCCCCAGAATTATAACGCACGATATCGAGACGACATGCAATTACTCGAAGCCAAATTACACAAAATCGACCGTCACAACTACCGCAGCTACTCTAGTATGCGTGGCGAATACAACTTCGTTGACTTCGACTTTTATATCGACACTATTCAAGCAGACCCATACGCACCTGCTTCTCGTGTTCGTGCTCGTCGTAAATGGGCTCTGACAGATTTAGCCTGGTTGAAAGATCAATCTCAGGATTATCAACGTGCAGCACGTGATTTCATTGCACGTCAATTTGCCGACCTTTCCCAGCAAGAAAATGCGATTCAAATTGATCGTCCTGGTCAGGTTATTCTTGATCGCACCGCTGTTGTCTTTAATGAAGAAGGTATCGAGCTACGCTTTCGCGTTAACCTACCCGCTGACAACCGTAAGATCATTGCTAAAAAAGCAATGAACCTGCTGACGTTCACTATGCCTAAAATCATTCGTCGTTCTACGATTGCACGTGAACTACCGATTGAAGAAATGAAGCGTCACTGTGAAGCGGTTGAAGATCAGGTCGCTCTGCGCAGCCAGCTAAAAGAAAACAACTTACTTGCATTTGTTGCCGATGGCAGCGTATTACCTCGCCTTGCCGGAAACGTCGACTTACCAATGGCGGATGCCATTCCATTCGTTAGCCCCGACGCACTGGCTATTGAACTTGAAGCGCCACATAAAGGCAAAATACGTGGAATGGGAATCCCTGAAGGGATCACCATGATTGTGGGCGGCGGCTTCCACGGTAAATCAACCCTGTTGAATGCGATTGAAAACTCGGTATATGACCATATTCCGGGCGATGGTCGTGAATACATTGTTACCAATGATACTGCGACTAAAATCAGGGCTGAAGATGGCCGTTGTGTGCACAATGTTGATTTGTCACCGTACATCAGCAATCTGCCAATGGGTAAAGATACAAACTCATTTAGCACACAAGATGCATCTGGTTCTACGTCTCAGGCTTCATGGCTGCAGGAATCACTAGAAGCAGGTGCTCAAGCTCTACTTATTGATGAAGATACATCAGCATCTAACTTTATGATCCGTGACGAGCGCATGCAGGCACTGATTGCAAAAAATGATGAGCCCATTACGCCATTAGTCGATCGCATTTCACTTCTTCGAGATCAACTGAATATTTCTGTATTACTGGTGATGGGTGGCTCTGGTGATTACCTAGATGTCGCTGATACTGTTATCCAAATGCACAACTATCAAGCAATTGATGTCACAGAAAAAGCAAAAGAAGTAATTGCAACACACCCGACTCGTCGTGCTCACGAAGGTACTGAAATACTGTCATTACCTCGTACACGCCAGGTAAACCGTAGTACGTTAAAGGCCATGCTGGAAGACGGTAAATTCCGTATTCAGGTAAAAGACAAGACATCGTTACGTTTTGGACGTGAGCTAATTGACCTAAAGGCATTAGAACAAATTGCTGATTCAAGCCAGCTATATGCTGTTGGTTGGTTGTGGTTCCAGCTTGCTCAAGGTAAAGGCTGGGAAAAGAGCCCATCAAAAGCATTTGAGCAGATGCTGAATGATGACTGGTTCCGTTCAATGCCACACTACGGCGACTTAGCGAAACCTCGGGCTATTGATGTGATGGCCGTACTGAGCCGTATGCGTAAAGCTGACTTTAAGTAAGCAAAAAACTTACATCTATTCAAAACGAAATAAACTTTGCCCAAACGCTGAGTTCTATAAAAAAGCCCGTAACATTCGTTACGGGCTTTTTCGTTAAGTTTGTGATGATTCTGATAACACTTTATTTCTTGGTAAATACCATGAACATTGTTGATAGCGGAGGTAAGTTCAAACGGATTGAATGATCTAATCCGTGGCTTGCTACTTTCTCTGTTGCCACAACAGGCTTAACTGGCGCATTACTACCCCAATATTTATCATCATCAGTGTTCAGTATTAGTTCATATTCGCCCTCAGTTGGTACACCTAATGTGTAACCTTCGCGAGGTACTGGCGTGAAATTAGAAATAACTAATACTTTGTCGCCATTCAGTGCAATACGTTCATGCGCTAATACACTTGTTTCGGCATCATCTTGAACACGCCATTCAAAACCTTCTGGTGAACAATCTTGCTCATGCAATGCTGGTGTTGAGGTGTATAGCTTATTCAGATCACTCACTAACGCTTTCATACCGCTATGACGAGGATACTGTAACCAGTGCCACTCTAATTGACCTTCATGTGCCCATTCTGCGCTTTGTGCAATCTCTGCACCCATGAAGTTCAGCTTCTTACCTGGCTGGCCATACATGTAACCCATGTAAGCACGCAGGTTAGCGGTTTTCTGCCACTCATCACCCGGCATCTTATTCAGTAATGAACCTTTGCCATAAACCACTTCATCATGCGACAAAGACAGTACGTAATTCTCACTGAATGCATAAATTAGCGGGAAGGTAATCGTGTTGTGGTGGTATTTACGGTGCACTGGCTCTTCTTGAATATAAGAAAGGCTGTCGTGCATCCATCCCATATTCCATTTAAATCCAAAGCCTAAACCACCCATATCAGTCGGACGAGAGACACCAGAAAAAGCGGTAGATTCTTCAGCAATCGTCATCGCATTCGGATAATGAGAATAGACCTCTTCGTTCATCCAGCGCAGCAGGCTAATGGCATCGTAGTTCTCGTTGCCACCATCATGGTTAGGGATCCACTGGTCGTGTTCACGCGAATAGTCGAGGTACAACATAGACGCGACTGCATCAACACGCAGACCATCGATATGATAATGCTCAAACCAGAACAGTGCATTCGATACTAAGAAACGACGAACATGTTCACGGCCGTAGTCATAGATATAGCTCTTCCAGTCCTGATGCCAGCCACGACGTGGATCGGAGTCGTTATACAGCGCTGTGCCATCAAAATTTGCAAGGCCGTGATCATCTGAAGGGAAGTGAGCTGGAACCCAATCAAGTACAACACCGATACCTGCCTGGTGGCATTGATCGACGAAATATTTGAAATCATCAGGCGTCCCGAATCGGCTCGTTGGAGAGAACAAACCAATTGGTTGATAGCCCCATGATCCATAGAACGGATGCTCAGAAACGGGCATCAATTCAAGGTGGGTATACCCCATCTCAGACAGGTACGGAATCAGCTCTTCCGCAAGCTCACGATACGTTAAGAAGTCACCATTGTCTTTCTTGCGCCAAGAGCCAGCGTGAAGTTCGTAGAATGACAATGCTTCTTGATGTTTGACTGTGACCGGGCGCGTCTGCCAAGCTTTATCTTGCCATTGGTAACGCGACTGGTCATAAACAATAGAAGTAAAAGACGGGTACTGTTCAGATGAATAGCCCCATGGATCGGCTTTATGAGGCAACCCTTTTCCGTCACTGTCTTTTAATTCAAATTTGTACTGTGTACCTTCTTCCAATCCTGGAATAAACAGTCCCCAAAGACCGTCATCCAGACGCTGCATCGGGTGACGGCGACCATCCCAGGCATTAAAATGCCCGATCACACTCACAGCAGAAGCATTCGGAGCGAAAGTCAGAAAACGAACACCAGAAACCGGCTTATTACCTTTCTTTAAGGTGATCAGTTGTGCACCCATTTCGCTATGCATTTGCGAAGGGGTCGTTAAGGCATCACCTGAAGGTAAAAGTGTGTGGAATTGATATGGGTCGTTAATGGTTTGCTCGCCGTTTAGCCAGCCGATATGTAACTTATAAGCTGCAGTGGTAAAGTCTTGCTCTCCCTCTAAAACGAAGCCACTTTCGGCCTCTCTTGTCAGAGAGAATAGCTCACCATTTTCAGTTTCAGCTTTAACAGAATCAGCACCCGGCATCCACACACGAAGTGCGATATCGTTTGACTGATACTGAGGGCCCAAGAATGAAAACGGGTCTGAAAACGCAGCGCTTTCGAGCTGCATATATTCCTTCTCACTGCGTGTCACTGTCATGGTGTCCAACGCACTACTCCTGATTAGTTTCTCTGACTATTAATATGAGTGAATGAACGTTCTTCATGGCTAAAACGGTCAACTACTACGTGGTGAAATTGCAATAATTAGTACTCTTTCACATAAATTATTCATAGTTGAAGCCCCTAAACACGTCATCCCGGAATCGAGGTACGAGATATCCGGGATCCAGCTCTAACCGTGTGCGCCTTAGATTCCGTATAAGTTCGTTCCTCACTTTACGGAATGACGAAGTACTAGTGGTTCTAATTATAAAATTTTCAACACGGTATTTGACCGTTTTTTCTCATGAATAATCAGCTCAATTACTTACCCCGACTGACATTTGCTCGTGTCTCTGTTAAACGACGAGTTAAGTCAATGATGTCCTGTCGTGTAAATAAATCATCTAGGGTGGTAGAAAGCTTACGGCGCCAGTTCGGATACTCATCAACCGTGCCAGGAATATTGACCGGCTTATCCATTTCCAACCAGTCTTCCAATTGCAGGCTCAGCAATGCGCTTGAACTTGCAGCCAAATGCATCTGCATACCTTCACTCAGGTTGCGATCCATTGGTACATACCTCGCATCGTGGCCTACCCCTTCAGGAAGATAACCATGCCAGTTCAAACTATCAAGAATTTTTTGCTTACTTTCGGCACGACTGTCAAATAATCCAGACAATTGCTCTTTGTCTGGGTAAAGACCTAATTCTTCACCCATTCTCAGATCATCACAGTGCCAGAAACCACGTAGGGTTGGCATATCATGTGTACACAATGCCGCCATTGACTGAGCCGGATAATGGCCAGGAGATAGGAAACCACCATCTTCTGCTGTTTCAAAGAAGAACACCTTGTAAGAATGAACACCTGCCGTTGACAGTTTTTCAACAATCTCATCAGGTACAGTACCCAAATCTTCACCGATCACAGTGCACTGATAACGGTGACTTTCCAACGCAAGGATTGCCATCAGGTCATCAACCGGGTAGTACATGTATGCACCGCTCTTCGCAGATTCGCCTTTAGGGATCCACCAAAGACGCAAAAGACCTAATACATGGTCAATACGCAGTGCGCCGCAGTTACGCATGTTTGCACGCAGTAACTGGATGTACGGTTCGTACGCTGTTTCTTTCAGTACCAGTGGATCTAACGGAGGCAAACCCCAGTTTTGGCCTAACGGACCAAGAACATCTGGCGGAGCACCAACACTTACGTCCTGGCATAGCGCGCCGTGATCAGCCCATGTTTCGGCACCGGAATCACACACACCAACAGCAAGGTCACGGTACAGACCCATTGCCATGCCTTTTTCTTCGGCAAGATCATTCACTTCTGCCAGCTGAGTATCAGCTAGCCACTGAAGGTACATATACAGTTGAACTTGCTTGAAGTTGTTTTTGATAAAGGCTTTAACCGCTGCATTATCAAAGTGACGGTATTCTTCAGGGAATGCCGGCCAGCCCCAGGTGCTGTCATCTTCTTTTTTCAATGTTGCATGCAATGCATCAAATGCGGCCTGATGAAGCAGGCTATCGCCACCCTCTTCAACAAACTGCAGGAATTTCTGAGCACGTGCTGTTTTTTTGTCTAGATGACGCTCAGTAAATGTCTCAAACAATAATGGCAGCACGGCCATTTTCAGGCATGACACTTCACTGTAGTTCACCCAGTTAGTATTACGTGCTTCAACCAGGCGCTGCTGGAATTCTGAACTGCCAACTAATTGCTGTGCAGCATCACATAGTGCAAACTCAGGAGCCGAGCTTACATCAATATACATAAGGTTTAGCCAACGGCGAGAAGACGGGCTATATGGGCTTGCGCCATCAGGGTTTGCGGGGAATAGTGAGTGAATTGGGTTAAGGCCCACAAAATCACCACCACGTGCAGCAATGTCAGAAACCAGTTGTTTCAGATCACCAAAATCACCAATACCCCAGTTATGGTTGGTACGAACAGAGTACAACTGAACACTGGTGCCCCAAAGCTTCTTGTCATCCAACAACGCGGGTTGTTTATAGCAAGACTCTGGTGTCACGATCAGTGTCATTTCAAACGGAGATTTACGACGCTTACGGAAGACTTCAAGCTTGTGATAACCCATTTCCAGATCATCAGGCAAAGCAAAAACAAGCGGACCGCCACTTTCACGATCATCTGAAATTAATTGCGATTGCAACCAACCTTCCATTACTTTGCCTTGCTCGGTGTGCAGACGCCAGCTGAAGTCGCTCATACGAGCACTGACACCAAGGTGTAAGGTAATGTGCATTGGTTGTTCATCACGACGAACGACCTGCACAGGCGCAAGTACGTCAGGGCGGTGCTTTTTACGGGCAGATTCTAACAGGGCTTCGTCATTTTTAGTATCGTAGCCAAGTGCCGCTAATAAACGCAGAATCGTTTCATCTTCAACTTTAGCTTCATCGCCCCAAGCACTGACATAGCGGTCTGCTATCCCAACCATTTCAGCAACTTGTTTTAATACATTATCTTCTTTCATCGTTCTCTCCGATAGCGGCCTTGCGGCCGCTACGATGTTAGTTTTTGCTGATATCTATAAAGAATATTAATTACCAGCTATGGGTTAACTCAATTAGATTGCTAACTAGCAATAAGAGTTAACAAACAAGTGGTATTAACGCGCTACGCTTACTTTTTTATAACTGGTTTTAAGTTCCAGATATTGTTTGCATAATCACGGATACTGCGGTCTGAGCTAAATTTGCTCATCAAAGCAGTGTTAAGAATCGCCTTACGCGCCCAGTTTGCCTGGTCACGGTATTCAGCATCAATTTTCTCGTGAGTCTTCGCATAATCAGCAAAGTCTGCTAGTACCAGGTACGGATCACCACCGTCCAGCAAGTTATGGCGAATTGCCGCCAGCTGGCCAGGCTTACCTGGTGTGAACTCATCAGTTTCCAACAGATCCAGTGAGGCGCGCAGTAAACTATCAGCATGATAGTAGCGGTATGGGTCGTAACCCTCTTCCAGTAGTTTTTGTACTTCATCAACGAGTAGTCCGAAGATGAAGATATTCTCATCACCCACTTCTTCACGCATCTCAACGTTTGCACCATCCATCGTACCGATCGTTAAGGCACCATTTAGGGCAAACTTCATGTTACCGGTACCTGATGCTTCTTTACCTGCAGTAGAGATCTGCTCAGAAACATCGGCAGCCGGGAACAGAATTTCTGCAAGACTTACGCGATAATCAGGGATAAACACAACCTTCAGCTTGCCACCAAGGCGAGGATCATTATTCACCTTGTCAGCAACTTTATTGATTGCGAAGATGATGTCTTTAGCAAGCGCATAGCCTGGTGCTGCTTTTGCGCCAAAGAAGAATACGCGCGGGTGCATGTCAAATGTCGGATCATTGATCAGACGGTGATACAGCGACAGAATATGAATCAGATTCAGGTGCTGACGCTTGTATTCGTGCAGGCGTTTGATTTGAATATCAAAGATGGCATCAGTATCTAGCTCGATACCCATGTTCTCTTCAACCCAGTTAGCCAAACGCTGTTTGTTTTCTTTCTTCACTGCCATGTAACGCTTCTGGAAAGCTTTATCGTCAGCGAATTTTTCCAGCCCTGCTATTTTTTCTAGCTTCAGTGGCCAGTCATCACCCACTTTTTCGCTAATCAACGCAGACAGGCCAGGGTTACAGTATTTCACCCAACGACGCGGGGTAACACCATTGGTTACGTTGTGAAGACGTCCTGGGAATAATTCGTGGAATTCAGGGAACAAGTCACGCTTAACCAGAGCTGAGTGAAGGGCTGCTACACCGTTTACGGCATAGGTGCTCACTACACAAAGGTTAGCCATGCGTACCATGCGCTGCGGGCCTTCTTCAATGATCGACAGCTTGCGCTTGATTTCATTGTTACCAGGCCATTTCTCTTCAACCAGACTCATAAAGCGATGGTTGATTTCAAAGATGATTTCCATGTGGCGTGGCAGCATCTCTGCAATAAGCGCTTCGCTCCACGTTTCCAGTGCTTCTGGAAGCAAGGTGTGGTTAGTATAAGCAAACGTCTTAGAAGAAATTGCCCATGCCGCATCCCAATCAAGTTTGTGCTCATCAAGAAGAATGCGCATCAGCTCAGGAATAGCGATCGTTGGGTGGGTATCATTTAGCTGAATCGCTTCAAGCTTCGCAAAATCTTCAATCTTGTGACCGGCCGCGAAATGACGACGCAGAATATCTGCTACTGAACAGGCACAGTGGAAGTACTGTTGCATCAGACGTAGTGCTTTACCCTGATCATGATTATCATTCGGATAAAGAACTTTCGTCACGTTACCCGCTTCTAACTGACTGTACTGAGCACCTACGTAATCACCGTCGTTAAAACGAGCCAGGTTAAATGGTGCAGGTGAACGACACTCCCACAAACGCAGTGGATAAACGCTCTTATTATCATAACCAATTAGAGGAAGGTCCCAGGCAATACCTTCAACGGTCATCGCGGGTACCCAACGGCGGCAGTTCTCACCGTCTTCATTGATATATGATTCAACACGACCATATAGGCCAACCGTCTGATTCAATTCTGGACGAAGAACTTCCCAAGGGTAACCTTCAATGCCACGCCATGCATCCGGCGCTTCAACCTGACGACCATTTTCAAAAGACTGACGGAACAGACCGTACTCATAGTGCAGGCCGTAACCCACAGCCGGATATTCTTGAGCGGCTAACGAATCCATGAAACAAGCAGCAAGACGGCCTAAACCACCATTACCTAAAGCAGGATCTCGCTCTTCTTCCAGAAGGTCGGATAAGTTCAGACCAAGTTCTTCTACCGCACCGCTCACATCTTCATAAAGACCCATACTGATTAGGTTGTTACCCGTCAGACGGCCGATTAAGAATTCAAGTGAAAGGTAGTTAACACTACGTGCATTGCTTTCAGCTACAAACTTTTCTGTTTCAAGCAAGCTACCAGTACTGATTTCTGCCAATGCACGGCCAACTGCAAGATACCAGCTACGTGTGTCTGCAGTTTCTGCCGTTTTTGCGTAAGTAGTAACTAAGTGTTTTTGTACTGCCGCTTTAAAAGCCGCTTTATCAAATTGTTGTGTCTGACCACGTGTTGTCATGGTTCTTTCTCTCTCTGGGATTATTCCAACTGCTGTCTATGCTGCCTGTATTTGTCTTTAAAAACATCCTCCCGCCCCTTGGAGGATGAGGGATGAGTCAGAGGGGCGTAGGTAATGAAACCCCGTGTTTTTTGTGACCTTGGCCATAGTTTCAGGGTGGAGACAAAAGTTCAGACTGTCATGTATGCAACATAACTCACATTTGTTATGTATAAAACTCATGTGCAACTATGACCTTAATCATTATTCTTAGATGTTATATCTGTGAGCTGGCTCATAATTTTGGGGAGGAGATGCGATAGATATACCTTTTCATCGACTTAGAAAGGTAAAGTTATGGGCAAGGTCAAATGATGTGAAAGCAATTTCGTGCATCATTTTATTTCTTCGCGGCATACTTGCCATGAAGATGATCTATTCCTGGTACAAGACTTACCAGAAATCAAATTGGATTTTGAAACCTTACAAAAGATAACAAGACTATGTGGATACCATCGAAACTGACTAAACCGGCACGCCTTCATAATGCAATTCTTCGCCCGCGTTTGCTGGAAAGCCTCGACCAAGCACCTTTTTATCGTCTTGTACTGTTTCGTTCTCCTGCCGGTTATGGAAAAACCACGATGGCTGCTCAGTGGTTGAACGAGCATCCTCATACTGGTTGGTTCAATATCGACGAGAGCGATAACGATACCTTCAGGTTTGCAAATTACTTACTGCAATCCATCAACAAGGCAACGAACAGCGCGTGCTTAAAAACCCAGGCAATGGCAGAGCGTCGCCAATTTGCCTGCCTGACGACCCTGTTTAGTGAACTATTTGGTGAACTTACAGATTATCACGAGCAAACCTACTTAGTTCTTGATGATTACCATGTCATCACCAACGACGACATTCATGAAGGCATGCGTTTCTTCCTTAAGCACATGCCCGACAACCTGACCCTAGTTGTAACCAGCCGTACTCAGCCCCCTCTCGGAACCGCGAATCTTCGTGTTCGTGATCTTCTCATTGAGGTCGATAACCAGTTACTGGCTTTCGATCAGGAAGAGACCGAACGATTTTTCCATAAGCGTATTGCAGAAGACGTAGAAAGTACCGTTCTTAATTCCTTGCGAGAGCAAGTAGAAGGCTGGCCATCAGCATTACAATTAATCGCACTTCACGCCCAGCAAACGCCAAATAACCTGGCGGAATCGGCTCTTTCAATGGCCAATTTCAACCGTGGCCATTTATGGGATTACCTGGCAGAAGAAGTCTTCGATCAGCTAGATCGAGACATACAGCAATTCTTACTGCAATGCTCTGTACTTGATATGTTCAATGCAGAACTCGTTACGGATCTAACAGGCCGTAATGATGCTTTAGCCTTACTGGAATCACTCAACCGTTTTGGTCTGTTCCTCAATACCCTGGAAGGTGCTGATAACTGGTACCGTTTCCATAATCTTTTTGCCGAATTCTTGCGTCACCAGCGTTATTCGCAGATACCTCAACAGCGTTCAGAATTGCACACTTGTGCTGCCAAAGCCTGGTTGAAGCAAAACCGCCCACAACAAGCATTAGTCCATGCCTTAAAAAGTGAAAATGAAGATCTCACCATAGAGATCCTCACCAATCATGGCTGGGGTATGTTCCACCATGGCGAATTAAAGCTGCTGGAAGATTCCATTGCTGCATTAAGTAAAGACAAACTGTTCAGCACACCTCGCCTGACTTTATTACGTGCGTGGCTTGCACAAAGTCAGCATCGTTACAACGATGTGGGCGAACTAATTGCAGAATCTGAAGCCGAAATGCATCAGCGTGATCTGGTATTAGATGATGCACTTCAGGGTGAGTTCAATGCGCTTCGCGCTCAGGTAGCGATCAATCAAAGTAAGCCAGAAGATGCCTTGATATTGTCAGAACAAGCATTGGGGCAATTACCATCGACGACTTACCGAAGCCGTATTGTTGCCACTTCTGTCGTGGGCGAAGTACATCACTGTTTAGGCAATCTGAGCCGGGCGTTACCTATGATGCAGCAAACTGAGAAAATGGCACGTCAGTACCATGTTTATCATCAGGCGCTGTGGGCGTTGCTGCAGCAAAGTGAAATTCTGGTTGCTCAAGGTTATGTGCAGTCTGCATTCGAATTACTCGATCAGGCATACAAACTGGTAAAAGAGCAACATTTACAACAAGTGCCGCTGCATGAGTTTCTTCTCCGCCTGCGTGCGCAAATTCTATGGTGCTGGAACCGACTGGATGAAGCTGAAGAGTGTGCACATAAGAGCTTAGAAGTACTTGCGCCATTCGATGAAACAAAATCATTACATGCCTACTCTATGCTGGCAAAAATAGCGATAACCCGCGGCGAATTAGACAAGGCGGCTCGTTATTTAGAGCTCTGTAACAGCCTGATGAAACGCTCGGTTTACCACATTGACTGGAAAGCCAATGCCGATTTAGCTAACTTGCTTTACTGGCAGGCCAAGGGCGAAACTGACAAAATCGCTGACTGGCTTAAACAGGCTGAGCGTCCAGAGGGAGCCTGTAACCACTTCCAGCAACTTCAATGGCGTAACATTGCCCGTGCAAGCCTGATAGTAAATAATCTTGATCAAGCACAAGAAGTATTATCCATGCTTCAGGAAGGTAGTGAAGAGCATAACCTCGTCACAGACAGAAACCGAAACCTTATACTGGAATCTGTGCTCTGCAAAATGCAGGGGCAGCGAGAAAAAGCGCTTAACCACCTGAAAGAAGCGTTAATTCTGACTAACAGTACGGGCATGATCGGAAATTTCTTGTGTGATGCAAATGAAATCTGCGATTTGCTTCAGGAACTGGTTGAAACAAAACAACTGGGTGAACTGGAACTTCATCGTGCACAACAATTACTGCGCGAGATGACCAGTAAAGAACGTACACGCTCAGTACATTTCGATGAGAATTTTGTTGAAAAACTGCTGAACTTGCCAAATATTCCGGAATTGATCAGAACCAGTCCGCTGACACAACGAGAATGGCAGGTACTGGGGCTGATTTATGCCGGTTACAGTAACGAGCAAATTGCATCGGAGTTAGATGTGGCTTCCACCACGATCAAAACTCATATCCGTAATTTGTACCAGAAACTGAATATTGCGAATCGGCAACAAGCAATAGAAACTGCAGAAAACTTATTGAAACTAATGGGCTTTTGATGGCATAACTAATTGAATAACCACACAAGGAAAACAGGTTAAGGATAACCTATGATCGAATGGAGTCGAGGTCGCATCTGGTATCAGGACATGCCGCTCAAGGTGAGTGGCATACCTGTCGGCGGTCGCATGACTATTATTCGATTAGATAACGATAAATTACTGATACATTCCCCGGTTGAGCTAACTACCCAGCTTCAGCTTGAATTAACCAAGCTCGGTCAGATACAAGCCGTTGTGACACCAAATATGAGCCACCACTTATTTCTGTCTGAGTGGTGGCTTGCCTACCCTGAAGCCTATTTTTTTGCTCCTCCAGGATTACAAAACAAACGAACAGATCTGGTATTTGATGATGCGCTCAGCGCAAATACACCGGAACTTTGGCGTCACCAGTTATTACAAACATTGGTACGCGGCAGCGATAAAATGGAAGAAGTTGTTTTTTGCGATCCTCAATCTAAAACCCTGATCGTCGGTGACACATTAGCATGGATGGCTGACAGCCATAATATACTCACAATTGGCCTGGCAATACTTAACGGCTGCTACCAAAAGCCTGCCATGCCTTATTACTGGCGGCTGTCTTTCACTGACAAAACCCGTCTTCGTCAATCGCTGCAAGAAATTCTGACCTGGCCTTTTGACCGCATTATTCTGGCCCATGGCAAAGTAATACCTGAAGGTGGAAAAGAAATATTCTACAACGCTTTTCACTGGGCATTGCAAGGTGACATAAACGTGTCTTAGTCTCAGCATCATAAAATTTCACACCCTAATCGCAAGCTTATCAATCACCTCTGATACCAATCAGGCACACTTTCGTATGATGTAAGTCAAAATACACATCTAAATGAAGCGTATATTTGATCTTAAAGCAAAGCCAAATTGCCAGTTCATCACCACATGACATGAAATCGCATAACAATTGCAATTATATTAAGTAATACCAATCGTGATAACAGTTCATGCAGCGGGAATAATGCGCTATTTCATGCAATTGATATAAGGAGTAACATAAATTGAATGCTGCCAAGATTTATTTTCGTGACCTTCTAGGGCTAACTCTTATTATCTTCTCGGTGTTAACAATGCTAGGTGTAATTTTTGGTTTTCTGGCACTGCTTAATAATATCAATAATGAAGATGCATTAGCCGCAACCTATCTTTACGAATCAATTCCGCTACTGCTCTGTGTGTTCCCCACGTTCATTCTAGGCAAAATTATTAACCGCCCAGCCTGGGTTAGCGCAACAGAGGAATATCATCTTCAGGCAGCAAAGAAACTGTAACTTGTGAAATATAGTAAAAACCAGTGCCGGACATGATTTACCTTTAGACGACCCAATATGGCGCCGCCGTGTTGCAAAACAGTTTTTTTAACCAACCCGCTAGTACTTCAGCACAGAAGTTTTGACGATTTAGTAACCAAACATCGTCATTCCGTAAAGTGAGGAACGAACTTATACGGAATCTAAAGATCACACGGCTAGAGCTGGATCCCGGATATCTCGTTCCTCAATTCCGGGATGACGTGTTTAGGTCCTTCAACTATTCATAATTTATGTGAAAGAGTACTAGCATCAGCCACCAAATCCTGTTTCAGTGATATTTAACGTTTTCACAGAGCCATATTTTCCGACAAATGGCGTCAACTCATTCGCCTTACCTATCATCACAAACTGCAAGTTTTTATTAGGGAAATACTTATTGACCAGCGATTGTGTTTCTTCCAGTGTTAATGCATCCACTTTGCTTTCAAAACGATTGACATAGCTATCATCAATACCGAAGACAAACATGTCTCCTAGCATGTCGGCAAGCTGCTCAGACGTTTCATAACGGGGTGGAAACTGCCCTTTCAGGTATGCTTTAGCTGAATCTAATGTCGCTTGATCCACACCTTTTTGCCACAAACGATCATAAGTCGCCAGCGCAAGATCAACCGCTTGCTCTGTCGATGCGGTCTGAGTAAACGAACTAATCGAAAATATTCCCGATTGCGACCAAGCACTAAATCCTGAATCCGCTCCATAGGTTAAACCCGAATTCACCCTCAGTTCATCATTAAGCCATGATGTAAAACGACCACCTAAAATGGTATTGATTAGCTGAATACCAATGTAATCAGGGTTACCTTTTGCAACTCCGAGTCCGCCAAACATAAAGGTCGTTTCAGTAGCATTATCTTTATTTACCACCAATACCCGGCTTTGTTCCATGACAGGTACAGCATAGTTAAGGTCAATCTGCGGTACAGGCTGAGTATTCTTCCATTCAGAAAATAGTACTTCTAACTCCAGCTTCATCAAGTTGGCATTAAAGTCTCCTACCACAGTGATAGCGGTATTCACCGGCTGGTAAAACATCCCATGGAAATTAATCAGCTGAGTCGGTGTTAATGTTGAAATAGAGTGCGGGTCACCGTCAATTGGGTTGGAGTAAGCATGCTTATCGAACACAAATTTTGAGTAATAGCCACCAATGACTTTCTTCGGGCTTTCTTTACGTTGGGCTAACAGTGCCATATTTTTCTTCTGAAATTTAGCAAACTCCTCTTTATCAAAGCTCGGCTCAATTAAAACCGATCTGATAACATCGAACATAACATCGGAATCTTTTGCTAAGAAGTCGGCTGTAATAAAGCTAGACTCCTTATTCGAACCTGAGTCAAAACCTGCGCCAATATCATCGGTGATCTGTTCAATCTGCTTCTTGTTGTATTTTTTCGTGCCCAGCAACAAACCTTCAGCTGTCATTGATGCCATACCTGAAATAGGATCATTCACCGCACCGGCCTTCACGACGGCTTTGACCGTAATCAGCGGTATATCATGTTTCTCAAGCAAGTAAACCGTCATACCATTCGACAATACCGTCTTTGTATAACTCGGAAACTTAAACAATCCTTTAGATGCCACCGCAGAGTCCTCTTCATGACCAATAAATGCTTGGTTTTGAGCACCTGCTAGACGCTCCGTGTCGGTCTTATCTTCAAAAATAAAAGGTGATTGAGCCGTCCCCGAAGATATTGAACTTGTTTCTCCCCTAATTTCAACCTGTTGTACCCTCGTCTGTGCTTGCTGATCTGTCGGTAGTGGTGCGGCCAATATTGTAGATTGTATTGAAGGTTGCCCTGCTGACTGTTCCGTTAATTGCTCTGAGGGTATTGTATTGCACGCTGCCAGTAACACCCCAGAAATAAGTATTACGGGTAGCAAGCAACGAGAACGAATTGACGCCCGAGTTGTCTGCAGTTTGGCCAATTGAGTTAATTTTATTTTCATTAGTCTCGATCCTCCTTAGCCGCTAATACACCAACCGTGCGGTTAGATTTACGAAAATAGATATGAGCAACACGCTTAATGTCATCAACCGTTATTTTCTCTAACGCCTCAGGAACGTTAAACAGTGCTTCGTAATTACCAAAAAATAGTTCATAGGTACCTATGTTACTTGATTTCCCATTTATGGTTTCCTGTTCACGGTAGAAATCCATTAATTTCATATTCTTTGCTTTGGTCAGCTCTCGCTCTGAAACACCATTAGCTATCAAATCATTAATTTGAGCAACAAACGCCTGTTCAATTTCTTCAATACCTATTCCCTCGCTGGCAACCAAATAAAAATAAAACAGGTTCGGGTCAATTGACATCGACATATGAGTATCCGCTGAAATGACCAGACCTTTATCGACCAGACTTCGTTCAAGACGGGAACTATTTCCCCAGCCTAGAATGGTTTCTAACAGAGATAAGGCGTAAAAATCCTGATGCATTGCATGCGGTACATGATATGCCACCATCATATTTGGAGTACTAACCGAGGACTTTTGAACATAAACGCGACGTTCACCTTTCTGCTCTGGCTCAATGGTAAGGACATCGCGGGGTTTAGGTTGCGCCTGTATTGGTGCAAAATATTTGTCAGCTAACTTTTTAACCTGTTCAAACTCTACCGCCCCCGAAATAACCACTATCGCATTATTCGGCGTATAGTACGTTTTATGGTATTCAATCAGATCATCGAGTTTCCAGTTCATAATATCCGATTCATGCCCGATCACTGACCAGCTGTAGGGGTGTGCGCGAAATGCTGCAGCTTTCACCTCTTCATTCAACACCCGCCAATTAGAATTTTCCAGTCCGGTTCGGCGTTCAGACATAACCACATCACGTTCACTTTCTAGTACTTCAGCATTAATATCTAAATTCGCAATACGATCCGCTTCTAATTCAAACATCGTTTCTAATGAGCTTGCCGGAAACCAGTCAGTATATGCCGTTAAATTTTCAGTGGTATAGGCATTGTTTGCACCGCCAGCCGCTTCCATCACCCGGTCAAACATCTTCGGACCATACTTTTTTGCACCATTGAACATCATGTGCTCAAAAAAATGTGAAAGCCCGGTAATGCCTGGCACTTCGTTACGAGATCCTACTTTCCAAAACAGATACATATTGGCGTTAGGGATGGTGTAATCCTCAACCACGATTATTTTCATGCCATTTTCTAAGGTGAACAATTTTACATCTTCAGCTTTCATAGCTTGTGAGGATCCTATTAAGCCAAAGAAAAAGACGAGCGCTGTGAACAAACGCTTCATATCTACTCCTTGATACTTTCTGAGTGAACAGACAATTCACCGTACTAATTAATCTTGTTTAAGTTGTTGAATTCGAACCCAACTATATAAATATAGTGATAATAAATGCATATCGCTAACTATAATTTATATTTCGCATCGAAAATAATCAGTTCCACGACACCAGCAACGAAAGTGTCACGTAGCAACTGCGCCAACGTAGAGAATGCTTAGAAAGAGCTTGAACTCAGAAAGGTTTCACCCGGCAATAACTGGTAGTAAAGCTACAGATGTGGTTAGGGAAAGAGAGGCAGTGGCTTAGCAATGTTGTAAAGATAGGTAGAAGCAGAGTGTTTCTGAGCCTTGCAATATAAACTGGACCTAGAGTTATTAATTAAAAAAGCCGCCACTATTTCAGTGACGGCCCGATGGCGCTGATAGAGGTTCTGATAGTCATTAATACCAATAGGGATAACAATCAGCGCTCAATAATATTAGCTGCTTGGAGCCGCAAATACCTGAGTCCAGTAAATGCCATATTGCGTGCTAGAGTTATTCACAAATGATGCGCCCATCTGAGTGAAATTAGCACTCATGATGTTTTTACAGTGGCCTGGACTGTTTAACCAACCCGTCATTACAGCGTTAACATCGTCCTGACCCGCAGCGATATTTTCTCCGACTGCACGCCAGCTATAACCTTGATTTGTTACGCGGTCACTTACACTTAAGCCATCTTGACCCGTGTGACTAAAGAAGTTGTAGTTAGCCATGTTGCTAGAGTGCACAAATGCAGCTTGCTCAAGATCAGCATCCCAAGTCAACGGCGCTACCGCCGGCATAAAGGTTCCACCACAGTCATATCCGGTAGCTCGTGCTGCATTAACCGCTGTCAGCATTTCTTGCTCGAAACCTTCGATTGGTGTTGGATCTGACTCCGTACCTGACCCGCCATTACCAGGATCAACCGGGCCTTGAATACTGTCATTATCCTCATCCGGGTTTGATGGTGTTCCATTGAAATCACCGGAATTTGAAATGTCGCTTCCTGAGTTAGAGACGCTGTCCTGTCCGCTGTCTGAGCCACCACCAGAACCACATCCTGAAATCAAGAACATAGAAACAAATAATAATGAGAATAATCGCATGGGTACTTCCAATTTAATCGTATTTATCTATTTAATATCAATCAATATTTTGAGTAGTAAAATACTATTCAAAATTATTTTAATGATCCGAAATTAACCCCTTAATGGAATTTTTAGCCGCTGATATAAAAGCACGGCTAATATACCCGTAATTGATTTCATGTTTCAACAAGCATCGGTCAAAAAACAGACGAATTGACAAAAGTCTGACATAGCCAGAATAAAAATAGCCTAATTAATTCGTATGGCTTTGATTCTATGGGTTTTACACAGTAGAAAGCTTATATCACAGACTGTAATCAAAACTAAAATCTACGACAAAATGCAATCAAACACATATTAACCGAAGCATAAGGTATTTCTAATCTAATAAGAATATGGCAGTTACCATTATATAATTAACGGCAATTATGACGATAATATAACAAAACAATAATACGCACATTTGATAGTTAACTGTCATTCGATATTTTCGGTCAACTAAAAATCCAGCTTATCGTTATTCATCAACTTTTCATGCTCGCCAGTATATATAGTTTCTTTTATGAAAATTACGACAAGAAGATACTTTCGTATCCTTCATCCTATTTTTTTACAATGCAGCTCTATTTTTCAACTACTATTATCTTAATAATAAAAAAGGGCAGGTATTGTCATGGAAGCACAAAACATCACATTAGCAGAAACTGATATTACTCCAGCTACTACAATTAATTATGAACAATTCAAGCTCCTGATAAGATTCCCAAACACCACCCTGTTAACTGATTTAATACAAGAACTTAAACCGTCTGAGCATGTCCTTCCACAGCATTGTTTTGATGACACTGCTCACTGCTTTTTCGATGTAATACAATCAGAATTTAAATCTGCATTTAATGTTATAAATGATATTTCAGCAAACACATTTCATGAAAAAAGGATTTTTGTTATCGATATTTTGGATGATATTAACCAATCAATTTCTAATAAACTTACAGCCTTTCACCCTGAAAAATCCCATGACGACCAATATATCAATTTCAGCATATCATCTCATTTGTTACTCGATTCTATCCTTCGTCGTTATCAAGTTATGAAGTCAAATCCTATCTCACATAGTCAATATTCCATATGGCTGAATCAACTTATTCACTTCGTAATCTGGTATCAAATCGAACAAGAAGACCAACAAGCAAGCCAATACTATACGGCTGATGCTGATACTGATACTGATACTGATACTGATACTGATACTGATAGAGAAACACATTTAAATCTGTGGGGGCAATTTGATCCAAGCGATGAGAATAATCAACACTGGCCACTTTGGCTCGTATTCGCCAATTTTCGCTATGAAGGTATTGCCACATTAACTCAATGGCTTTGCGATCAGGGTTCTCCTCAGTTATTAGGGATTTCTGCCGCAGTTAAAGCTTTTCACCATCAGATCCATCCAGAACTACGATATTTAGAGTACAGTACGACCAATAAAAACACGAAAAACAACCAACTTGTAATATACGAAAACAGTGGTGTTCTCTTTTACCAGTCTCAGCGAATCGGCCCGTGGATGGTCCTGGATGCGGCCTGTCATCACTCAGATCAAGAGATCAGATCCATCGCCATGAATCTAATCCATAATCACAAAACATACGGTAGCTGGAGGATAAAAACAAGTGAACGAAACTACCTCATAAATACCCTAATTAATCAGAACCTTTCAGAATTCATTAATGGGTTAACCAATGAAGATTTAGACAGACCATGGGGAACATTTCTGAAACTCGATAACCTGTAAAAATAGAGGCTACGCTAAATCGTCTTTAGTCACACTCACACCTTTGATTTGCGCGTAGACCTCGTCACCAACCTTCAGGTTCAACTCGTCGGCTGCCCAGAGTGTAATATTGGCCCACAAATGCGTTTCACCGACTCGCAACTTAATTTCCACCTTTTGCTCTTCCTGATCATGTTGGATCTTATCGATTCGTGCCGACAAAATATTACGAATACTGGTTTGCTGTGGTTTGGATTTCGTTAACGATACATCATTGGAATGGATACGCACCCTTATCCACTCTCCCCTTTGATGTGGCAATCGACTCACCCACAAATAGGCATTATGGCTTAGCATAACCTGGGTTAACGCATAGTGAGGATGATTGACGTTAACCCGGGCACTAATTAGTGAGCTTTGCTCTTTTGAAGGCAGCCAAGGGCGCATTTCCGGTGATCCCCAAACACTGTTGACATGCCCAGACACAACAACTTTACCTTGGTTAATCATGACCATATGATCGGCCAGACGCAATATCTCATCCAAGCTATGGGTCACATAAAGAATAGGGATATTCACTTCTTTCGCCAGTCTTTCCAGATAGGGCATAAGTTCTTGCTTGCGCGGCTGATCCAGCGAGGCTAAAGGCTCATCCATCAGCAGCATATCTGGTTTTGTCAGCAACGCCCGGCCAATCGCAACACGTTGTCTTTCACCACCAGACAAGGATGACGGATAACGCTTTAATAGATGTTTAATTCCCAGTAGCGCCACAACATCGTCAAAATGCTGCTGATCTTTATGCTGGCAACCATAGTTAAGATTCCCAATCACGGTATAATGAGGAAATAAACGAGCATCCTGAAAAACATAGCCAATACGACGCTGTTCGGGAGGTAAATATATCCTTTTCCCACTGTCGTATAATACTCGCTCTCCAAGTGCGATGTATCCTTCATCTGGCTGGCTCAACCCACTTAACACGTTAATGAGAGAGGTTTTACCTGCTCCGGAACGGCCAAATATCGAGGTGATCCCCGTCATTGGCAAGTCGAGTTTAAGATCCATCACCAGCTCACCAAGCTGCTGCTTTATATTTATTTTCAACATACTTTCTCTGCTCATGGTGCCATCTTTTGTCAACATTAAGCCTCCAAACGCTTTCGGGCAATTCGCGTTAGCCATTCAGAAACCATCAGCGACATTAGCGCTATCACAATCGCAATGACACAAAGCCGTGCGGCTTCATTCTCCGCCCCGGGCGTTTCGATAAATGAGTACATCGCTAGGGGGATGGTTTGCGTTTCTCCAGGGATATTCGACACAAAAGTAATGGTTGCGCCGAACTCGCCCAGTGCACGGGCAAAAGCCAAAATCGTACCAGTGAGAATACCAGGAAGTGTTAATGGCAATGTTATTGTAAAAAAAACCTTTAACGGGCTAGCGCCCAGCGTACGCGCCGCCTGCTCTAATTTTCGATCAACACTTTCCAGTGCCAGACGAATAGACCGCACCATTAACGGGAATGAAACAAGGGCAACCGCCAGTGCTGCACCACGCCAGCTAAAGCTGAATGTCAGCCCAAACCATTCATATAACCACTTCCCCACGAAACCCTGACGTCCCATTGCTAGCAACAACAAATAACCAATAACGACCGGTGGTAACACTAACGGAAGATGCACTAAGCCATCAAGAAGTGACTTACCAACAAACTGACATCGAGCTAACAACCAAGCGCAAAAAATGCCAAGTGGCAGGCTAAAAATCACGGCCACACTTGCGATTTTCAGACTAAGCATCAACGCCTGTAACTCATATTCAGTTAACACTATTGATATACCCCAAAACCGTATTTTGAAAAGACCGCTATCGCTTGCTCTGATTGTAAGAACTGATAGAAGTCTTTAACCTCTGGCCGTGACTTCTCTTTAACAATTGCCACAGGGTATTCAATCGGTTGATGACTGTTCGCCGGTATATCTGCTATCAGCTTTACCTGCTTAGAAATTAAAGCATCCGTTTTATAGACCAGGCCAAGCATTGCTTCTCCTCTTTCCACCAGAACTAATGCTGAACGAACATTATTGGCCCTTGCTAACAGAGGCTCTGCTTGTTGCCACAATCCTAATGTTTGTAATGATTCTTTGGCATAACGTCCGGCAGGAACATGCGCCGGGTCACCGACCGCTAGACGTGTCCCTTGAAGGGCCTGACTGAGATCCCAACTGGCTGTCACTTCAATCTTGTCATCGGAATAATACTTAGGCGCAACCCATACCAGTGAGTTCGTTAACAGCGATTGGCGTGTTTCAGGCTCCATCACTTGCTGCTGGAACACATAATCCATCCATTTATTGTTCGCTGAGAGATAGATATCCGCCGGTGCACCTTGCGCAATTTGCCTTGCCAGGGTTGAAGAAGAAGCAAAAGACAACCTCGTGCGAATACCTGTTTTGTCTCTATACAACTCTGCCACTTCGGTAATCGCATTAGTCAGAGAAGAAGCTGCAAAAACAGTGATTTTTTCAGCAGCATAAGAAGGCGCTATCGATATCACCAGGCAGGTCGCTGAAACAAGAGCTCTTTTTGAAACCAGACGACTAGCTGAAACGACGAACGAGACAAACTTCTTAACCGTTCCCATCACTTTATCCTCACCACCAAAATATCGATATATAGTAAAGTATATATCGACACATGAAAATGATTAACGACTCTCTATTTATGTAGATAAAAGGGCAATAAACCGGAAATCGATACAAAATACCGGAAGGACTTCTAGACATCTCACGACACAGCAAGAATAAGTTTGTCATTTAAAACAAGAACTTATAAAAAACTCCTTGCGATAATTTCGGAAGAGCAAGGAATACTATTGCTCTAATGGCGCTAACCTGTTGGTATAAGGGAATTTTCTAGATTTGTGATGTTAACCGATCGGATTACATCTTCACGTGATATTAGTTAGCAGAGACATGTATACATAGCTCGCTTGCGGGAAGTGTGCGAAGTAATCTACCTTGAAACGGGACATAAATGAGTTAGAGTTAATGGCCTAATGATGCCCTTTGCCATAAGCAAAAGTATTTCACATCGAGCAGTATTTACCTCAGCTACCGACTTTGTAATACACACTAAAACGCTTGCTAACGGGAAGGAGTGCGCATCTTTAATTCCACATATCCAGATCAATAAATGCAGAAACGACGGCTAGCTATGCAGTTCATAATCAGCCTGTCTAAGACGCTTAAGGATAGGAACGAGTTAGTGTTTTTGACCTAAATATCACTCTTTAGATAAGAAAAATATGGTACAAGCTCTTCACCTTGAAATCGTGGACTATTAGTTCCTAATTTTCTATGGCCCACTAGATGTTTGATGAAGTGCCTTAGAAGGTAATAGATGGTAGGCCTCAACAAAATCAAGGCATTCATCAAGGTAGCGGAGTGGTAAGTATGATGCACTGCTGAGGTGGCTGGCGAAGTATGACGGGGGATTGGCTTGTGGGGGAGAGGTCAACCTTATTAATCACACGATGAGAACAACCCCAGCAAAAAGCAAGGGTTGTTCTTATTGGTAGAACAGCTAACACTGTGCTGATTATTTACTACGCCTGTTGGTGGCTTTCTGTTAAAGCGACCTCAACAGCTTCTGGCACTTTCTGCTCTTCTTCGGCTTCAAGCGCAAGTTTATGCATGGCCTGAATTTCCATCACATTAAGATGTGAGTAGTCTTCACGCATATAGCCAACTGTTTGATATAACATATAAGAGGTTAATAGCAGAATCGGCAATGCAAAGATTAGAATTGCTGATTGCATTGACTGCACCGGAGCATTAACAGTAATAAAGATGGTTGGCAGCGCGACGATAACCAAGCACCAGAATATTTTCAAATAGGTTGATGGGTTATTCTTTTCATCCAATTTCTTCTGCGTATTACAAGCAACGGTAAATACAGAACCATCCAGGGTAGTAACCAGCAACAAGAATGTGGAAATAATGAATACAACCAGTATTACTGAAGATAGCGGTAATGTATCAAGTGCTTTAACAATGGCTTCACTCGCCTGGCCATCTGACACCATCTGACTAATATCGACCTTTCCATCAAGTTGCGTCTTCATCATGAACGAACCCACAATCGAGAAGAGTGCTGCAATACCTGCTGTACCACCACCAATCATGCAAACAACAACTTCACGAATGGTTCGGCCTTTTGAGACCTTAGTAACAAACACACACATTAGCGGGATGAAGATCATCCAATATGCCCAGAAGTAAGCAGTCCAAGACTGAGGGAATTTAGCTTGATTGATAGCATCCGTATACAGACTCATCTTAATGAAGTTCTGCGCCCAGATTGCAATTGATGAGCTAGTGTTTTCAAGAATAAATTGAGTAGGGCCAAAAATTAGAATGTACAGAGCTAAAGCAACGACAAAGTAGGTACCATTATTACTGATTTTTTGCATGCCTTTCTCAATGCCAAAGAAAGAACTTGCAATCAATAACGCTGCAACAATAGCAATCATTGATAATTTAAGAAGTAAGGTATTTGCAATACCAAAAAGCAATGATACCGCAGCCGAAATAATTGGCACACCAAGAGACAGTACGATGATTAATCCAAATATAAGCGCAATTGGATACATCACATCAATAACACGACCAACAATTTTGGCTGTTGCTTGGTTTTTGATCATCGGCATAACAACGTCACTGATCTTCAATGAGCGATTCTTTCTGATATAAAAAGAGTACATAACTGGAATTGCTGTAATAGCATAGATAGCCCAGGCAATGATCCCCCAGTGATGCAGGCTGTAGGTAACCGCCCATTCAGCCGCTGTTACAGAACCAGCTTCAATAGCGAATGGTGGTGTCTTGATGTAATAAGACCATTCTAAGAATGCCCAATACACAGTGCCTGAACCTACACCAGCCAGTGCCATCATTGCAATATAGGAAAATGTAGAAAACTCTGGTTTCTCATTCCCCATACGAATATGGCCATATTTACTAAATACAAAAAAAGCGGCAAGAATAACAAGTCCGAAAGCATACCAAAGAATGGGAGTTCCAAAGTTATATGCAATAAGGGTAAATATATCGCCAGCAATTTTTATTGCTTGATCAGGGTTGGTTAAAAAGAAAACGGATATCATTGATACAATAACTAAGGAGCTTATAATACTAAACTTATCAAAGTTACTTCTTTCTGTCGTACTCTTCATCTTGATGTGTCCCTTTAGGATGAAATCACTTCCATATTGTCTCAGAGGTAAGATATGGAAGTGATAAATTCCATTACAAATTAAGATATATTTATTATTCGAAGATATAATGACCAATAGCGTTTTCGCGGATAATATCCCAATCCATTTCAACACCTAGGCCTGGTTTTTCTGGTGCGTGCACATACCCTTCCTTATCAGTGCGAATTACGTTCTTCGCTCCTAGCTCAAAGTTCTCATACGGGTAGGCTTGCTCAAAGAAACGGCAGTTATTGTGAGCCAGTGCGACATGTAGGTTTGCTGCCTGGGTAATGGTGTAGCCCCAGCTCTGGATCTCCAAATTTTTGCCATGAGCTTCAGCAAGAGCAAAGCACTTGTTCAGTGGCGTAATACCACCACAGACGGTAGCGTCTTGGCGAACGTCTGACCACATGTTGTTGGCCAGTGCATAAGCCACTTCTTGAAGGGTCAGCAGGCAGTTACCATGACTTGAAATTTCAAGGTTGGTCTCTTTGACTAAGCGCTTATAAGTGTTGTAATCGTAATCAGATACCGGCGCTTCGAACCAAGCCCAGCCATACTCATCCAGCAACTTGGCCATATTCAATGCCTCTTGCTGGTTGTAGAAAGTTGCCGTATCCAGCATTAAGGCAATGCCAGAATCTTTATAGCGCTCCTGCACCGCTTTAACTAGCTTAAGATCTTTTTTATACACGCAGTAGCAGTGAAGCTTGATGGCTTTAAAACCGTGATCAATACAGCCATCAATAAATGGGAAGTACTCTTCAACCGTGTCGAACATTGGAGTAGAGGCATAAGACAGCATTTTGTTACGCGCTCCACCCAGCATCATGTATAACGGCATGCCCGCTTTTTTGCCTTTAATATCCCAGGCTGCAATATCAATCGGAGATTTAGCAATCAGACCGCCCCATGAACAGCGGTTCATCAGCCAACTGTTGATCTCCTCTGTCATCAGGGCATTTTTACCAATCAGGCCCGGTACTATGGTACGCATCGCTTCTAAAATGCAGCGATCGTAGTCGTTTTCGGTATAGCTGATGGTGGCACCCACACCTTCCAAGCCATCTTCAGTGATCAGGCGAACAATGTTGTTGGTATAGAGTAGCGGCTCCTGATTATCTGCCCAAGGCAGGCTTTCTGCGTTGCGGTCGGCAACTGCGTAAATCTCAACTCGTTTAATGATGGACTCTTTCATGACCTTTCCTTAATTATAATTTGCTGCCATTGGTAATCATTACTTTGCGAACCTCATGCACAGAGATATCGCGAATTCGTTTATCCTCATCGATGGCCTTCACTGCCGCGATACCGGCTGCGTGTCCGTACTCGAAGCACTGAGCTGTAACACGAGCGGAAGCTAGCGCTTCGTGTTCTGCGCTGAGGCACCGACCGGCAACAATGATGTTCTCACCTACAACTGGGACTAATGTGTTGAACGGTACGTCATAATAGTCATCAATCAACCAGTGCAATTTAGGTTTGTCGCCTGAGTGCAACTCAATTGGCCAGGGTGTGCGACAGATACCATCTTCTCGTTTGCGGCAGTTCACGACATCGTCATTGGTAAGTGTTTCTACACCCACGATTGAGCGGGTTTGGCGAATGCCTACCTCAACGCCGGTATCCACCACATAGCTGTTTTCGCACCCTGGTACATAGTTGTTAAGGAACTTGGCGTAGTCACGGACTTGGCGGCGGCCAAAGATTTCTGCTTCGGTAAAATCTTTCGGATCAATGACGTTTAACATGCGACCATCCTGTCCCGCCAAGCGTGTCGCGTTCACCATCAATTCACCCGGTCGAGTGGTCGGGAAGATCCAGATCTTGTGACGGGGCAGGTCATACTTGGCACTTTGGTTAGCTGCCAGAATATTTTCAGTGACTTTAGGCGGGCAGATGGTGTCATCACCGTAATACCCAAGATATTTGTCCATATCGACACCTGCAATACGGAAGAACATGGTCGGGTTTTGGATACGACCGTTATCACCGAAGTAATGATCCATCCCTGCACGGGCGATAACAGCAGCATCGCCAGAGGCATCCACAATCATCTTGGAAAGGATCACGCTTTGACCTGCGTTAGATTCGATCACTACGCCATGGAAAGCATCGCCATCCATGATCACGCCAGTGACGGCAGTATGGAATAAGGTAGTAACACCGGCCTGCTCTAAGAAATCATCAGCGATTTCACGCCACACCAGAGGATCATGGGTCACAGTGAAGGTTTTGCCATAGCGCTGAGGCCCAGTTACGCCACCTTTGTCGGCAAGCGCCTGGCGGAAACGTTCGGTAAAGCCAAATACGACCTGCTCTGGCTGAGCATTTGGATCGTCACTTGCCATGTACATTCCGCAGATAGTACCTGATAGCCCAGCCACTGCCGCGCCACCACAGAAGCCGTATTTCTCTATTAGCCAAGTGTTCTTACCCATGCGACCAGCTGTTTCCGCTGCTGCCACACCTGCTGCACCGCCACCAATGATCAGGACGTCGACTTCAGCCAAGATCGGCAGATCCGGTACGGCTTCAAAACGGTGAACAATTTCCCAATCTTTCATTATTACCTCGCTAATAGACTACTGATGTACACCTGATATATCAGCTGTGTGTTTTTAATATATTCCTGATTCTTGTGTGATACAATTGCAAATGTTCTTATCGTGAGATCGCTCACTAAAATATTACCTGAGGGAATAAGATAAAAATGACTATGGGTTCAGTGAATAAGACAGATGTTGCATACAATCAATTAGAGCGCATGATTATTTTTCGCGAGCTGGAGCCTGGGAGTATGGTGAGTGAAAAGCAGCTGGCTGAAAGCTTAGATCTGGGAAGAACACCGGTAAGAGAGGCGCTGCAAAGGTTGTCTTATGAAAGGATGGCAGAAATTCATCCGCGTCGCGGGATTCAAATTCCCGCGATTTCTGTAGAAAGCCAGTTAAAAATCTTAGAAGTGCGCCGGGATATCGAAGCGCTTTGTGTCAGCTATGCCGCATCTCGTGCGACGGTACAAGAAAAACAGCAAATGCTCGAACTGGCGTCAAGCCTGGAAGAATGTGCAAAAAATAAAGATGATCTTACTTATGCAGCGCTTCTAAAGCAGATCCATAATTTGTTGGTAAAGGCGGCAAACAATGAATATCTCCAGCTTGCGATGGCACCACTGCAAGGCCTGTCACGCCGGTTTTGGTTTGCCTACAAAAATGATACGTCGGATCTAACTGAAGCTTCATCCTTACATGCTGCGGTACTAAGAGCGGTGAGCCACACTGATGCAGAAGAAGCGGTGGCAGCATCACACCGGCTGAATGACTACTTGACCGATATGGCTTACCGAAGCCTTACTGCCAGAAAATAGTTATCTATAAATCCGCAATAAAGGCGGATTTTTTCATGGCTCATCTACATTGAGTCATAAGATAGATACGATCTTATACTGTTACTGCGTCACTCGGTATGGGGCATGAGTCAGTCAGGGTTCCTCTCCTTCGACTGCATAACCATTCATGTAGACCGTTTGGACTAAAAACACCGATTTTGCACGCGACTAGGAGCTTTCGAGCGTTCTACCCAATCAAATAACGGATTAGCTCAGATATGGTCAAATCAGGTTAACAGGTTATGAGTGAGCTTTTGCACTAACAAACTTTGGGGCAGATCCGTGTCAGCCGCAAATTCGCTAACGCCGAAGTACAAAGTATAAGCTCTGGATTGCTAATTATCCTAAAGCGACTCAACTAAACCGCTTTCTGGCATGAGCTACTTCGATTTTGACTTTACCAACAAAGCAAGAGGAATTGCCAAGGGGCCTATAATTGCAGCAATAATCACCCAGTGCATTGGTTTTAATCCACGTTTCTTCGCTATATAGTGGCATACCATCATGCTGATAATCGTGACCGCAAAAAGAACATAAGCCATTACTATCACCTCCATAGCGACTTTTCACATAACTTTATACAGTTATAAATTTAGCAGAATCCTTTCTTTGCGCGGAGCTGGGAGAAACCGTGCATCGGCAGTGTGCGGTTTGCCATAAGGAAAAGTCGGGCAAACTTCTAACGAGGAAGCCCACCGTTTTGTTGCGCAAAATTGCTTTGGGGCAGAAATGATTCAGCCTAGTAAGGCGGCGCGCAACTCTTTCTGTTGGACCTCAATCTCTGATCTGGGACATCACCACTCAGGTCTCTCAGTATATCCCAGGAATCAACCGATAGCGCACGCGTCGTGCATAGTCTCGATAGCCCGGCAACTCTTCCTGTAAAGTCTGGTCTTCAAGTACGGTTCTAATCACCGCGATGATTGATGCCACCGCCGCAGGAATCAGTGTCCATACCGAGCTCAGAGCAAGAACAATACCGAACAGTGCAAGAATATTTCCGGCATAACCCGGATGCCGCACAAACCGGTATGGGCCACTGTCACACACCACATGCCCTCGATCCGTCTGAATGCGCACCACGCTGGAGAAAAAGCGGTTCTCTGCCAATGCCCATGCAGCGAAAGCGTATCCGAGCGAGATCAAAATGAAGCCAATTCCGATGAGCCATAGCGCAAATTCGGAGGACCAGTTATAGCGGTGGTCCAGCCCTGCCACAATGACCATAGGAAACCCGACACTCACCGCCATCAGTGGAGCAAGCACTCTGTCCCAGGCTTTTGCGTTTTTGATATTTTCAATATTTTGTCTTTCGGCTGTTAATCCGGGATGTCGTTGTTCCGCCCACATGCGCCCACCAATACCAGCGGCCAAGATCAGCATGGAAAATAGCCACGCCTGCCACCAGCCGAGGTCCCCACCGCATATAAATAAAATCAGCGGGATTAAGAGATACACCACAACTAATCTGATCCACTGGCGTGGGGATACTGTTTGGGCTGCCTCTTCATTAACCGTCTTTGCTGACATGTCATTCCCCAAAATAAAATGGATTTGAGTGTGTGCCTAACGCTCCGCTCAGGCGTCACCAGCCAGAGCGGGATTGACCTGCACCCAACTTTCTAGCCCACTGATAGGTTAGAGCTTTAATCAACTAAATACATAATGAAGCATTAGATAATTTAGGACAATTAACAGACAAGTCCATTGTAGGGAGCTATTACTCTAAATTGATAAGGGGCAGAAGCGACTCAGCGTTATCGTGCTAGTAATGCATGACCATTCATTTTTGCTTAATGGAAAAAAGCGCCGCTCTTGCAAGCTTATGGGAGAAATGCGAGCTGTCGCTTGCAGCTTGACATAACCAGCAACAGGATATCAATGTGTTAGAAAGCGATTCGCACCATAAGTTGACATAAAATTGAACCGAACGATGACATAAAGTACCGCTGACTCCATGTTGCCCATTTAGTGATGTTGTAAATTTACAAACCTGACCATCGAGGGCATGGGCTCACTAAAAACCGTTTCAACCCAAACCGGACGTCCACAAACTTGCTCGCTTTTTTGCCCATAAAGCCGTGATCAATATTGGTTACCTACAACAATGAGTGGCATAGTGAATGGTTGTTCAATCATGTATGTCTACAAGTTTACTGAGTTTTATTGATAAATGGTTTCCACCATGCATCACGGCCACCTACCTGCCCATAAATGACGACCTCTCCAATTTTAGGTGTAAGGTAATTGATATCTGCTTGATTAGCTGCTCTCAAAAACCGCTCGATCGGTTCATGCCAAGCGAACAGTGCAAGATCAAATGTGCCCCAGCCGCTAGGCACCATCAGTTGCCCCCTTACGGCCAAGTGTGCATTGACAGCCTGTTCGGGGGTGTAATGGACCTCCTTCCAACCTTTCTGTTCACCATAGGCTCCTATACCCAAGTAACCTCAAGATGCTCGTTTCAGCGAGAATTTCCAGGCGCTAAGGTCAGGCGCTGATTTGCTGATATAGTCGCTCTACATCAAAAATCAGCAACGCAACATTAGTACCTGGAAAACTCGCCCTTCGGGAGTGATCCAGCCAGCCCACTTCTGTGTCAAATGCACTCGAAAGGACCTGTCATTCCTTCGCACATTTTCCTTGAATTGAACTGGCTGGTATCACTCTGAATCCTGCATCTTGAGGTAACTTGGGTATATATCAAAGAAGGTCATATTGAAAGGTCCTAGTCGTTTCCCTATCTCGTAGAGCCCTTTATGCCAACCAGAGTCTCCACTAAGGTATAAGTTATGTTTCTGCCCTTGAATACCATAGGAGACCCAAAGCGTTTTGTTTTTATCGAACATTCCTCGCTCGGAAGTGTGTTTGGCAGGCGCTGCGGTAATGGTTAAACCATCAATGGATTTTATCTTCCACCAATCAAGGAGATCTGCATAAGGAGAAAAACAATAAGGAAGATGTTATTCATTACTAGTCACTTTCTTGATTGCACTTTTTATCTCGGTTACAGAGCTAACGTCGGCAATAACCGGCAAGCCGTAGTGGCGTTTGAATTGTGCAAGTTGATTGCCCTTGTTAGGGCCGAATTATTCGCTGCCACATACTTCATAACACTGCCAGCGGTTAATTTAAATGTTGGCGATATATCCATTCCGGTACTTTTAAGCCCTTTGGCAGTCCATTGATTACACGTATTCATTAAATGGTAATCACCAACCCCTTTATAAAATTGAC